>CAZXDD010000357.1:0-8127 GCA_964639415.1 uncultured Armatimonadia bacterium
GCGTGAATCTCGCGTAGCGAGATAGCGAAGGATCTCGCTGAATGCCAGGAGATTCCTCGAGCTGCTCTTGCCGGGAGCGGACGCTCTGGCAATGACACTCCCGGCGAAGGTGGGGTTTCCGGCCGGACTTCTAGAACGGCGAGTCGCGAGTCGGCGAGTCAACGGCGGTCAACGGTCGCGCAGGGCGGGAGCAACCGCAGTCTGCGGCGAGGCCGGAAGGTGCTCCTCACCGTCGCCGGGAACAGCCTCCGCGGCGACGGCCCCACGCCCAGACCCTCCGAGGTGAACGCCTGTGACTGCCTTCTCCCGCGCGCTCTGGCTCCTATCGGCGCTCTGGTGCACCTGCTGTGTCGCTCAGGACACGGCGGCCAAGTGGATCTGGTACCCCGAGGCCCCCGGCCACGAGTGCATCGACCAGTACCGCTACCTGCGACGGGCCTTCGAGCTTCCGGCCGCGCCCGCGGCGGCCGAGCTGTGGGTCTCCGTGGACGACCATCAGGAGCTGTACGTCAACGGTCAAGGTCCCCTGGAGAGCCTGCAGGCCACCGGCGCCGCCCGGCGCTACGACCTCACCGACCTGCTGGTGGGCGGAGACAATGTGCTGGCCGTGAGGGTCCACAATGCCACGGGACCGGCGGGCCTCATCGTTCGACTGGTCATCGACCTGCCCGAGCGCCCGAGTGTAACCATCAACTCCGACGAGCAGTGGCGGGCGGCGAAAGAGGCCGCCGAGGACTGGACCGCCGCGGGGTTCGATGACTCCCGGTGGCCGCCCGCGGGAGTGATCGGCTCGGCGCTCACCGGGCCGTGGTCCGAGATGCCCGTGTTCCATACAGAGCTGTTCATCACCCAGGAGGAGCAGGTGGCTCTGGACCGCTGGCGGCAGACGCTGCTGGCTCCGGCGGAGCAGTTCGCCGACGAGCGGCCGGCCCGAGCCGCCCTGCGCCCCCACAACGGCGCCCCCGCGCTGTTCATCGGCGACGACCCGCGCCCCGTGGTGATGTACCGCGGCACCGTGGACCCCTTCAGCCCGTTCGGCAGGCGACAGATCGCCAACTTCCGGGACGCCGGCGTCCATGCCTTCGTGCCCTATGTGGCGGCCGATGCGCTGTGGAAGGGCCCGGGGGAGTACGACTTCGGGGTGGCCGACCGCATCATCCGCGCCTATCTGTCCGTGGACCCTGAGGCCCACCTGATCCTGATGGTGCGCCTGGTGCCTCCGGCCTGGTGGATGGCGCAGCACGAGGATGAGTTAGTCCGCTACGCCACCTCGGACAAGATCGACAGCAGCGATGAGGCAGGCCGCGTCCGGCGCCCCTCCATGGCCTCGGAGGGCTGGCTGCAGGACGCCTCCGACCTGTGGCGGAGCCTGATTGAGCACCTCGAGGCCCAACCGTGGGGCAAGCGCGTGGTGGGCTACCACGCGGCCTACGGCATCTACGCCGAGTGGCACTACTTCGGAAGCTGGACCAACCAGTACCCCGACACGGGTGCGGCCATGACCCGGCGGTTCCGGGCCTGGCTGCGGGACAAGTACGGGACCGACGAGGCCCTCCGGCAGGCCTGGCATCGCCCGGAAGCGGCCCTGGCCACGGCCGAGGTCCCCGGCGTCGCGGCCCGTCGTGACGCCGAACTGGTCACCCTCCGCGACCCCTCCACCGAGCAGCCGGCCATCGACTACTATCGCTGCCAGCAGCAGGTCACGGCCGACGCCATCGAGCACTTCGGCAAGATCAGCAAGCAGGCCACCGGCGGCCGCACGATCTACGGCGTGTACTACGGCTACTTCTACGGCGTGCATCCCCAGAATCAGGGCGGCCATCTGCAGCTCGAGCGGCTCCTGGCCTCGCCTCACGTGGACTACTTCGTGGCCCCCTACAGCTACTCCGACCGCCTGATGGGCGACGACGGCCGGCTGCGCAGCCTGGCGGCCACTTTCAACCATGCGTCCAAGACGCACATCCTCGAGGGCGATATCCGCACCTATCTGCACCCGGTCCACGAGTACGGGCGCACCGACAACGTCGGGCAGTCGCTGGCGGCGCTGACGAGGGAGTTCACCACCACCCTCACCGAGCACACCGGGTTTTGGTACGTGGACTTCGGCCCCGACTCGCGGGGCGGCTGGTTCGACGATCCCCGGCTCATGCGGCGCGCCAAAGAGCTGCAGCAGGTGGCCACTAGGGCTGTGGATATCCCGCGGCAAAGCGCGGCCCGAGTGCTGCTGGTCTGCGACCTGGAGAGCGGCTATTACCTTAGCGACGGCGAGGGCATGAAGCTCGCTTACCCCATGATCGAGGCCGTCGGGGCTCAGATGCACCGGCTCGGCGTGCCCTTCGACGCGCTGTTTCTGTCCCAACTGCCCACCGCCGACCTCTCGCGGTTCGATGTGCTGGTGTTTCTCAACACCACCGCGATGACCGACGAGCAGGCGGCCTTCGTCGAGGGCCTGCGCCGGACCGGTCGTCACGCCATGGCCTTCCTCTGGGCACCCGGCCTCGCCGGCCCCCAGGGACTGTCCGAGCAGAGGGCCTCCCGGGTGACCGGCCTGGAGCTGCGCCTGGATCGCGCCTGGTCTCCCGGAGTGGTCCGCATCACCGACGAGGACCCGCTCACGATCGCCCTGGAGCCGCGGGAGGTCTGCTCCATCCAGGTGCGCTCCGCCGTTGAGATAGACGGCTTCAGCGACCCGGAAAGGTGGACCAATCCCCGTCCGGAGGCCGACATGCAAGAGCAGTACACCGTCTTTGAGACAGAGCCTATCGAGGCGGGGATGCGCTGGAGCTTCGATACCGTCTCGGCCTGGACGGACATCCACTTCCACGACACGGTGCCCGCCGGGGACGGCGTCGGCTTCCGGGTTAAGCTCGACGGCGCGCCGCGCCGGGTGATGCTGCAGTATTGCATCAAGGACGCCAACTGGGCCGAGTTCGTCGCCCCCGAGGAGGTCCTCGTCGCGGATGGGGAGTGGAAGCAACGGGACTATGCGCTGAGAAGCTTCACCCATGCCCCGTGGTCCAAGCTCAAGCCGGAGCAGATCGCCCTGCCGCTGCAGGGGATGAAGTTCGTCATCCGTGGGGTGTCCAATGTGGGGCGTTGTGACCTGCAGTTCGCGAACCTGCGGGCCCTGGAGGGCGAGGTCACCACGCGGCAGGAGAGGGGCTTCGGCTCAGGCCTGGTGACACCGCTGCTCACCCCCGCCGGCTCGGACTGCCGCGTGTTGGGGACGCTGGAGGGCACCGACCGGCCGGGCCTGGTGCTCGGCGGCGAGGGGAAGGGCGCGGTGCTTTTCAGCGCGGTCCCGTTCCTGCCCGTGGAGGTCCTGCGGGCGCTGCTGACAGAGGCGGGCATCACGGCCTATACCGCCGACCCGCGGGACGTGCTCCGGGCCGACACGCGTTTCATCGCGATCCACACCAAAGACGGCGGGCCCAGAACGCTGCATCTGCCCCGGGCCGGGCAACTGCGGGACGCCTTCACAGGGGAGCTCGTGGGGAGTGGGGAGGAGGTGGAGGTCGGGCTCGAGCCGGAGTCAACGAGTCTCTATGAGCTGGAGCCGTAGGGGGACGGCGGCCGCTATGGCCGCGGGGCCGGCGCCCCGATCACCGGTCCACGCCGCGGGCGCTCAGCTCGCCGGCGGCTCCTGGCCATGGTTGCCATCGGCCACGGGCGTCGGCCGCGATCCGGGCTCCAGCGTCAGGGTCAGCAGCTCCACCGACATGCCCCGGGCCGCCAGGGCCTCCACAACCGTGGCGTCCAGGTTCGTCGCCACTATCTGCCAGTTGTCCGCCAGGCCCTCCGGATCGACGGCGGCGGCCGCCTCCACCGCGCCTCCAAGCAGGTCCGAGATGAACTGGTCCACCGCCTCGTGGGTCACAGGTTGGCCGCGAAAGCCCCGGGCGGCCCTCAGAACGTCGGCCGGGTTGGCATTGACGCGCGCGTGGATGCGGGCCACGATGTGCCGATCGGCTTCGGCCTCGCCGGGCACACACCCGGGCACGGCGATCTCCATGTCCATGATGCGGAGACTGACGGGGATCGTCCGGTGGACGACGGGAAGGACGAGGGCGCCGGTATCCAGGACGGCCAGTGGGCCGCCGAGGCCGGTGCGCACGAAGGCCTCGTCGGCCCGGGCCACGCGGTACAACGCGGCGAGGGCGGCCGCCGCGAGCACAACCAGCCCAACCGCCACCGCGGCGACGACAGACAGATTCATGGACATTGGGTCCTCAGAGGAAGCGGCGCATCGGTTCGGCGCATCACAGCCGCGGCAGTGTCTCCCCCACATTGAACTGCACCCGCAGCCAGATGCAGACCGCCGTCAGGATCAGGCACAGTGCCAGGGCGGTTAGGTCGGGCGCGCCGAAGGCGTGAATGCGGTACTCGCTGCGTGCCCTGCCGGCTCCCATGCCCCGTGTCTCCAGGGCGCGGGTGAGATCGTCGGCGCTGCGCAGGGCGTAACCCAGCGTGGGCAGGATCACCGGCGCTGAGCGGCGCACACGGGTCAGCACATTGCCGCTGTCCAGGTCCAGGCCCCGGGCGCGCTGGGCCTGCATCACCGTCCTCGCCGTCTCGGCCAACGTCGGCACCAGCCGGAATGCCAGCGACAGCGCGATCGAGGGCGTCAGCGGCATCCCCATGGCGCGCAGCCCGGCCGTCATCTGCTCCGGGCTGGTGACGGTGATGTACAGCAACCCGAAGCAGATCAGGGCCACGATGCGCAGCCCCATCGCCGGACCGTACATCAGCGCCTCGGCCGACAGGCTGAACGTCGGCCCCCACTGATACACTGTCGCCTCGCTATAGGTGTGCACTAGAAACCCCTGCAACGAAAGCCCCATCAGCACCGAGATCAGGCTGTAGGCCAGCCACAGCGCCGGCGCGTACGGCCCCCGGGCGCGCCACAATATCACCGCCGAGAACAGCAGATAGTAGGCGCCCAGCAGGGCATACCACAGCCACAGACTCGGCAGCAGCCCGTGCCCGCGCCACAGAAGCCAGATCCCGGCCAGGCCCACGGCGGCCAGCGCCACCCACCACGCCGGCGAGCCCTTGCCCCGGCGCAGCTCACGGATCACGAGCTGCAGCAGGGCCAGGAGCAGCACGGCCAGTATGAGCAGGCCCGCGATCACCGTCACCATCGCCAGGTCGTACTCGGTGGTGCCACGCTCGATCTTGGCCGGCCGCAGGGCCCACACGATCCGCGGGTCTTCAATGCCACTGGGAAAGATGATCCACAGCAGCGAGCCCACCACCAGGATCACCGACAGAAAGCGCCAACTGCTCGCCAGATTGCCCATGCCGCGGGCCCAGGCCAGCAGGATGATGCTCAGCAGCAGCAGACCGCCCTCGTACGCCGGGTGGTTGAAAGCCATCACCGCGGCGAAGGCCAGCAGCAGACAGAAGAGCTTGGTGTTCGGATGCAGGCGATGCAGCGGCGTATCGGCATTCACGTACAGGAAGCGCGATGTCATTCCGCGGGCCCCCTTCCCAGGCAGCGCAGGGCCTCATCCACCGACAGCAGCGTCTCGCCCCACAGCCCCCGGCATAGCCGGGTGATCGGCGGCGCCTTCTGCCCGGCCCGGGCCAGGAGCTGCTCGTCGGCAAACAGCTCGCGGGTCGGCCCATCGGCCAGCACCCGCCCGTCGCCCATGAGCAGGATGCGGTCCGCGTACTGGGCCGCCGCCCACACGCAGTGGGTGATGATCACCACCGTGCGCCCCGTCTCGTTGAGGTCCCGCAGCGTGTCCATCATCTCCACCTGCTGCGGACCGTCCAGGCCGGTGGTGGGCTCATCGAACACGATCACCGGAGGCTCCATGGACAGCACCGAGGCCAAAGCCACCCGCTGCCGCTCGCCCTTCGTCAGCACGAAGGGATCGTCGCCGGCCCACCCCTCCAGTCCCAGCAGACGCAGCACGCGGTTGACGCGACGCTCCACATCCTCCTCCCCAAGGCCCTGGTTCCTCGGGCCGAAGGCCACCTCATCATAGACTGTGGACTCGAATATCTGGTGGTCCGGGTCCTGGAACAGATAGCCCACCTCGGCCGCCAGTCTCGCCGCCGTGATATCCGCCGCGTCCCGGCCGTTCACGAGGATCTGGCCCTCGGTAGGCCGCAAGAGCCCGTTCAGATGCTTGGCCAGCGTCGTCTTGCCCGAGCCGTTGACGCCCAGGATGGCCACGAACTCCCCGTCATGGATCTCGAAGCTGACCCCGTCCAGGGCCTTCACCCCACCGGGGTAGCTGTAGTGCACATCACACACACTGAGCAGGGCGCCACCGCCCTGCTCACCCTCTCGGGGCCCGGGGACCCACGCGTCGAGGACCGCCTCGAGCTGCGCCTCGTCGCAGGGCGTCCCCTCCAGCAGCGGCAGGGCCTGCTCCACCGTGAGCGGGCGCTCCGGGCGGCCGAGAGCCTCGAACAGTGCCGGGATCTCCAGCGGACGCACCCCCAACTGCCGGCAGCGCGTGGGATCGCTCAGGAGCCCCTCCGCAGGGCCGTCGTAGGCGATGGTCCCCTCGCTGAGCACCGTCAGCGTGTCCGCCTCCAGCGCCAGCTCCGTGTCCTGCTCCACCACCAGCAGCGTCCGCCCCGCCGCTCTCAGCTCCTCCAGCCGCGCCAGCAACTCCTGCCTGCCCACCGGGTCCAGGTCCGTGCTCGGCTCGTCCAGCACCACGATGTCCGGCTCCGTGACGAGGGTCGCGGCCAGCGCGACCCTCTGCTTCTGGCCGCCGGAGAGTAGCACGGGATCGCGCTCTCGCAGGTCCCAGATCCCCGCGGTCTCCAGGGCCGCCCGTACCCGGCGCTGCATGGCCTCGTGCTGAACCCCCAGGTTCTCCAGCGGGAAGGCCACCTCGCCCTCGACGCTGCTGGTCAGAAGCTGGCTCTCGAAGTCCTGGAACACCTGGCCCACCGTGGGCGCCAGCTCGTGCACCGGCACGCCGGAGATGTCTCTGCCGAAGAGCGCCACCCTGCCCGAGAAACGCCCCGTCTCCAGACCGGGGATGACGCCGTTGAGACACTTGCACAGCGTGGACTTCCCGGCGCCGGTGGCGCCCATCAAGAGCCTCGTCTGCCCCGGCTGCTGTGTCAGGGAGACCGCGCAAAGGGAGTTGTCGGTGGCCAGAGCATAGCCGAAGGACACGTCTTCCACGGCCAGCGCCGGGCCTGTGGCGGCGGTCGCGCCCGCCGCCTCGGACCACTGCCGGCCACCGGCACGCCCCGGCAGCCGGGCAAACATCCCGCACCCCAGCAGGATCAGCCCGGCGCAGATAGTAGCCCCCATCTGCACCGACATGCCCGCGGGCTGCATGCTCCACGCCGGGGCACCCTCCTCACCCAGAAACAGACTTCCCCCCAGGAGCGCCCCGCCGATGCCGCCGACCGCCACCAGCACAGCGCCCGGCCAGGCCAGCGGCCCCTCGGCATAGTCCTCGGGCGCCATCACGTCATCGTACAGCAGGCCCCAGCGCTTGGCCCGGGGGTACAGCAGCGGCAGCAGGAGCAGGCCCAGGACCACCCCGGGCACGGAGTTGTTGACCGTGATGATCGTCGACAGAATCTGGTACGGAACCAGCCCCAGAATCTCCAGACCCCAGCCGATGATGACGGCGCAGGCCGCGCTGGAGATCACGGCGACGAGGACGAAGACCCCGGCCTGACCCGGGGCGCCTGTGGCGGGACGCCGTCCCATGAGCAGGCGCCACAGCCGGTAGGGGACGTAGGCGAAGGCGAAGTTGCCGATGAAGCCGAAGAAACTGCCGGGGCCGATGGTGCCGAAGAAGTCGCTGATCACGGTGCCGATCGCCGCTCCCCAGGCCGCCGCAGGCCCAAACAGGAGCCCGGTGACGATGGGGATCACCGTGGCGGGCCGGACCTCCGTGAACCCCGGTACGATCGGCGCCACCTTCAGGGGGATGATCAAAGCGGCGTACACCGCGGCGCAAAGCGCGGTGAGCACGGCCATCTTGGTGCTACGCCACATGGCAAAGGCGTCTCTCAATGCGGTCACTCCCCGGCGGCAGTTGCGGCCTGCCTGCGTCGCCCCGTCCCCTATGGTTTTCTCCGCCGGGCCGTCGGTCCCTCCTTACGGCAGGTGACAGGAAACAGGGGATAGGGGATAGG
>CAZXDD010000358.1:0-8113 GCA_964639415.1 uncultured Armatimonadia bacterium
GAGATGGAATCTCGTGACTGGAGTTCAGACGTGTGCTCTTCCGATCTTGGCAGACTTCCTTGATGGCCAGGGCGAGAGCGACCTCGGTGGGTCGACCGCCGCCGCCACCGGGCGCCGCACCGGCCGAAGTTCCACCGGGCGCGCCACCGGGCGCGCCGCCGGGTGCGCCACCTGGTGCGCCACCGGGCGCTCCGCCGGGTGCGCCACCGGGTGCGCCACCGGGCGCTCCGCCTCCGGGAGGACCGGCCTGGGCGTAGCGCAGAGGCTGCCCATTCCACGCTTTGCCGCAATAGGGGCAAGCCTCGCCAAGCTTGGAGGTCATCGGCACCTCGCGGCCACAGTGCAGGCAGCTCTTGGAGAAGGCCTGACCACCGGCGAGGCGATAGTCGGTGGCGTGGAAGGGGTCCATTGACGTGGCCGCTGCGGGCCCTGGAGGTCCGCCGGGCTCGCCACCGGGCGCGCCACCCGTGGGCCCGCCGGCCTTGGGAGCCGCGGCTCCCCCCGTGTCGGGCTTGAGCTCAGGCGGCGGAGGCGCGGCGACCTTGCCCGAGGCCATGATCCGCAGGGCGACGATGGTGTCCTGCACCAACTGAACATCGGCGGGGGAGGGAGCCTCCGCCCGCGCTACGACCGGGGGTTCCGGGGACTTGGTTGGCGGACCGCCTGCATCGGCGGCCGGGGCCGAGGCCGGCGCACCACCGCCGGGGGCACCGCCACCCGGGGCTCCACCCATGCCGGGGGCGCCGCCCATGCCGGGAGGTCCACCCATACCGGGGCCTCCACCCATACCGGGGCCTCCACCCATGCCGGGGCCTCCACCCATGCCGGGAGGTCCACCCATTTCCGGGCCTCCACCCATGCCTGGAGGTCCGGCAGGGCCGGGCATCTGAGCGCTGAACGACTTGCGGTCACCGACACTGTTGTCTGCGGTTTGGTTCTTGCCACATCCCGTGAGCATCGCTGCTGCGAGTGCGGCGATCAGTAGTGCGGTGGCAACTTGGCCTGTGCGCGCTGAAATGCGCATACTGCGTTCCTCCCTGGGGCGCCCACTCTGGCGTCGGGAACCGGCAGAACATGCATACAAGCACAAGCGTACGGAGCAGATAGCTGCCCCTGCCTGTGCCATCAACCAAGCCCGAACCTAATCCGGCCGTATTGTAACACAGACCAGACGCGAGGCGCAAAGGTGAATCACTGTCCAACGGCCCCGCTCTTTCCGGGTTTCTGTCGGTCTGCCAACGGGTTACGAGTACAGGCGATGGGCACCAGACCTGCACAAAGCTCTCTTCCTCGCCTGCCCCCGCACGTCCTCCCGTCCGGGACGCGGAATCACCGGGCCGTGCCGGCGGGTCGCCCCGGCTGAGCGTCTTGCCCGGGCCGCTGTCCGCGTCAGGGCGCCTCCGGAGCCATCAGGCGGAAGTTCGGGAGCAAGTCGGCCGTCATGTCCATCCGTGTGTGATGCGACAGGTTCCAGAAGCCCTCGTAGCGCGTGTGGTCCTCGTCGTAGTCCAGCACCGCCCAGGACAGCCCGATGATCTGGCCCGCCTCCAGGCGATGAAGGGCGCTGGCCTGCGGCCCCTCGTGGCCGGCGTAGTTGAAGGGGGTGATGTAGAACTCCAGGTAGAGCTCTCCGGGCTCCTTGTGGGCGAAGTCGTAGCGGTACGCCGCCTCGGCCCATGGCTTCTCGATCAGCCACTGCTGCGAGCCCCAGACCCAGGCCCAGGGCCGGCCCGGGCCGGGCGGGGTGAAGATGTGGTAGTTCTGGCAAGTGGTGCTCTTCAGCCTGGCCTCCGTCTCTTCGTCCACATCCTCGAAGCTGTGATAGCGACCTCCGGAGTGATCGGCGTCCAACACCACCTCGAAGATATCCCCCCACTCGGGGTCGAAATTGTGCATGTCGTCGGTCATACGGTACAGGAAGTAGAGACGATTGGTCTCCGGGCTCCAGCCCACGGTGACCTCCACGGACAGGTCCTCCGGGTCCATCTGGGCGCCCTTCCCCATCACGGTATCCTCAAGATGCGTGCCATCCAGCCGGTACCTGTCGGGCACCGAGGCCCAGTCGGAGGGGTCGCCGTCGATGGTGGGCGCTTGACCCTCGGGGAAGCAGTACACCGCGTACTCCACCCCGGGCGGGTAGTGTGCCCAGGCGTGGCAGGCTGGGACGATAAGGAGTGCCAGCGTCGCCAGAGCCATGCGCATGGGCCATTCTCCTTGTGCGGTAGACGGGGCCGGACGCCTGTGTGGGCGCGCATCTGACGCGCTGCGCCCTGGATGTCCCGGCCCCCCGTACCTATGCATCTGCAAGGTCCTCAAGAGGCGGCACATTCCCGCGGACGATGCTCGGTCCGGCCACCGGAGCCGCCCAGGACACGGCGTTTCGGATCACGCGCAAAACTTCCGGCTGGTGATAGACGGGCAGGGTCTCGTGGCCCGGTCGGAAGTAGAAGACCTTGCCCCGGCCCCGGTGGTAGCAGCAGCCGCTGCGAAACACCTCGCCGCCGGCGAACCAACTGATGAACACCAGGGTGTCCGGGGCCGGGATATCGAAGTGCTCGCCATACATCTCCGTGTGCGGGATCTCGAAGTACGGCCCCAGACCCGCGGCGATGGGGTGCCCCGGCTCCACCACCCACAGCCGCTCCTTCTCCCCGGATTCCCGCCAGAGCACATCGCAGCTTGTGCCCATCAGGCGCCGGAAGATCCGCGAGCCCTGGCCGGAGTGCAGAACGATGAGCCCCATGCCCTCCAGAACCCGCCGCTGCAGCCTGTCCACCACCGCGTCGCAGACCTCGCCGTGGGCGATGTGCCCCCACCAGACGAGAACATCCGTCTGCTCCAGCGTCGCCGCGGACAGCCCGTGCTCCGGCTCGTCCAGCGTCGCGGTGCTCACCTGCAGGTCGGCCTCATCCCGCAACCCGCGGGCGATGGCCCCGTGGATGCCCTCCGGGTAGATGGCCCCAATGACTTCGCTCTGCTTCTCGTGGCGGTACTCGTTCCACACCAGGACACGAACAGACATGGCACGCTCCCGGCGCCTGAGGTTTGTCGCAAAGAGACGGCCGCGCCTACCTGAGCGTCCAGACCCCGAAGCGCAGAGGCTCCTGGAACCCGCTGATGCAGGTGGACCAGGAGGTCAGCTCACGCTTGGGGATGCGCTGGCGGCAGACGTTGGCGGCAAGCTGAGTGCCGGACTGCGGGCCGCTGATCTCCAGGGCCTCCCAGGGGATCGCCAGCTCCACCGTCCAGTAGTCGGCGCCCTGTGCCGTGGCCACCAGATAGTCGGGGTCCCAGGACTTGTCGGTGCTGTCCTCGACCTGTCTGGCGTCCCAGCGGAGGCCGTCGGGGTTGACGATGATATGGTGGAAGGGGTTGCGCTCCTTGACGGCGGCGGAGAAGAACAGGTCCACGCTATCGCCCAGCCACACATCGCTGTCGCGCCCCGAGCCCACCAGGCTCAGCTTGTCCATGTCCGGCTCGGCGCACTGTATCGCCACGTAGAGGTTCTCCCGGTCGTAGGCGACCTTGGTCTGCGTCTGGGCCTCCGGGTCGCCGTCCACGGTGGCAAAGGGCACGAAGGGAGACAGGCTCGGCACACGCTGCCAGACGGCGTCATCGAGATTGCCGTCGATGGTCGGCGGCCGCTCGCCCTGGGCCAGGGCGGGCACGTCCGCGGTCTTCTCCCCCAGCCTGGCCCGGATCTCCTCATCCGCGCGCTTCCGCGCACGGGTGACGATCTCCTTCATGTCGTACCCCAGCGGCCGGCCCGCCGCGAGCTGCTCCTTGGCCCCGACCACCGCCCCCTCCAGGCCCTCCGGCAGCTCCGACTCGTTCCACCAGTTCATCTTCTCGCTGTAGAGCCAGACATAGCGATCCGAGGTGTACAGCGACCAGTAGACATTGTGCTGGAACCACAGGGCGCACTCCTCCGGGGTCATGTGGGCGCTCTCGTAGTTCTGGGACCTCAGGGCCATGAGGTGGTCCACATACAGTGCCTGGGAGCACTGCACCTGGGCCAGGTACTTGCGGCGGTTCTCGGGGACCACCATCCCCAGACCGGTCTGGCGCATGTCGAAGAACGAGCGGAAGAACTGCTGGGCGTCGGTGTAGTAGTACGAGCTCTCATTGCCGTCGGTGATGATGATCTCCTCGCCGGCGGCGTCCAGCATGCCGTTGATGAAGGCCGGCAGCAGGGCGTAGTGCTGCTGGGAGAGCTGGCGGTCACGCTCTTCCAGGTCGGTCTGCCGTGCCAGGCCGCTGAAGTAGCTGAACATGAAGAACGTGTGGATGACCGCGTCGGGCATCTCCTGCTGGATGCGGTCCATGAACTGAGCGCCGCGCTGACGGGCCTGAACCTGGTACTCGGCGAAAGTCTTGGTGTCCGCGTGGGCCTGGCTCGGATAGTGCCACGGGTTGTTGCCATACGGCTCGGCATCGAAGCACACGCCCTTGCAGCGGCCGATCCGGGCCGCCTTGGCGCACAGCCCCACATTGTGCAGCACGCACTCCCAGTCCTCATCGCTGAACCAGTCCATCGTCGAGGCGGCGTACATGATGACGAAGTTGTCCGTGAACCTCGACCACTCGATCTGCTCCAGGGCCGCGAACTCGCCGGCCACCTGCTCCTCGGAGTGCTTCTTGTTGGAGAACACGCTGCCGATGTTGGGCACCCGCATGATGAGGCCCTCGAAGGGGCGCTGCTCCATCTTCTCGATATTGGCGGCGACGAAACTGGGGTTCGGCACATCCCAGCCGTACTCGATGAGCTTCTTCTCTGGTGGCTGGCACAGCCCTGTGGTGCATGCCGCGAGGGCGACACCGGCCACCAGCAGCATTGTGACGACGTGGCGAGACGCCGGCATGGCTCTTGCACGCTCCCTTCGGTGACTGCAACGGTTCAGCAGGGTCCTATTCCCGCCGAAGAGGGCAAGGACCTCTCGGCAGAGGCGCACAGGCCTCGGGCACCGGCATTGCAGGGGGACCGGTAGACGACAGTGCCCGAGGGTGAGCGGAGTATGCTGCCGAGGACGAAGCTTGTGTTACCTGCTGTATGTGTGATCGTGGCCCTGCTGGGACTGGGCGACGTGGACCTGAGCCTGCCCACCTGGGCGCGGGCTCCGGCGTTGCGGGTGCATGACTGGGCGGCACAGGGCGAGGCGGCCGCCCGCGCCGCCGTGGAGCTCGCCTCACGGCCGGTGGTTCCGGCACGGCGTCGCGATCCGGTGCCGGGAGGCCAAGACGCGCCGGAACCAGACCCAAACCAGGAGCCTCTGCTCGCGGCGCCCTCCGGGGCACTGCAGCGGCAGTCCGGCGACCTGGGCAAGCGCGAGGCCCGGCGGGTTCGCCATGCCATCTCGGTTTTCGACGGCGCTCGCGCCATGGCCCATGTGCGTCACCTCGCCGAGAAGATCGGCCCGCGACCACTGGGGAGCGAGCAGGAGGCCCTGGCGGGGCGCTACATCGCGGCGACACTCGAGGCCGCCGGCTGGCCCGTCACCTCGCAAGACAACATCGCGCTGTACGGCACGAAGCTGCGGACCCGCAACATCATCGCCACCCATCCCCTGTGCCGGGGCGATGAGCGCGCAACGGTGATCCTCGGCGCCCACTACGATTCCTGCACCCTCACCGCGCCGTCGCCGGGGGCCAATGACAACGCCTCGGGCGTGGCGGTGCTCCTCGAGCTGGCCCGGGTGATGCGGACCCATCGGCTTCCCGTCGAGCTCCGCCTGGTCTTCTTCGGAGGCGAAGAGCGTACCCCGCAGCAGCCGGAGATCCACCACGTGGGCTCCGACGCCTATGTGGCCGAAATGACACCGGCCCAGCGCGCCGAAACCCTGGCTATGCTGTCTGTAGATATGGTAGGCGCGGGCAAGCAGCTCTCGGTCTGTCGCACCGGCTATGGCGGTGATGCCGCCATGCAGGACGTGCTGCGTGCCGCCGAGGCTCTCGGCCTCAGGGTGGACATCGGTACCACCGAGCCCTGGAGCGACCACGAGGCCTTCGAGCTGGCGGGCATCCCCTCGGCCTGGCTGACGAGGATGGACAGTGCCCCGCACTGGCACACCGCACAGGACAAGGCCTGCCATGTGGGGCAGTTCGCCCTCACCCAGACCGGCCGCCTGGTCATCCGCTTCCTGTACTGCGCCTCGGGCCGGGCGGGCCCTGTATAGGCCCCGCCCCGGGCTCTTGCCCGGCCGTCACCGTGCCACTCCCGGCCTCTCCCGCCTCGGCCCGCTCGGGGTCGTCGTATCGCAGACGCTCCAAAGAGAACCGTGGCCACGCTTCCGGCTTCCGGGGAGCACCAGAAGCGATGGCAATACCTTCTCGCGGGCCGAAACTTCGTCGCCCGTCATCTGTCAATGTAGATAGCACATTGTCGCCCGTGTCATATCATCCATCGCAGCCGGGGCATGACTGACGACGAGGACCGGATGCCGGCAGACCGGAGGGGGGCAGGGGGTTGCCCTCTGCCGGGAGGTGTGTCGGATACCGGTGTCGGTCCTCAGGATGAGAACCAGCTATGTCGGAATGCATACATCCACATGACCTGCAAAGCTTCGTCGATGGCGAGATCTACGGCGAAGAAGCCGCGCGCATCCAGGAGCATCTGAAACACTGCCCCGCCTGTGTCGCCCGTGTGGAGGCCTACGAGCAGGTGCGCTACACGCTCCTGCGCGCCCGCCGCGTGCGCCCGGCCGAGGACCTGCTGGACCGTATCCTCAGCCTCCTGCGCCGGGTGGCGCCGGTGCGGCGGCTGTCATGCCGCGAAGCCCGTGTCCTGGCCTCGGCGTACATCGATGACGAGCTCAGTCTCGAGGAGCGCGAGACCCTAGAAGCGCACCTGTTCTCCTGCGACGACTGCTTCATGGAGTACGCCCGCATGCGGGACGCGGCGGCCATCATGCGCGCCACGCCCCCGGCCCCGGCGTCCGAGGGCCTCAAGCGTCGCATTCTGGCGGCCGTGGCGCAGCAGGCAGAGGAGGCGCCGGTGCTCCGTCCGGCCCGCACGGCCGCCCCCTATTGGCACCGCGCCCTGGGTCCATCGCTGGCCGCGGCGGCGGTGGTCGTATTCGCCTTCGGCCTGTTCCAGTTGTCGGGGCATATGGCAGAACAGTCCCCGGCGCCGACCCAGGTAGTCGCCACCGTCCCCGACTCCGCACCCCTGGATACCCCGGCCGTGGAGCCCGAGGTTGGCGGCGAGCAGGCCGCTGAGGTCGCGCCCTCCCTCGTGGTGGAGACGCCGGGCGCCTCGGCCACGTCTGATGGATCGCAGGTCACCTCGTCGCCGGCGGAGACCTCGTCGTCCACTCCGGCCGCCACTGGGCCGGCCGCGGCCGGTGACGGACCGGCGCGGGCCACTTCTCCCACGACCCCGGCCGCGACGCGGGAAAGGACGCCCGAGCCGCCCGCCGCAGGCAGGGCTCGCCCTGCAGACCCCGGCCCTGCGCGGACGATGGTGGCTTCGGCTCCCCCCGCGGCGGCTAGAACGGCGGTCTCAGCCGGCGATGGCGGGAGCGACAATCGGTCGCGCCTGGCCGCGGCGGATCGCAGCCGCTCGGCCACAGCCATGACGCCCAGGACCCCGTCCGAGCATTCGTCCACCCCCGCCCCGCTCAGGGGGCCGCTGGCCGATGGCGCCCGGGACGCCCCTCGGCTCACGCGGCCCGAGCCGCGCCCGGCCGTGGTGGCTCTGGAAGACACCCCGGAGGACGACCTGCAGCCCACCGAGTGGGTGGAGAAGCGGCCGGAGACAGCCACGCGTCTGTACTCCTACAACGGGGGGAATGACCGGCGGCTGGCCGATGCCGGCAGTCGCTGGACCCGGGATCTGGACGCGGGCGACGACGGCCACGCCGGCCTGGCGAGTGAGAGCTGGCCCACGAACTGACAGCCTGAGGCCGTGAACCCGTCGGGCGGGGGCATCCGAGCCCCCGCCCGTCTGTGTCCGCCGTTCCCCCCCGCTCGCCTTCGTCCTGCCGATGAGAGCGGTACCGCACGAAGGGCGCGGCGGGCCGTCGCCGTGGGCGCGTGGCAAGCCGGGTTGTGTGCGGCGGGCCGCGCCCTTGCATATTGCTGGCGCCGGGTGTTGTCGTCTGTAGGGCGGCGACCT
>CAZXDD010000359.1:0-7733 GCA_964639415.1 uncultured Armatimonadia bacterium
CCGCCGCCGTGCACCCCACTCCCGGCGCTCACCGTTTGAGCGCGGGAGAGGGGTGCACGGGTGCGGACACCGTTGGCCGGAGCGCGCCCTCCCTACCTCACCTCGAAGCCCCCCTCCGCCACCGCGCCATCCCACAGGCTCTCCGCCTTCACCGTCCACTTGCCCGGCTGCGCATTGACCGGGAGGGCGAATGTCCTCGGGCAGGCCGCGTCTTCCGTGCACGTCAGGGCCGAGAAGCTCTGGTACTCGTGGCCGTCGGGACCGGTGACCGTCACCTGCAGCAGGTAGTTGCCGCGGATGGTCTCTCCCCCCACCGTCAGCGCGTACTCCACGGCATCCCCCGGAGCGTAGCCGCCCCGCAGGCCCTGCAGCGTCAGGCCCCGCGGGTCGGAGGGGAAGATGCCGATCAGACGTGTCTGGCCCCACGGGCACTGCAGCGTCATGGAGTACCGCTCGCCGGATTGCAGCCTCTCGCCGCCGACCATATCGCGGACCACGCCTCCGGCGGGCAGGTGAGGCAAGGTGACGGTGGTCGTGTCATCCTCGCTCTCATGGTTGATGACCAGCAGGAGCGTGGTGCCCTGCGGCGTCTGGCGGATCGCGGCCTCGATCTTCGGGTTGGAGGAGGTGACATTGGCGGGCTGCTCGTCGTTGCCCGCGGCCCGGCGCAGGACGTCCAGCAGCGCCTCCGCCGCGCCATTTGCGTCCTGCCTCACCAGGGCGTCCAGATAGCAGTCCTTGACCGGAAAGTTGAGCAAGAACGTCTGCCCCCGCCCGTGGGTATTGCCCAGCAGCGGCGCCCAGCCACCATCGCCGGGGCCGATGGGCATGGCTCCGGCGCCCTCGTAACCCCGACGCCCCCAGAGCTGCGCATTCGTGCCCGGGACGTCGATGGCGCCCTCGGCCACCTCGGCCGTCCCCTGCACTCCGAACACCGGCTCGAAGATGCCCAGAGGCCCCTTGCCCTCATCCAGCGAGGGCACCTCATCGGCGACCAGGCGCCCTCCTTGCGCCACCCAATCCCGGATCGTCTCGGCGTCCTGCCGCTTGAGCAGGTGGATGTCAAACAGAACAAGCGTGCCGTACTGATCCAGCAGGCCCTGAGCGAGCTGCTCCTCGTGGATGCAGTCCAGTTCCCCGTAGGCCTGGCGGAAAGCCTCGAGGGCGACCATCACGTTCCAGTACTCCTCCTGCAGGAGTACATGCTGGGTGCGGGGGAACAAGAAGGCGGCCTTCGCCCGGGGCACACGGCTGCGAGTGAGCAGCGGCGCGACACTTTGCACCTCGGGCATGACGCTTTGGTACGTCTCCCACCAGCGCTTGTCCTCCGGGATGCCCCAGAAGGTGTTGAGATAGTCGCAGCCCGCGGCGAGGGCGGTGTAGGTCAGCTCGCGCGGCGACCAGATGGCGTCTCGCAGAGGCGATGTGGGCGCCAGCTTCTCACCCCAGCCGGACTCCAGCCAGAAGCCCAGCTTCTCGTCGTAGGTGCAGGCCAGATTGCGCATCTGGGAGAAAGCCATGTGCATGCCGGCGATACGCGGCAGCCGGTTCTCCCCGAACTTGCCGGTGCGGAAGTCGGTGGACAGGTACGGGTAGATGTCGTAGTTCACCGAGTCGAAGGGGGCGCCCCAGTGGAACACGTCGTCCACTGCCCAGAAGGACTTGAAGTTCCGGCCCGCGGCGCCGAAGGTGCAGTGCGAATCGTGGGTCAACTCCACCCAGAAGTCCGGGTAGGCCTCCTTGACCATGGCATAGCTCTGCCGCCAGCCGGCGGCGAAGCAGTCGCTCCAGAAGTCGATGTACTTGAGCCACAGGGCCGGGTCGGCCATGGCCTGCTCTCTCGTGGGCATGTCGATGCCGTAGCGGCGGCGGAACTCCTCCTGCGCCGGCGGCCGGTCGTCGAAGGTCTTGCCGCTCACCTGGAACGGCTCATCCATGTAGCCCTGCACGTTGAGCAGCCTGGGCACCATCCTGCAGGTCTCCACGGCGGCGGCGATCCGCGGCGCCAGGGCCTCCTTGTACTCGGGCGAGAACACCGACACCGGCGGCAGGGCGTCGCGGTTCAGAAGCGAGAAGTTGCCCTGGAAGGAGTAGGCGACGGCCATGCCTCTGCGCTGGGCGTAGTCCTCGGCATAGTCATAGGGCGAGCCCGGCGCGGCGGCCAGCCGCCGCCCGCTGAAGGTGAGCGTGTTGAACCCGTGGGCGATGATGTCGTCGATCTCGCGTTCGATGGCCGCGCGGTTCAGGGTCGTGAAGGGCGAAAGCCGCATGGTGGTGCTGTAGAAGTCCTGCAGGTCGAGACGCGGCACGACATGGAAGGTCACCGCGGAGGTGTCCACTACCTCGGCCCCGGCGGTGACCGTTGTCGTCAGCCGGTACTGCCCCTCGGCCAGCTCGGGCACCTCGTAGGTCCAGGTGTAGACGCCCTCTGCTATCGCCGGCTCCGGGGCCGCCAGCTCCCTGCCCCACGGGTCCACGATGGCCGAGCTGACCACGCTTCCGGGCGGGAACTCACCGCCGACCTCCCCCTCCACCTGCAGCGTGTTGCCTTCGGCCACCACATGGCGATTGCTGGGGATCGACAGTGCCAGGTTCACGGGATTGGTCACCTCGCAGACCACGTCTCTTCGGAAGACCGTCGCTTTGGCGGCGTCCTTGGCCGTCAGAGTCAGCTCCCACGACCCTTCCGCGGCGGCGTCCGGCAGCGTCGCGCCGGGGATGTCGATCGCCATCGCCTGGCCCGCCCGCAGGGGGAACTCCAGGGACAGTGCCGGCTTCCCGTCGTGGCTGAGCGCCGCGTGAAGTTCGCCGTCGGCGGCAGGCAACGCGCTATCCAGCACACAGCCGACCCGCGCCCCCTCACCCCGCACCAGCCTCGCGGGCGGGTAGGTGACTTCGGCGATGCTGAGCCCCTCCTCCTGATGCCCCAGCCACAGGATCGCGGTGCCCAGGAGATCATCGCTCAGGTCGGAGCCGCCGATGCCGCCGGGACGCTGCACCGCATCCACGAGCACCACCCGCCCCCGGCCGTACTCCCCGCACAGCACCACCGGCCTGTCCTGCACCGAGGCAAGCACCGTCGCCGAGGCCCGCGGGGTCACGCCCCGCAGCGTGTGGGCGGTGCCGAAGCGGTCGGCTATCGCGTTGAGGATCGGGTGCGGCCCCTGCAGATCGATGGGGCCCTTGGCATCGACGCCGCCGTCCCGGATCCTGGTGTGTTGGGCCATGGGAGTGATCTCCTTGGCCGTCCCCCAAGACGAGTCGTCGAAGTCCGGCGCCGCCCAGTCGTCCTGCTCGGCGATGCTGAACTTGAAGCTCTCGTCGCTGACGATGAGCTCGCGCATGCCGTCCTCGTACTCGATGGCGAGCTGGGCGAAGAACCCGCCGGGCCCGTCGACATTGCGGGCCTTGAAGGCAAGGACGTTTCTGCCCTCCCGGACCCTCTGGGTGATGTCCCACAGCTCGTGATCGTACCAGCTCCAGGAGTAACCGGCTTCCTCGCCATTGAGGTACATCCAGTAGAGGTTGTCCGCCGTGCAGCGCACGACGGCACGCTTCACGGGCCTTGCCACCTCGAAGGCCCTGCGGATGTAGCGGATGTGGTCGGGTGTCTCGTCGCCCTGCGGGCCGATCCACATCCAGTTCCCGGAATCATCGGGGAACAGGTCCACCGAGGGCACGTCGGCGATGGCGGCGTCTCCCAGAGCCCGCCACAGGGCGCCGGTGTGGGGGAGGCTATCGGCCAGCCCGGCGATGAGCAGGCCACCGCCGGCGGCGACGAAGGCCTCCAGCGACCTCTCGGTGAGCTTGGACAGGTCCGAGGCGCCGTCGAGGATGAGTACGCCGCCGGCCGGCGGCCCGGAGAGGTCGTCGGAGGTGACCTGAACCCGGTCGCCCAGGTCGGCCAGAGCCTGGGCCACGGGCAATCCGGGCGAGCCGGCGGTGCCGTCCAGCACCGGAATCGGCGCGGCAAGACAAGAGGCCGGAAGACACAGAAGCACCAGCATCGATCTGAGCATCGGGTTCACAGCTCCAGACACGAGATGAGCGGCGATGCGGGGTCCATGCGCGAGCACAAGGGCGAGCACAGAGGCGGCTCGGTCCACTGCTCGCGGCGCCGTCGACCTACGCGAAGGCCTCCGATACGGACCGACTTGGAGATGGCCATCGGTTACGCGGGTCCGTGCACCCGAGCCCCGGATGGACGCGGCGTGCCTGCTCACGGGTTCCCTGTGACCGCGCGTTGCCCCTCCGTCCTTCAGTTCGGACATGCGAGGTGTGCCTCACACTCCGCACACAGTTCCCGTTCCTCATCCCAAAGGCCTTCCCAATAGTGGCCAGGCCCGGCGGGAGTCCTCCCACTATCGCACCTGCCCGTTGCCCCGTCGCTGACGACGGACCTCGCAGGGCTGGACCCGCTGCCGCCGCGCTCTGTCATTCCCCGGGCACCTCTCGGCCGGGGGCACACTGTGGGGGGGGGGGCGAGCCGTAGCCCTCCGAGGCCTGCGAAGGCCTGCGAAGGCCGGCGTTCGCCCGGACACCCACTACTATGGTTTTCCGAGGCAGATTCAGGTTTGTCCGTCCTGCAATGCGGTATATTGGTGATGTCGCGGCCCTTGTAGGCCGCGTTTAGGGTGCTTCTGCTCCGCTTTGTGGGGCTTATTGTAACATTTGGGTTATGGTAGCTGGTGGGATTTCGTAGTTCTGGGGCTCATTGGTCACAGTTCGAGTGTCGGGGGGCGTTCATGTCTGCTCTGGCCGGATACGTTGGGCATCAGCCGGCGGCGCGGGTTCTGATCGACATGCTGCGCCGCGAGGAGGGTCTGGGAGGCGGCTACATGACGGGGATCGCCACGGTGGCGAACGGTCGCCTGTACTATGAGAAGGTGGTGGGCGACCTGGAGGTCCTGCTTGGCGAGACGCCGGCCGCCAACATGCCGGGGCACGTGGGCATCATCCACAGCCGCGGCGAGGGTACCGGAGGGCGGCAGCGGGCGCATCCCTTCGTCAATGACGGCCCCGACCTGGCCTATGCGGCCACCGGTGACACCGCGCCGCCGGGTCGGTCTCCGGACTACGGCGCCGTGGCCAGGTCCTGCTTCGATTCCGGCCACCGCTTTCTGAACCTGGACGAGACCTCGGAGCGCGGCCCCGCCCGGTGGTCCGAAGGCCTGCCGATCAGCTCCGGCGAGGTGATGTGCCACTGCGTGTCGACGCACTACGATGAGAGTGGCGACCTGGCCCGGGCGCTGGGGGCCGCGGTGCTGGACCTGCCGGCGGAGATCGCCGCCCTGGCGGTCCAGGCCGAGCACTGCGGCAGCTTCGCCGCCATCCGCATCAACATGCCCCTCTTCCTCGGCCAGGACGACGACGGGACGTACGCCGCCACCACCGCCCTGGCCTTCCCGGAGTCCGTCACCTGGACCGCGGCTATGCCCCCCAACTGCGCGGCCACCGTGAGGGGAAAGGCCCTCGAGCTGTGGCCGGTGCCGCAAACTGGGGTATCGGTAGCCCCACTGCCCTCGGCCGTGGAAGTCAGCGAGACGGTCGTGGCTGCGCTCAGGCGTGGCGAGCCGCTGGACCTCTCGCAGCTCATGGAGGCCACGGAACCCCTGTGGTCGCGGGAAACCGCGCCCCAGAAGGGAATGTTGGTCTTCGAGCTCCTGCAGTCCCTGGTTCGCGAGGGAAAGGTAGAACTGCAGGAGGTGCGCATTGCCAGGCGCGATGGGGACGGGACGGCGCCCACGACCCTGGCGCAGTGGGTGGCATAGGGCCGGCGTCGCCGGGCCTCGGTGCGTCTCCCGCGCCCGCAACAGCCTCTCTCCGGGAGCCCCCCCATGAACGCGATCGTCATCGTCGCCGATAGCCTGCGCCGCGACCACCTCGGCTGCTACGGCAGCCCCCGCGTGCAAACTCCGCACATCGACGCCTTCGCCCGCGAGGCCCTCGTCTTCGAGCAGGCCTTCAGCGAGGGCCTCCCCACTCTGCCCACCCGCACCGCCATGTGGACGGGGCGTCACACCGTGCCCTTCCGCGGCTGGCAGCGCCTGGAGCCTGATGACATCGTGCTGGCCGAATGGCTGTGGGACAAGGGTTACACCTCCGCCCTGGTCACCGACGTGTATCACATGCACAGGCCCGGCATGGGCTACGCCCGGGGCTTCGACGAGGTCTGCTTCATCCGCGGCCAGGAGTACGACCCCTGGATCGTGGCTCCCGAGATGGACCTCTCCGCCGGAATGCGCCGGCACTTCAAGCCCGCCGGCAGGGCCGACCGCAGCGACTGGTTCCGTGAGGGCTTCAGGCAGTACCTGCGGAACATCTCGGTCCGCCGTTGCGAGGAGGACTACTTCGTCGCCCGGGTCTGCATCCGAGCCGCCGACTGGCTGGCCAAGATGCGGGGCAAGGACAATCTGCTGCTCTGGGTGGATTGCTTCGACCCCCACGAACCCTGGGACCCGCCGGAGGAGTTCGCCCGCAAGTACGCCGACCCCGCCTACAGGGGCAAGCAGATCATCGACCCGGTGCCGTGCCCGGTCCGTGGGTACATGGATGAGGCCGAGCTGGCCAACACCATGGCCCTGTACGCCGGGGAGGTGAGCTTCGTCGACAAGTGGGTGGGGTACTTGCTGCAGCGCGCCGCGGAGCTGGGGTACTTCGACGACAGCCTGGTCATCTTCACCACCGACCACGGCGAGCCCTTCGGCGAGCACGGGATCATCCGCAAGTGCCGGCCGTGGAACTACGAGGAACTCGTCCACGTGCCCTTCGTGCTCCGCATGCCCGACGGCACCGGGGCCGGACGGCGCCATCGCGGGATCGTGCAGCTTTGCGACATCGCCCCCACGATCTACGACTTCCTCGGCGTGCCGCATCCGCCGGGTGAGACGGCGCGCTCGATCCTGCCGCTGGTCACCGGGGAGGCCGACACTATCCGCGAGCACGCCTTCATCGGTCACCACAACAAGTCCTGGACGATCCGCGATGCCAAGTGGAGCTTCCATCTGGACATCGGTGACACCGGGCGCTTTGACATCCGCAAGGACCAGGCGGTGCCCGTGCAGGTGCCCGCGGCCTTCGGTCGCGAGCTATATGACCTCAGGAAGGACCCCGCGGAGCAAACGAACCTCGCGCCGGACAAGCCGAAGCTCGCCGACGAGCTGGAACTGGAGCTGCGGAGGTTCATGGCGTCTCTCAAGTGGGAGTGAGGCAGGGGAGGCAAAGCAGTAAGGACAGCCGACCACGGCGACACAGAGAGCCCGGTCGAAGGAAGCATGATACACGGTCTGCCCAGCATAGGCTGCATCCAACGGCGCCTTCCCGCCGTGTCCCTCATCACCTTCCAGCCCGTGTCCCGCTGCTCGGTGGTCCGCGGCGGGCCAACGCCGGTCGGCGCCGGAATGTGCGCAGAGCAGAGGCCGAGCAACGCCCGCAAAGCGCAGCCGCCCTCCCGGGTTCCGAGGAGGGCGGCTCTGTGTGCGGGCCGGACATGGGTCGAGCTATTGGTTGATGCCCGGAGGGACGGCGCCGAAGTCTGAGGTGTTCAGAGCGGCCTTCTTCTGCCATTTGACATGGCCATCCACGTAGGCGCAGTTCACGCCCTGGTTGTGCCAGTCCCCAACGCGGCCCCACAGGCTGCCCTGACCGTCCTCATCTCCCCAGTCCCAGAAGAACACATTCCAGCCCTCGGTGATGATGATGTCACCCGCCGGGCCCTTGGTGTTATCGCCTGC
>CAZXDD010000359.1:7743-8096 GCA_964639415.1 uncultured Armatimonadia bacterium
TGCCGGAGTTCACCATGCCGCCTGCGGTGGGGTTCCAGACCACTTGGCCGTAGCAGTGCCGGTGCTCCGCGCTGGGACACTGGTAGAGCTGCTCGTTCTTGATGTACGGGTAGTAGTAGCTCAGGGCCTGGGCCCCGCCATCGCCCTGGTGACCGGTGATGAATGGGGGGTTGCCACATCCGGCGCACGTCGCGATGATCTTGCCATCGTAGTCCTGGGCGTACATCAGCATTCCGAGATCGATCTGCTTGAGGTTTGACGCACAGCTCGTCTGCCGGGCCTTCTCTCGCGCGCGGGCGAACACGGGGAACAGGATAGCGGCCAGGATCGCGATGATCGCGATCACAACCAGC
>CAZXDD010000360.1:0-8044 GCA_964639415.1 uncultured Armatimonadia bacterium
GGGTGACTCCTCCTTGCTCCCCCCAAAAACGCACCTACTTAGCGCAGGCGCACCCTTGAGCGCTTGAGCGCTTGACATCGCCCCCGTCGGCCTGTATACTGACAAGTGTTGGTGAGTGAGGCCGTCTGTGTCTCGCTTGCTTTGCCAAGCCACTCTCTCGGGAGTGGCTTTTTTCGTTTGGGCATGGGCTACTGGATGAACGTGAGGCCGGCGTTCTCATGGCCCATGCCGTTCCAGTGCTGCGCGAGGAACGGCTCCACCTTGTCGAACCAGCCGAGACTGTCCTCATTCTTGATGTGGCGCATGATCGCATGGGCCACCAAGTCCGATATCTGCAGCGGCTGGTGCAGATGGGACTTCGCGAACAAAGGAACATCGATCAGGTAGCGGGCGAACTCCACCGGCCATGCTGCAGTGGAGTTGATCGTCCGTCTGGTCGCGAGGTAGTCGTCGAACTGCGCAGCCGTGGTGAGTGTCGAGGTCTCGTCAGTAACAAAGACCGCTCGCTGGTAGGCACCGTACGTAGCCTGGACGTAGAGGGATACTCGCTGTTGCAGGTAGGTCAGGGCCCAGTAGTAGGGGCACCACGTCTGACTCCGGTGCCTCCGGAACACGTGGCGCTGCTTGACCACCACCGTCCAGACGACCGGGCGCAGGCGCCGGCACAAGTCAAAGATGGACATCTCGAGGTCCCTCAGAACTCCCGCCGTCAGCGAGTCCCATACCGCCTTCTGCGTAGTGAGCAGCCGCTTCCTCTTCTTGCTTCTCGTACCGAGCCAGCTCGTCGGCTGACGCCCCTCGCGCAGAGCGTAGAGGATCTCGCCCTTGATCTCGTACTCCTGGCTCGCATCGGAGCTGACGTTCTGGAGGAAGCGTCTCTTCATGTCGCCGAACCATTCCTCGACCATCGGCAGGTGCGACTCGGCAATGCCGACAGCCGCCAGGACGAAGAATGGATACGACGGCATCGGTCCGCCTGCAGCGGCGGGGACCTTGGCCTCATAGCCATCGCAGTAGGTCTTGTAGTCCCGGTACGGCGACCCGCTCTCGTCAAGGTACACCATGAACATGGTCTCACCTCGCCGATAAAATGCGTGTACCTGGAGCTTTTTGCCTTCTCGTGTGTATGTTCTCCCGTTCTGCCACCGACTGACACTCTGTCTCTCGTCGTCTCTCGTCTCCGGACCCCGGCCCCGCCCCTCACTCCGAGTAGAACCCCCACCGGCCGCTGTGCCAGACCAGAGGGCCCCCGTGGTCGTCTTTGGGGTGTTGCCCGTCGAGGCGGTAGGCCAGAGTGCACGCGAAATGGATGCCGCGAGGGTCAAAGTCCCGCAGTAGCTCGATGGACAGCGCGTAGTCGGTGCCGTCCTTGCTCCGGCAGTAGCGCCACGGCTCGACGGCGACGGGCGACAGCGCGGGGATCTGAGGGAGATAGCCGGGGACGAGGTGCTCAAGCTTCTGGGGATAGGCGCCGTTGTCGGAGCGATAGGCCTCCAGGGCCCGGGGGAGCGGCTCTGCCAGTTGGCGGATGAGGTCCAACTGCTGCTCTCGTGCCGGCCAGATTGGGCCGTAGCCCCACGTCTTCAGGCCGAAGGGTATGCAGGCCACCGCCGCTCCCACCACGAGCCAGATGGCCAGCGTTTTCAGAATGCCGGCGTCGCTAGAGCGTTCCCGTGCCACGGGTGCCGTCTTCCCCTTCTCCGCAGACCGGTGGCGGGCCCGGCGGCCGCTCTACTTGCCGTCCTCTTCCGCCACGACCTTCACCCCATCCAGGTACAGGCTTCCCTTGAAGGCCCTGCTGCTGCCGGTGCCGATGGCGTACTTGACCCCGATGCAGCGGATGCTGGACGGGTCGAAGCCCGGCGCCATCCAACCGCCACCGGCCGGGGCCCTGGGATTTGCGGAGACGGGCAAGGTCAGCTTCATCCAGCCACTTTGGGCGTTGTGCCACGAGCTGTACAGCCCCCGCCAGTCCTCGGCGTCCTTGACGAAGAGCTGCAGGCCGTTGGGGCGCTTGTGGTCTCCCACGGCTTCCTTGGGCACGAAGACCCAGGCGGTGAGTACCGTGTTGCACAAGTCCAGCAGGCCCGCGGGGGTGTCTTGAAGGTCCACGTACCACTCGCCGCCGATGCGGTCGGGGTCCCTGCCGGAGCAGTCGAAGCTCAGGCGCAGCGACCACTTGGCCTCTTTGGCTCTGCTATTGTCGGGCCCGAAGTCCATCAGCCCGTTGGTGCCCTCCCAGTTCTGGATCCGCATGCCCCCTGCGTAGTGCTTGTACTGCGGAGGCTCGAAGCCGAGGAGGAATAGGGGTGACTGGGCCACTGCGTGGCCGCAGAGAGCCGCGACGGCTGCGACGATCCAGGCGAGCTTCTTGTGGTGGGGCATCCTGTGGACCTCAGAGCGGTATGGTGGGGGAAGCTCTTCGCCGGCGCCGTCCGCAGTCCCTCTCGTACGCGGGAGGACGCCGGGAAGCGGGCGGCGATCCCGGCGGATGGCGGGGATCCGGGCGGGTATCGCCGGGCTCAGAGGTCCGGCCGGAGCCCGCACCTTCGCCGGGAATGTCATTCTCAGAGCGTCCGCTCCCGGCAAGAGCAACCCGAAGAACCTCCCGGCATTCAGCGAGCTTCTTCGCTATCTCGCTGCGCGAGATGGGCGCTCAGAATGACATGAAACGGACCGGCCGGACTTCTCGGCCGGGCTTCCTACTCAGATTATGCAGGTTCCGGGCAGGCGCCGACTCACGTCACCTCACCCCCCCGGCCCCCCTCTCCCTTACTCCGCCAAACGGCCGGCGGAGACGGGAGGAGGGGGGAGAACGGCAGTACTTCGACCGTTCCCGACGCGGGAATGGCGAAATGCGGCCCCAGTGTGTCCATGCATAATGTGAGTTCCTAGAGTGCCTTCACCGCCTCCTGCGTGGCCTCCTGGAGTAGTAACACCAGCTCCGGGACGGGCGTTCCGGGAAGATCGTCCGCGGTCAGGAGCCGCTGCGGCGTCACGGGCGCGCGGACCCACTGGGCCAGAGTGTCCGCGGCCCGCTGGTCGCCGAGACCGACGACCTGCACCCCGAGCAGGGTGTGGGTCTCGCGGGCGAAGATCACCCTCGCCTGCACCCCGGAGTCTTCTTCCGGCCGCGAGGCCTCCCCGGCGACCACCGCAATGCCCTCCTCCCGGGCGTAGCGCTGAGTGAGGCCCACGGTGATGAAGGGCACGCCGCACAGGACGGTGCAGTAGGCCTGGACCGTTCCGCTCTGAGTGCTTGCGACCTCAAACAGGTTGGCGCCCGCCATACGGCCCTCCGCCGCGGCGATGCCCGCGGTCCGCAGGGCCGAGGGCTTGCCGGTTAGGAACACCGTCTTCGCCGCGCAGTCTCCGGCGGCGAAGATCCTCTGATCCTCGGTGCGCATGGTCTCGTCGACGAGGATGGCCCCCAGCGGGTCCAGGGGCAGACCGGCCTCCCGGGCCAGGGAGACCAGCGGCCGGGCGCCGGCGCCGATCAGCACCACGTCGGCCGGGAGCTGCTCCCCGGTGGACAGCACGACTCCCGTCAGCCGGTCGCCCTCCACGAGGCCTGCCTGGACGCGGGTGGCCGTGAGGATGCGCGCCCCGCAGCCGGTGAGGGTGCGCTCCGCCGTGCGGCACAGATGCTCGTCGAAGGCGTGGTACAGGCAGCAGGCCAGCGCCTCGACCACCGTTACCGGCACCCCGGGCCGCTTGACGCACTCGTCGGCGAATTCCATCCCCGTGAAGCCGCCGCCGAGAATGATCACATTCCCGGCCTGCTCCACGGTCCGGGCCAGGTCCTCCAGGTACGCCAGCGACTTGAGCACGGGCCGGACGTTGGCCCTGTCGCAGCCGGGGAAGGGAGGCATCACGGGCTCCGAGCCGGTGGCGAGCACCAGACGTTCGTAGCCGATGCCCCGGCCGTCCTGGAGCGTCACCGTGTGACCGTCGCGGTCCAGCGAGACGGCCTCCCCCGGGATCAGGTCGATGCCCCTCTTCTCGTAGCCCACATCGGGCAGGACCTGCCTGCGCACATCGTAGCCCGGCTGCAGGACACGGTGCAGGTGCCACGGTACGATGGATTCGGGCTCGCGCCGGACCACGGCGACGGTCTTGTCCGGGTACTGCCTGCGCGCGCTCTGTGCGGCGTTGTTGCCGGCCGCCGAGCCGCCGACGATCAACACGTCATAGCCAGCGGTACCCAATGTCGCATCACCCTGCCTTCCGGAGGTCAGTTCCTGGCCCCACGCTACGCTGCGGCCCCTGCAGTCTACCTCGGACACCCGCGGCCGTCCACAGGCACGGAGAACTCGGCGGGAGTGGCCCGGTGAGCGCAAGGACCGCTTTGCCCTCACGACGAATGGATATAACGCAGTTACATGCCGGTCACGGGAGGTCGAGACATGTCTGGGCCACAGCGGATCGTCATCGTCGGAGGGGTCGCCGCCGGACCGAAGGCCGCCGCACGAGCACGAAGACTGTCCCCGGAGGCGGAGATCACCATTGTCGAGAAGGGCGAGTTGATCTCGTACGCCGGGTGCGGTCTGCCGTACTACATCTCCGGGATGGTGGAGGAGCGCCGCGACTTGATGGCGACGCCTATCGGCGTCCTGCGGGACCCGGAGTTCTTCGCCAAGGTCAAGCGCATCACGGTTCGGAACCGCACCGAGGCGACGGCCATCGACCGGGAGAGCCACGAGCTTGAGGTGCGCGACGTGCAGACGGGCGAGGTCAGCAGGCTGCCGTACGACAAGCTCATCCTCGCTACAGGAGCCGATCCCGTGGAGCCGCCGATCCCGGGCAAGGACCTGGGCAATGTGCTGCGACTCAAGCAGGTGGAGGATGCCGACGCCTTCCGGGAACTACTGCACAACGGCCACTGTCCGTACGTGGCGATCATCGGCGGCGGGCTCATCGGCATGGAGATGACCGAAGCGGTCACCGAGTGCGGACAGGCGGTGTCGGTCATTGAGATGCTCCCGCAGGTTCTGACCATGCTCGATGTGGAGATGGCAAGACTGGTGGAGAAGCACATGGAGAGCCATGGCGTGAAGGTCATGGTCGGTACCCGGGTGGAGCGCATCGAGGGCGAGGACGGGACGGTCGCCCGTGTCGTGACCAATCGGGGAGAAATCCCGGCCCAACTGGTGCTGCTGAGCATCGGCATCCGGCCCAGCGTGTCTTTGGCCAGGGAAGCGGGCCTGCTCATCGGCTTTGCGGGCGGCATCATCGTCAATGAGTACATGCAGACCTCCGATCCGAATATCTATGCCGCCGGCGATTGCGCCGAGAAGTTCTGCCATGTCCGCGGCACGCCCTGCTTCTTGCCCCTGGGTTCCGTGGCCAACAAGGAGGGCCGTGTCGCCGGATCCAATGCGGTGGGGCACACCGAGCGCTTTCCCGGTGTCTCCGGTACCGCCTGTCTCAAGGTCTTCGACTGGAATGTGGGCCGCGCCGGCCTCAGCGCCCATCAGGCCCGGGAGCTGGGCATCCCCATCGAGACGGCCACCGTCTCCGCCCCCGACCGGCCCCATTACTATCCGGGGACAAAGCCCATCATCCTCAAGCTCGTGGCGGAGAAGGCCACTCGCCGGCTCATCGGCATCCAGGGCGTGGGCGCCGGAGATGTGATCAAGCGCATCGATGTGGCCATCACGGCCATGACCGCGAAGATGACCGTCGATGATGTGGCCCACCTGGATCTGGCCTACGCGCCTCCGTACTCCGAGGCCATGGATGTCCTCATCCACGGCGCCAACATCCTGCGCAACAAGCTGGACGGGCTGGTCCGGGGCGTCACCTCCTGCGAGCTCAAGGCGGCCCTCGAGGCTCAGGAGGACCTCTTCCTGCTGGATGTGCGCACACCGGACGAGCACGACGCCGGGAGCATCCCGGGCAGCGTGTTGATCCCACTGGGGGCCGTCTCGGGGCGGAGCGACGAGATACCGAGAGACAAGCGCGTGGTGATCTACTGCAAGACGAGCCTGCGGGCCTATGAGGCCGTGAGGATTCTGGAAGGAAAGGGCTACAACAACGTGGAGATTCTCGACGGCGGATTCCTGGCCTGGCCGCACTAGATGTCCACATGGGCGCACTTCTTGACGTTTGAGGCAAGTTCCGGGGCCGCAACCACGCCGTTGGCCATCCCGTAGGTCGGGCTTTCCGGCCCGACTCGGCGAGCCGGAAGGCTCGCCGCCGGCCGTGTCGCCGCCCCCGGAGCAACCCCCGCGCCGTGCTCGTCGGTTTGAGGCGGAGCTTCGCTCGTTGTACAACCGTACCTGCGGGCTCCGCCCGGCGCCGGCCTCCCGATGGCTGGCTCGAGCTGTGTCGGAAGACCGACGCCGGCCTTGCAGGCCGGCTTGGCGGGTCCCGTCCGGCGGGACCCGCCCCACCAACGGCCGTTGGACCGCCCCAACCCATGCACGGTTGGAGTGCTGAGCGCCGGGACGGCCCTGCCGGCTTTGAAGGCAAGGGCGAAGCTCGGTCCGGGGCGGGCACGAGACGCGTCCATCAAGCGTGCGGAGGCAGAGCATGAGACTACCGACGATCCTGGCCGTGACTGTGGCGCTGGCGCTTGGAGCAGCAAGCTGCTCGAGCGAGGCCGAGGAGAAGCGCGTGACCGGCGTTGATGAGCTCCGGGAGGCTCTGCAGAAGGCAGAGCCCGGCTCGAGCGTGCTGCTTGCCCCGGGTGAGTACGCCGGCGGGTTGTCCCTGGAGAACCTGAAGGGCGAAGAGGGCAGGCCCATTGTCATCGGCGCCGCCGACCCTCAGAACCCGCCGCGCATCGTCGGGGGTGCCCAGGCGATACACCTTTCCAACGTCTCGTACGTCGAGCTGCGCGATCTGTGTGTCTCCGGCCAGAGCGGCAATGGCCTGAACATCGACGACGGCGGCAGCTTCGACACTCCGGCCCACGACATCACCCTCACGCGCCTGACGGTGACCGATATCGGCCCGCGCGGGAACCGCGATGGTATCAAGCTCTCGGGAGTGGAGGACTTCGTGGTGCGCGACTGCCGCATCGAGCGCTGGGGTGACGGGGGCTCGGGCATCGACATGGTGGGCTGCCACGGCGGCCTCATCAAGGGCTGCCGCTTCACGGCTCGCGAGGGTCTTGGCGGCAGCGGGGTGCAGGCCAAGGGCGGGTCCAGCCGGGTGACGGTGCGTCGGTGCCTGTTCGAGCACGCGGGCGGCCGCGCGGTGAACATCGGCGGCAGCACGGGCCTGCAGTTCTTCCGGCCGCAGGGCGTGGGCTACGAGGCCCGCGACATCACGGTCGAGGGCAATGTCTTCGTCGGCTCCCAGGCCCCCTTCGCCTTCGTCGGCGTGGATGGGGCCAAGGTGGAGTACAACACCGTGTACCTGCCCCAGAGGTGGGCCATGCGCATCCTGCAGGAGACCACGGAGCCCGTTTTCGTGCCGTGCCGAGACGGCGTGTTCCGCCGCAATATCGTGGTCTTCCAGTCAGACAAGTGGTCGGAGGGCGGTGTGAACATCGGCCCCAACACCGCTCCGGCGAGCTTCGTGTTTGAAAAGAACCTGTGGTACTGCAGGGACCGCCCGGATCGGAGCAAGCCCGCCTTGCCCACGGAGGAGATCGACGGCCTCTACGGGCAGGACCCGCTGCTGGCCGACCCGCCGCGTGGCGACTTCACGCTCAAGGAGGGCAGCCCCGCCGAGGGGCTTGGGCATACGGGGCTTGAAGAGGAGTGAGCGGCAAGGGTCGCTGTGGCCGTTTACTGCACCACCTCTCCCAGGCCGCCAGGGCCGCCCGGGTGAGGGCCCGCGCCCCATGAGCCACGGCGGCGGCGTGTAGGCGCGCATCCCCCGCAGGGAATGGGGGCGCCTGGCTACGTGGTCAGATTATGCAGGTTCCGGGCAGGCGCCGACTCACGTCACCTCACCCCCCCAGCCCCCCTCTCCCTTACTCCGCCAAACGGCCGGCGGAGACGGGAGGAGGGGGGAGAACGGCAGTACTTCGACCGTTCCCGACGCGGGAATGGCGAAATGCGGCCCCAGTGTGTTCATGCATGATCTGAGT
>CAZXDD010000361.1:0-8020 GCA_964639415.1 uncultured Armatimonadia bacterium
GAGATGGAATCTCGTGACTGGAGTTCAGACGTGTGCTCTTCCGATCTATGGACTTCGCCCAGTCCTGGTTCGCCGAGATTCGCTATGTGCTGGCCACCGGCGACCTCGATGGCTTCACACCGGGCGACCAGAATGTGGACGGCATCCGCCTCACCGTCGGCAAGCGCTTCTAGACCCACCTCAGCAGGGACGCAACAGAAAAGGCCGCCGGAGACGACTTCCGGCGGCCTTCTTGATTCGGCTCACATCGTCCGGCCCAGATTGCCGTTCCGAGGGCCCCGGCGCCCGCACGGCGCGGTCGGGAAGGCCGCCGGGCATGCAATGAGATCCTTCGCTATCTCGCTGCGCGAGATTGCCGCTCAGGATGACATCCTGACGGTAGAACCGGCTTCTCGGCAGGACCTGCAGAGGTCCGGCCGGAGACCCCACCTTCGCCGGGAATGTCATTGCCAGAGCGTCCGCTCCCGGAGGGAGCAGCTCGAAGAATCTCCTGGCATATGGCGAGATCCTTCGCTGTCTCGCTGCGCGAGATTGCCGCTCAGGATGACATCCTGACGGCAGAACCGGCTCTCCGGCCGCGCTTCTAGCCCAGCGCCCGCAGGATGGTCTCGCAGGCCCGGTCCACCTCGTCCTCCGTCACGTTCAAAGGCGGGGCCAGCCGCAGCCTGTCGTCACCAATCGCATTGACGCTCAGTCCCAGCTCGCGGCACTTGTCCTGCACCTCCCGGGCCGCCACCGTCTCGTCGAACCTCACCGCCCGCAGCAGACCCCGGCCCCGCACCTCCACGATGGCATTGTCCGCCGCCGGCGCCAGCCGCGCCGCCAATCTCTCACCCATCGCCGCCGCGTTCTGAACCAGCCCCTCCGCCTCGATCACCTGCAGCACCGTGAGTCCCACCGCACAGGCCAGGTGGCTGCCGCCGAACGTGGAGGCGTGGTTCCCCGGCTCGAATACCTCCGCCGCCGCCCCGCCGGCCAGGCACGCTCCGATCGGGAAGCCGTTCCCCAGCGCCTTGGCCACCGTCATCACATCCGGCGTGACGTCCTCGTGCATGTAGCCGAACCACTTGCCCGTCCGCCCGATCCCCGTCTGCACCTCATCCAGCACCAGCAGGCATCGGTGGCTATCGCAAAGCTCCCGGACCTGCCGGAGAAACCCGGGCGGCGGCACGTTCATCCCGCCCTCGCCCTGGATCGGCTCCAGCATGATCGCGATCACATCCGGCGACATCTTGCTTCGCAGGTCGGCGATGTCGCCGAACCCAAAGTAGCCAAACCCCGCATCCAGCGGCTCGAAGCCCTTCTGGTACTTCTCCTGCCCCGTAGCGGTGACCGTGGTCACGGTGCGGCCGTGGAAGGACCTGGCCGCCGTGAGGATCGTGCGCCGGGAGGGCTCCACCTCCGGCCGCGCCAGGCTCGCCCACTTCCTCACCAGCTTGATCGCCGCCTCATTGGCCTCGGCGCCGCTGTTGCAAAAGAACGCCTTGCCCCCGAAGGACAGCTCCGAGAGTTTCTTCGCCAGCAGCCCCTGGGGCGCGATGTGGTACAGGTTCGAGGTGTGCATCAGCTTCCCGGCCTGCTCGCAGATGCTCTGCGTCACCGCCGGGTGGCAGTGTCCCAGAGCCAGTACCGAGATGCCGGCCACGAAGTCCAGGTACTCATTGCCCTCGGAATCCCACAGCCTGGCCCCCTCGCCCCTGACGAACGCAATCGGCAGCCGGCCGTAGGTGGGCAGGATGTACTGCTCCGTCAGCTCCATGATCTGTGGGGTGTTCATCGGGCACCTCTTGGTGTGGTCGCGCGGTGCGGCCGTGATGTGATAAGGCCCCTTGCTACGTCCAGGGCAGGGCCGGACCCTCGAGCATCGTACCGATCCCCTCGTCCGTGAACAGCTCCGTCAAGATCGCGTGGCGCAGGCGGCCGTCGATCATGTGGGCGCGGTGCACGCCCTTCTCCAGGGCGATGATGCAGCTCTCCAGCTTGGGGATCATGCCCTTGCTGATCACATCCGTCGCCATCAGCTCTCGGGCCTCATCCAAAGTCAGCCTGCTGATCAGGCTTGTCTCGTCCTTGACATCACCGAAGATCCCCCGCACGTCGCTGAGGGTCACCAGCTTCTCGGCATTCAGCGCTCCGGCCAGCTCGCCGGCCACGGTGTCGGCGTTCACATTGTAGCTCTCGCCCTCATCCCCTACGCCGATGGAGGACAGGACCACGATGAAGCCCGCGTCCGTCAGGGTGTGAATCACCGAGCTGTCGATGGCCACGACCCTGCCCACATGCCCCAGGTCCCCCTCGGGATGGGTGAGCTTCTCGCAGCGGATCAGGTTGGCATCCTTCCCCGACAGCCCGATGGCCTTGCTGCCGGAGAGGTTGATCAGCGACACCAGCTCCTGGTTGATCTGCCCCACCAGCACCATCTGGGCAATTCGCATGGTCTCGGCGTCGGTGACCCGCAGGCCGCCCACGAACTGTGATTCCAGGCCGAGGCGGTCCATCATCTGGTTGATCATCGGACCGCCACCGTGCACCGCGACCACCTTGATCCCCACATGCTGCAGAAGCACGAGGTCCTCGGCCACACTGCGCTTCAGCGTCTCGTCGGTCATGGCGTTCCCGCCGTACTTGACCACGATGGTCTTGCCCGACCACCGACGGATGTACGGCAACGCCTCGATCAGGGTATGAGCTGCCGGGTTCACGTGGTTCTCCATGGTTCTCTCCGGTGTGGCTGGGTGACAGGAAACAGGTGACAGGGCACGGCGACGGCAGGGAACGGCGACGTTTCACCTCTCCCACCGGGAGAGATCGCTCGTCAGGCCCCGTTTTCGGGGGCCTCACGCGCGGGTGAGGGGGACCGGCCCCCAGCCCACATCGGAGCCTGCCGTCCGCTCGTTACACACCCAAGGCGTCGAGGCGCCAAAACGGTCTGCGCCACGGCCGAGGCAGGCTCCCGATGCCGGTTGGGTGGAATCCCCCCTCACCCACGTCCCGCAAGGCAGGACCGGCGCGTCCTCTCCCGAGGGGAGAGGCGAAGGACAACGGCGCTTGCGCCCGGACCCCTCCCCCGGCCTACACGTTCAGCTCGATGTACGTCGGGGTCAGGTCGCAGGTCCAGACGGTGGCCTCTGCCTCTCCCTGGCCCAGATCGACTTCCACCAGGATCTCGCCGGACTTGAGCGCCTCGGCGCCCGCGTCCTTATCGTAGGTGGCGATCCGGCCCCGGTCCCAGGTGAGGACTCCCTGCAGCTTGATGCTCACGGTCCGCGGGTCGATGTCCAGCAGGCCGGCGCCCATCGCCGCCGCGATGCGACCCCAGTTGAAGGACTGGCCGTAGAGCATGGTGCGGAACTCATTGTACCGCGCGATGGCTCGGCCCACCTCCCGCGCCTGCACGTAGTCCTTGCCCCCGGTGACCTGGATCGTCACGTCCTTGGTCGAGCCCTCACCGTCGAAGGCGATCTGCCGGGCCAGGTCCTGTGTCACGTGCAGCAGCGCGGCCACGAAAGCGTCGTACGCCCCGCGGTCCTCCCCGGAGATCACCGGGTTTTCGGCCGCGCCGTTGGCCAGGATCGCCACGGTGTCATTGGTGCTCATGTCCCCATCCACCGAGACGCAGTTGAAGCTGCGCGCCACACACCAGCTCAGAGCCTCGCGCAGGGCCGGCGCCTCGATGGCCACATCGGAGCAGATGAAGCACAGCATCGTCGCCATGTTGGGGCAGATCATCCCGGCACCCTTGCAGATCGCCCCGATGCGGCAGGTCGTGCCGCCCACCTCGAACTGCACCGCACAGGCCTTGGGGTGCGTGTCGGTGGTCATGATGCCCCGGGCCGCCAGGTCGGCATTGTCGGGGCCCAGCATCTGCGCCAGTTTGGGGATGCCCGCCTCGATCTTGTCCATGGGCAGAGGGACGCCGATCTTGCCCGTGGAGCAGACGATCACCTCATCGGCGGCGACCCCGGTGGCCTCGGCGGCGATCTGCCCCATCCGGCGCGCGTCCGCCAGGCCCTGCTCGCCGGTGGCGCAGTTGGCATTGCCGGAGTTCACGACGATGCTCTGCACGAAGCCCTCCGCCACGGCCTCCCCGGTGACGAAAGTCGGGGCCGCCCGGAAGCGATTCTGCGTGAGCGTCGCGGCGGCCACCGCCGGGCGCTTGCTGTGGATCAGCACCAGGTCCAGGGCCTCCGGCTTGATCCCGCAGTTCATGGCCGCCGCCACATAGTCTCTGGCGGCCAGCACTCCACCCTCAATGACCTTGAAAGAAGACATCTCAGACCTCCGGGTTCGCGCGGAACGGCGGTTGCAGGTCGCAAGCTGCGAGTCGCGAGTCACGGTCAACGGCGGGACGGCACGGATGTCGCCTCACCCCCGACCCCTTTCGCGATACGGCTGCTCAGGCGAGGGGAGCACGGCGACGGCAGACGGCGGGACGGCGACGGCGGGACGGCACGGATGTCGCCTCACCCCCGACCCCTCTCCTTCGCGATACGGCTGCTCAGGCGAGGGGAGCACGGCGACGGCCAACGGCGGGACGGCGACGGCGGCGGGCCGGAAACTCAGATCATGCAGGTTCTGGGCGGGCGCCGACTCACGTCACCTCACCCCCCCAACCCCCCTCTCCCTTACTCGCCGATACGACCGGCGAGACGGGAGGAGGGGGGAGAACGGCATTATGGCGAGCGATAGAGGCTTTGCTGCGGCGGGATGTGGCATCAATGCGTTCATGCATAATCTGAGCGGAAAGCCCGCCCCACGGGCGGGGCGTCGCCCCCTACAGGTCCGGCCGAGAAGCCGGCCTTCGCCGTCCCTGTCATTCTGAGGGCGTCGGCTCCCGTACGGAGCAGCCCGAGGAGTCTCCAGGGGTCAGGAAGAGATCCTTCGCTATCTCGCTGCGCGGGATGGACGCTCAGGATGAGATCTTGGCGGCGGCAGCGGCTTGTCGGCCGCCGCCTACGGCCACAGGCCCGGGAACTCCAGCCCCATCGTCTCCGGGAAACCGCACATCAGATTCAGACACTGCACCGCGGCGCCCGCAAGGCCCTTGGTCAGATTGTCGATGGCGCCGACGGCTACCAGCCGCTGATTGCGCCGGTCGATAGCCACGCCCACATGGCAGCGGTTGGTCCCCGTGGTGTGCTTCGTCCGCGGCAATTGCCCCTCGGGCATCACCCGCATGAACGGCTCGCCCGCGTACATCTCCTCATAGACGGCCAGCACGTCGGCCACCGACATGTCCTGCTTCAGCGTGGCGTAGCAGGTGCTCAGAATGCCGCGGTTCATGGGGATCAGGTGGGGGCTGAAGGTAACGGTCACTTCTTCGCCCAGGTCCGACAGCTCCTGCTCGATCTCCGGCGTGTGGCGGTGCTTCGCCACGGCATAGGCGTGCACCGACTCGTTGATCTCGGCGAAGTGGGTGTCCAAGGTGAGCTTGCTGCGGCCGGCGCCGGAGACCCCGGACTTACTGTCCACCACGATACCCCGGGTCTCGATGAGCCCGGCCCTGGCCGCCGGGGCCAGCGCCAGGATCGCGCTGGTGGGGTAGCAGCCGGGAACCGCCGTGAGCCGCGAGGCCCGGATCTGCTCCCGGTGCAGCTCCGGCAGGCCGTAGGCCGCCTCCTGCAGCAGCTCGGGGCACGGGTGTTTCTGGTAGTACGCCTCGTAGTCGGCCACGCTCTTGAGTCGGTAATCCGCGGAGAAGTCGATGACCTTCTTCCCCAGCCCCAGAGCCTTGCTCACCATCTCCGTCGCCGTCGCATGGGGCAGAGCGAAGCAGATCACATCGGCCCTCTCGGCGGCGACATCCACCGAGGTCTGTTCGATGGGCAGATCGCAGGTACCCGTGAGGAAGGGGTACATCTCCGAGATCCTCTGACCGACGGTGGTGTGCCCCGCCAGATAGGTGATCTGGGCCTCCGGGTGGTTCAGAAGCAGGCGGATGAGGTCCACGCCGCCATACCCCGCCGCTCCGATGATGCCGATGCGCATAGAGATTGCTCCCTTCGCCCCGAGGGCGAGTCTGACAATGCCCGGATACGAAAAATGCCACCCTGATATCGGGCGGCACCGGAACCAACATGCCTTGCAGAAGACCGCGCGAGTTGTACTACCTGCGCCTAACGCGGGTCTTGTCGTCGAAGGCATTCATCTTCATGATGCGGCGAGTATAGCACGGTGACAGGGCGAGGTCAATGCCCTGCGCGCAGCGAGTGCGCAGCGAGTAACGGCCGTGGCGGGCAACGGCGAACGGCCGTGGCGGGTGGTTCGTGGCGCGGGAAAGGCAACGGCGAACGGCTGTTGGGTCGGCACGACCCAGGTACAGTTGCGCGGCTAGCGCGCCCACAGCCTCCCCAGCAACTCCTGAAGCGGCTCCTGAGGCACGTACCGACCGTCCTTTTGCACCCACACCCCCATGCTCCCCGGACCGGTGGTCTCCTTCCAGTTCCAGTACGTCCAGGGCACGGCCTGCTCCTCCAGCAGCCCGGCCACATCCTCCACCCAGCGCAGGCCGCTTTGCTCCGGCACGCTCTGGCTGCAACCGAACTCGCCGCAGTAGATGGCCACGCGGTTGCGTCTGGAGAACTCTATCGCCGGCCTCATCTGCCTCGCCAGCCACTCCCTGTCGATGTGGGTGTCCTCGGCCGAGAACCACGCCACCGCCGGGTACGTATGGCCTGTGGCATCTCGGCACTTGACCCGGCAGCGCAGGGTGTACCGCGCCCCGGGCCTGGCCAAGAAGGCCTCCCTCAGGCGCCAGGAGTTGTACGAATCGGTGCCGGCGATGCTCAGGCTCCCCGGTCCGCCACGGCCCTCGGCGCCATCCCAGGTGAAATCCCCCGCACCTGGGCGCTCCACCTGCCAGCCCGTGCTCCCGCGCTCGGCCGCGAAGTCCGTGTTCGGCCCCAGGTCCACCGGCTCGCCCTCGCACTCAAGCTCCACGCCATCGAACCACGCCTGCCCGGCATTGTGGCTGGAGCGCAGCATCACCTGCCCCCGCACGGCGCCGTCGGGAGCGACGAAGGTCTTCTGCAGCGGCGTCCAGTCGCACGTGCCCGTGGCCCCCCAGTCCTCGGGCGAGTTCCCGAGCCAGCGCACCGAGGTGGGAACGGTGCCGGGGTAGCGCAGATCGCCGCCCTGATAGTGGGTGATGTCGCCGGGGGAGTAGAAGTGGAAGGTATAGATGAGATTCGGCCGATCCAGAAGCATCTCATCGGTCAGTCCGCCGGGAGAGCTCCAGGCCGGGCCGGAGACGACGATGGCGTGCTCCGGGTCGACGGCACGAATCTCGTCGATCGCCCGGAGGCACAAAGCGCGGTACTCCTCCACGGGCAGGTCCGCCGGGGGAACCGGCTCGTTGTACAGCTCGTAGGCCAAGAGCCGGTCGTTATCCCTGTAGCGCCCGGCCAATTGCCGCCACATGGACAGAAACAGGCTTTGGCTGTGTGCCTCGCGCCACAGCCCGTTGTGGCCCCCGGCGCACCAGGCGGCGGTATTGCACCCTCCGGGCGGCTCGTGGCAGTCCAGGACGATCCACAGCCCCGCCTCCTGAGCCCAGCGGACCATGGAATCCAGGTACTGCAGCCCCTCGCCCCCGACCTGCTCCGGATCATCGGGGGCGACGATCTTGGACCAAAAGAACGCGATGCGCACCGCGTTGGCGCCGGCCTGAGCCATCAGACCGGCGTCCTGCGGCTCCACACACCGCCACCAGCCCCAGTTGGCGCCACGCAGGCTCAGAGGCCGGCCGTCGGGGTCCAGGATCGCCGTCCCGCTCACATGGGGAGCGGGTGCGGCGGCCGCGAGGACGCTGATGAACAGAAGTGCTGCCGGCATGGGCCACCGCCTCCCGGGCGTTTTGGAGCGTCAGGCAACGCGGGTCGGCCGCCCCCCGCTTCCGCCGTCGCCGTTCCCCGCCGTTGCCGTTCCCGCCGTCGCCGTCCCCGCCGTCACCCCCGCCGTCGCCGTCCCCGCCGTCGCCGTCCCCGCCGTCGCCGTCCCCGCCGTCGCCGTCCCCGCCGTC
>CAZXDD010000362.1:0-8019 GCA_964639415.1 uncultured Armatimonadia bacterium
CTACACCCTATCCTACACTCTTTCCCTACACGACGCTCTTCCGATCTATGGACTGCCGCACATTCCGAGAGACCATAATGACCGTCCGGCCCGCGGACCGGAGCCCATCTGTGTGCGCACAGCTCGAGCAACACGGGAGCGCCTGTCCGGAGTGCCTGGCCTTGATGAAGCGCGAGGACGCCGTGGCCGCGATCCTGGGCGCAAGCCGGGCCGTGTCGGCTCCCGGTGGCTTCGCAGACAGGGTGATGGCACGTGTCGCGGCCGGCCAGGTACCTGCGGTGTCCTCCTGGGTGGACTGGTTCCTGGGGCCGCTGCGAGCGCCTGTTCCCGGCTTCTCCTTTGGCCATGCGGCGGCCATCGCGGTGGTGGTCGTGATGGTTGCCACGGCGGGGTTCTTCGTGGCTCATGGTGGCAGTCCGTCCGCGGACCTGACCGGCGGACCCGTAGTCGCAGGAGCGGGACCCGTCGCCACCGGCGCGCCGGTACTCGATCACGAGAGCATGGATGAGCTGATCCGGCGCCATCAGGGCTCCAGCGGCATGCAGCCTTTGTCAGACGATGAGGGCATGAGGCTTGTGTCCTTCTAGACATGCACACGTACCCATCCGCACGGTGGCGAGACGCCGACAGCCGACACCCGATGAACCTTCACGCTTCAGGCATCCGCCTTCACGTATCCCCGGCCGTCTTCGGCGCACGCCGCTTCTCCGCGGCGTGCGCTATGCTGCTGGCTTTGACCTATGTGGGCCCGCTGAGCAGTGCCCGTGCCGACAAGGCCCTGGACATCCTGCGCAAGTCCATCGCGGCCGACGGGCAGGTGGCCTACTGGGCGGAGGTTGAGATCACGGTGCGGGGCAAGTCCACCAGGGTGTTCCGGCAGGACGTGCTGCGTGCCTCGGGCAACAAGTACCGCATCCGGATGACCGGTCCCGGCGAGGGGGCCGGTCCGCTGATCGTGAGTAACGGCCGGGTCGAGTGGGAGTACCGCCCCAGCGAGGGTCTGGTTCACGCCCGGGACCTGGCGCCGCTCAAGGACATTCAGCGCGCCAAGCTGGGAGCGCTGCAGACGGTGCAGGGGACTTTGCATGCCTCGTACCTGGGACAGGAGGGCGTGGCGGGGCGGACCTGCCACGTAATCGCCGTCAAGCCCCCGGACGGACGGCGGCTACGGAAGAAGGTCTGGGTCGATGCGGGGAAGTTCGTGGAGCTCAAGGGCGAGCGCTATGACGCCGCAGGCCGCCTGGAGACCTCGACGGTGACGCTGCAGATCTCGTTCCAGGTCAACCCCGGCCCCGGCGACTTCGAGTTCCGCCCGCCTGCCAGGACACAGGTGCGGCGCATCGAGCGCGCGCCGAGAGTCCCGTTGCAGGCGGCGGAGAAGCAGGTGGGCTTTCGCGCGGTTATCCCCTCGTATCTGCCGCCGGGCTTCGCGCTGGACCGCACCCAGGTGCGGGTGGCTAAGCTTGGAGGCCAGGCGGCGTTGTGGCTGGAGTTCTTCGACGGGGTGGACACCTTCTCGATCTTCCAGTGCCCGCGGCTGCGCAAGGCGCCACCTCAGGAGCGCGGGGCCACCTACTGGGAGGCCCAGGACCTATCGTTCCTGCTGATCGGTCGGCTTTCGCCGGAGGAACGGGCTCGCGTGCGGCAGTCCACGCTTGACCAATAATTCCGAGAACTTGTGGTAACGGCTCAAGACTCACCGGCCGGCTGCCGATAATAGCTGGGAGGGTACCACCAGTTGCCCGCACGGGGGGTCTAACGGAGGTGCGCGTAGATGAAGATTGACCCGAGCCTGACCAGGGTGGGTGCCGGGCGGCCTGCAGATCCCATTACCCAGCAGAGGGTACGGGAGACCTCAGGGCCTGCCTCCGAGGGGGTTTCGGCGGCGCGCCGCGCCGACCAGGCCATCCTCAGCCCGCAGGCTCAAGAGATGCTGTACGCCCGCAGGGCGTACGAGCAGGAGCCCAGCGTTCGGCAAGACAAGGTAGCGGCCCTGAAGCGTGCTATCGCCGACGGCAGCTACACCGTGGATGCGGAGAGGGTTGCTGAAAAGATGATGAGCGGCGGTCTCTAGAGTCCGCCCGGCGTCCAACGCCGAGAGCATCCGAGCCGGACGGCATCAGCCGTTCGGCTCTCTGCTTTGCCGCCATGCTTCGCCGCACCCCGTCACTTCCCATTTCGCCACGTTGTGCCATTCTTGTCTCATACTTGCTTTGACAGCTCCGCTTCTTCGCCTTAAAATGCGGCCACTTCGACCCCATTTCCCGGCGCATGGGAAACATGCGCGCGAGGGAGGCTCGATCCATGGCTCGCATGCCTTCACGTGTCATCGCCTCTGCCTGCTTTGTCATCCTCCTGTGTTTGCTCAGCGGCCAATGCCATGCTCTGCTGCAGTATGGAGTGGTCAAGTACCGCGTCAAGAGCGTCGGGTACCCTCACTGGAAATGGGTGGAGTACTGGAACAACAGCGACCGCGAGGGTGTCTTGCTGTTCAAGTGCGGCGACGTGTTCTTCACGGACGGCGACAGGCCCTCGCCGCACCGGGTGGGCCCGAACACCTTCGTCGTTCGCAGCAAGAAGCGCCGGCAGCCGGAGATCGTCGCCTGCGACATCCGTATTCCGGTCCGCGCGCACTCGGAGGGCACGACGTGGCTGAAGATGTACTGCTTCGATGAATCCTGTCCCGCCGCCCCGTCGGGCACCGTGTACGACTACCCGCTGATGTACGACGAGGGTGCCAGAGCGATCATGCTGAGCATGAACGAGGGCAGCCCCCTGAGCGACGTGAGCTGGACGGGCGGACCGCCGTGGAGCGCGGTTGTGGCACGGATCCGGGATCGGGCCGAGTCGAACTCAGCCTTCATGGATGCCAAGGTCTACAACTTCCGTGCCATCCAAAAGAGGCTGTGGAGGTACATCGAGAACGAGGATCAGGACCTCTACGTCTACAGGGGCGAGCGGAATCCGGATGAGGGGATGCTTCCCCGCATCGACCCCTGGTGGACGAGTGACAGGTCCCTCACGCCATAGCGCGGAGGTCCGACCAGAGCCGCGACGGGCCTCCCATGGGCCGCTTTGGCCCCGCCGGGAGGCCCGTCCGTACCGCGCCTGGGCGGCCGCCGACTGGACGCCGCAAACACCCGGAGGGGTAAACTGCCGGTAACGGCGCCGATGGCCCCGGCGGCCCCCAGGCCCGATCAGACAGGCACCGATGCTCCTTTGACCCGCCCCGTCACCCGCGCACCGCGCCGCGATCGTCCTCAAGTCTCGCGCCCATCTGCCGCTGATAGTCTCGGCGTTTTGCCTCATCGCAGCGGGTGTGTCACACACCCGTAACCAGGACGGGGGGAATCTGACGTGGCCAAGTCTCGCACGGTAACAACGCTCCTCGCAGTGGCGGGCGTCGCCATTGTGGCGAGTACCGTGTGTGGCTGCGGCCGAGAGCAGATGACCCTGCGCCAGGCCGAGACGGTCGCGTATCGATGGCTCAGCGACCTACAGAAGATGCTCAGCCCCAGGAGCACTGCGCACGAGAAGAAGACGGGCACGATCGCCGCTAAGGACAAGCCCACGGAGACAAAGGCCCCCTTCACGCCGGTACGCAAACCTGCCAAGGAGAAACCACAGAACAATACGCCGGCCAAGATCGATCAAGAGGCCGCAGAACGCATCACAGCCATTGACGGCATCGTCCTGGTGAACGCACCCCCACCAGCGAAAGCAGACGGCGGGGCCGCGGACAAGCAAGCGGCAGCAGCGGGCGGCTCCGCACACGCAGCAGCCGACACAGACGGCGCTCACGAGGGCACGTCGTCACACGCAGCCAAGACCACAGCAACCGACGAGGCCAAGACCGCAGCAAAGATCGCCGTGGACGAGCTGGCACAGTTCGCCTCCGGCCCGGGGCCGCAGACCCTACGCGACTGTTTCGTTGATGACGGCTGGGACCCGACCGGGTTCAAGAATCCGACGGAGGCCATCGCCTGGCTCACCGAGAAGGCACGACCGCTGACAAAGGTCATGTCCATCGAGCTGGTCGAGGACAGCGCCGAAGTCACATTCGAAATGCTGGACAAGGAGCCTGTAACCGTCGTCGCGAGAGTGAAGCTGGTGGAGGATTCCCCCAGGTGCATCTCGCTCAAAGTCGGCGCATAGCTCAGGTGTTGTCGTCGTGCCCCCCAGACCCCGCCCGTCTCCGGCGGGGTCGCGCAGTTTGCGGCGGGTGACGGCGAGCGCGGGGACAGGCCCGGGAGACTTGGGGCGCAGGGGTGCCGGCGGACCGGGCGCACCCGGTCGCGGCGAGACGCCCGCGAGCGGCAGGGCCACGGCCCAGAGCTCGCCTCGGAGGTCGGCTGCGTGGCCACGGGCGTGCTGACGGCAGCGGCTCCGGCCGACCAAGCTCCGGCTCGGGGCGGTAACAATGGGCGGGCCCCCTCAAGTCGCGTGCGCCGGTGACGAGAACAACTGTGTTGACCGGCCGGTCAGCGCCAGAGCACCCGCTTCGTGTACCGACCACCACGGACCCTCTGCCGCACCCCCGGCAGCGGTCCGGGTGATCTTCACATAGTGCAGCGCAGCAGGCGGCAGACGTCCTGAGCGCCCGCTGCGCTGCCGTTTCGTGTCCGCCGCGCACGGCCCCCACAGAGTTCTCCCTGCACAGCAAGCCCAGGCGGCGGCCCCGCAGGCCGATCCTCAACGGCTACCTGCCTTGCACAGTCGACTATCGCCTGCCGCCCGGCATGGTGGTGCCTTCCGGGCACTCCGCCGGCGCCGGTGAGGGCCCCGAACGCCGCGAAAGCAGCCAGAACAAGAAGGGCCCGGCCTGTCGGCAGGCCGGGCCCTGATGGTGCAGGGGTCGTGTAGAGCCTAGAGGGGCCGGTCCTCCAGGTAGAAGGACTGGGCCAGGGTGGGATCCATCATGGCTTCGCAGGCGATGCGTGGCAGCGGGGCATCGAGAGCCCGCCGCGGTGAGGCGCCGTCGTCGGCCTGGAAGTAGTAGGAGAGGCCCTGCTCGCGGGCGAGCTTGGCCGCCTTGTACAGCTCGAGCTTCGCCTCACCCTCCCTCTTGTTGAGCATCAGGACGCGGCCGAGGTTCCAGTGGCCCAGGGCGTAGTTGGGCTCATCGGCGACGGCGGTGCGCAGTAGCTGCTCCGCCTCGTCGGTCTGTCCGGCCAGCGCCTTGGCAACGGCGATGTTGCTGCTCACGCAGGCCCAGTCGGGCATCAGGCCATAGCCGCCGGCGACGGAGTGGATCACATCGGCGCCCCGGTTGGCGGAGAGCTCGGGGTCCTGCAGGGCCAGCTCGATGCCGGTGTAGTAGTACCAGCGCTCGCGGTTGGGGTCGGCGGCGTCGGCCTTGGCCAGCTCCGCCAGAGCGTCGCCCAGAGCGTCCTGCTTGATGAACTCGGCACGCACATCATAGTGCGGCCGCCCCAGCTCCGTCTTCAGCCGTGCCCGCTGGAGGGCGGACAGGGTGATGGGGGATGCCGACTGCCTCAGGGCCTGCAACAGGCCGTTGTAGTACAGGGCCGGAGCGAAGTCGGCATCGACCTCCAGCGCGCGGAACAGCATGGCATTGGCGTAGTCGAACTCCGCCTGCTGCAGATAGCCGATGCCCAGGAAGGTGTACAGCCGGACATCCCGCATGTTCAGGGCCAGGGCCCGCTCCCATTCGGCCATGGCGCCGTTCATGTCGCCCAGTCTGCCCAGGGCGACGCCGCGGTTGAAGTGAACCTCGGCGATGTCGCCGGCCATGGCGATGGAGGTGTCGTACATCCCCAGGGCGCCGTGAATATCGCCGGCGTCAAACAGCGCCTTGCCCAGATTGTTGGCGGTCTCGGCGTCGGGGTTGAGCCTCATGGCCCAGCGCAGCTCGGAGATTGCCTCGGCACTGTCGTCGGCTCGCTGCAGCATGGCGGCCACGCCGAGCACGGTGCGCCTGACCTTCGGCGAGAGGGTCTTGATGGAGTCATCGAAGTCCCTACCGGGGGTCACCTGCCGGAGCACGGATGCGGGCAAGGACAGGGGCACGCTGGCGGTGGCGGCGGGATTGTTGGCCTGCAGGAGCGCGATGTAGTCGGAGGTGAGGCCCATCACAGCGGGCGAGAGACTGTCGAAGTCAAGCAGCATGTGTTGCAGCTCGATGCGTGCCTGCCCGTACAGCGGGCGGTCCTCGATGACGTTCCAGGCCCTGATGAGATCGTCGCGCAGGGCTGCCTGCGGATCGGGGCTGACCACGAGGCGCGGAGTGGCGTCGTACACTCGCGGGTCCATGGCGTCCACGCGGTTGAGGCGCTCATTGCGGAAGAAGTGGAGGGCGAAAGTCGCCAACGCCTGGCGGACCTGGTCGTCGGTGGGCTCCATGGCGCTGACGGCCATGAACTGGGAGATGGCGGTGTCGGGGTTGCTGCGCTGGTACAGGGTCCAGCCCAACTGCTCGTGGAACCTGGCATTGTCCGGAGCGTGGCGGATGGCTTCCTGGTAGGTGGTGATGGCGGCGTCCAGGTCGCCGTCTTCGCGGCTGGTGGTAGCGAGGTTCGCCAGGTAAGTGGTGCCGCCGGGTTCGAGGCTGACGGCGGTGGCCAGGGCCTGGCGGGCCTCTGCGACCTTGCCGGTCCGCTGCAGGGCGGCGCCGAGGTTGTTTTGGTACTGGGCGTTGGTGGGTGCCAGGGCGCAGGCCTTGCGGTACGCCTCCACGGCGCCGTCCTCGTCACCCATCGCTGCGAGGACCATCGCCAGACCGTCGTGCAGTTGCGCCTGGTTCGCCTGGGGCTCGTCGGCGGCCAGTCGGGCCGCCTCCTTGAAGGCGTCGGCGGCACCCTTCAGAGTGCTGGGCTCGCCCCGGGCGGCAAGGGCCAGAGCCAGGGCCTGGTGGGTCAGGTAGTTGGTGGGGTCGAGCTCCACGGCCTTCTGAGCCTGCACCAGGGCGCCATCCGGGACGCCCCAGAGTCGCAGCCCCCTGCTGAGAGCCAGGCGGACCGTGGCATTGTTGGGCTCGAGCTGACGCGCCACGTGGAGGTGGGCCACCGCGGAGCGGTAGAGGTTGATCTCTTCGGCGTCGGGCAGCACGGTCCCGCCCAGAGACTGGTCGCGGAACCTCTGCAGTCGCCGTGCCCATCCCTTGTCGATCTGGGCACTGCCCAGGGACTCATGGGCCGGGACATAGCCCGGGGCGATGTCGGCGGCGCCTGAGTACAGGTCGATCGCCGTGTCCAGCCGCCCCATGCCTTTGAGAGTGTGTCCCAGGTTCACCGAGGCCGTCGCCAGCGGGAGAGTGTAAACGTCCAGGGAGAAGGAGTCCCTGAAGGTTCCCGGCTTGCGCGAGGAGGTGACGTAGGGGCGGAACAACCGAATGCACTCCAGGTATTCGGCGGCCGCGCTCTCGTGGTTCCCCTTGAGCGTGAGGTCCTTGCCCCGCTCCAGATGGGCGACGTAGGTGTCGGGCACCGTGAGCGTCGGCTGTCCGAAGTTGAGCATCCAGCCATCGGGTCTGGCGTTGGCGTTGGCGAGTTCCTCGGCCGCCGCCGGGACGCCCGCAAGCGCTACTACTAGACCGACCAGCATCGACACCGCGAGCAGCCGAGCAGTGCCAGGGCGCGTAGGAGCCTGCATCGAGTTCCCTCCCTACAAATACGGGGCATCTGTCCTTGCTACAGCGTGTGACCGTGACGTTGAGCGACTCAGACCTCACCCTGAGCGCACGCACCGGTACCCGGCCATCCCGGCCGGGTCCGTGTGACGTGGACACTCACCGCAGCAGTTTACCCGAAAGTCGCCTCACGAATCAACCCAAGACCGCAGAAATGCGTGCCATTGTCGGGCCGGTCTTGTGCTCCCACCCCATCGAGCCGTTGCGCGGCCGTCCCCGGTGGCCCCCGGGCGGCCCGCCGGCCTCCCCCACATCCATCCCGGTCGCCGTCGCCATCGCCGGGCAACCAGGGGCTATTCGCCGCGGGGCGCCGCACGGCCTTCTTGTGTCCGCTCAATAGCGGAGTTCCGCTTCAGACCGAGGAGGACGGG
>CAZXDD010000363.1:0-8012 GCA_964639415.1 uncultured Armatimonadia bacterium
ACGGCAGTCGAACAGGATGGACAGGATAACGGCGGATGGACAGGATGACGGCAACCGCAGTCGAACAGGATGGACAGGATAACGGCGGATGGACAGGATGACGGCAACGACCCTGGGACAGGATGGACAGTATAACGACAAGGACATTGGCGTAGGGTGAGGTGTCATGGCGGACAGGACCAAGGTCCGCCGTTCCTGCTCCCGCCCCGCGGGACCGTTCCTGCCGTAGCTGCCTTTCCTGTCACCTGTTTCCTGTTACCTGCTTCACAGCAGGGACATCGCCGGCTGCGTCGAAGAAGGATACGGTCAGTACCTGTCCATGTGGAGGTGTCCAATGACGCGCCGATGCGGGTTCACCCTCATCGAACTGCTGGTTGTCATCGCGATCATCGCCATTCTCGCCGCGATCCTCTTCCCTGTCTTCTCCCGCGCCCGGGAGAAGGCCCGACAGGCCTCGTGCCAGTCCAACCTCAAACAGCTCGGAATGAGCATCATCATGTACTGCGACGACTATGAGGGCATCATGCCCCTATGGTCGCTGGTGGGGGGCGAGCCCGATGGCAGCGGCCGGCTGCCCGGGCATCCGTACACCTGGGACGAGCAGATCCAGGCCTACTCCCGCAACAAGCAGCTCCTGATCTGTCCCAGCAACCCCTTCGGCCGCAACAAGCGTAGTTACTCCATGCCCCGCTACGTCAGCGGCATCGCCATGGACACGCCGTGGAACATCTCCAGCGTTGTGATGCTGTTTGAGAAGGGGTCCTATGAGCCCTTCAGTTGGGAGGACGCCACGGCGGAGAACTTCAAGCAGTCCACCTCGGAGGCCGCCAGTCCCAATGAGGCCACGTTCCACAACGGGGGCAAGAACTTCTGCTTCCTCGACGGCCATGTGAAGTGGTACGCGAAGAACTCGGGCCCCTTCGCCGTGGAGACAAGAGCGGGTGTGGAGCCCGGGACCTGCATCTACTCCGGGCAGGCGCCGGGTGGGGATTGGCCCAACGAGTAGCCCGATTCTCAGCGGCCGTCCACGTGTGTCGGGTTGTCGGTTGCCAACCACCGGACGGCCCCATCGTGTCGGCGGCGGGGCACGCGGCAGCGCGGTCTGCCCCTGCGCTGCCGCGTTGTATGTCCCGCCTCTGGTGGCCTATCGCTTCCCCTCGGCCAGCTTCGCTACCAGCTCGGCCGCCGCGGCCACCGGGTCGGCGGCATCGGCGATGGTCTTGACCACCGCACTGCCCACGATGGCGCCGTCGGCGAGGGAGCACACCGTCCTCACCTGCTCCGGCGTGCCAATGCCGAAGCCCACGGCGATGGGCTTGTCGGTGGTGGCCCGCAGCCGCTGCAGCATCGCGGGCAGCTCCTCGGGCAGCTCTTCACGAGCCCCGGTCGTCCCCGCGCGGGCCACGGCGTAGACGAACCCCGTGGTTGCGCGGGCAATCTGCTTCATGCGCTCCTGTGGGGTACTGGGCGCCACCAGGAACACCGTACCGATCTCGCGGGCCGCGGCCGCCTCCTGCCACGGCCCGCTCTCCTCGATGGGCAGGTCACTGAACAGGACGCCGTCGATGCCCGAGGCCTTCGCCTCGGCGGCGAAGCGGTCCAGGCCGAAACGGAAGGTGGGGCTGATGGAGGACATCACCACCAGCGGCACCTCGGACTGCGCCCTGATCTGGGCGGCACACTCCAACACCCCGGCCACCCTCGTCCCGCCCTCCAGCGCTCGCCTGGCGGCGGCCTGAATGGTTGGGCCATCGGCAACGGGATCGGTGTAGGGGATCCCCAACTCGACTACATCGGCCCCCGCCTGTGCGATGGCGAGCACCACATCGCGGGTGACTTCCAGGCTCGGGTCGCCGGCACAGACGTAGACCACCAACGCGCCACGGTTCTCACTTCTGGCCGCGGAGAAGGCAGCGAGGATACGGTTCATCAGGTACCACTCCTGAGCGGCAATGTCCGGGCGGGCAAGGCTGCCCCCCGGGTCTGTTCTGGAAAGCGTCCCCGACCGTCCCACCTACGCACCCTTGAGGATGCGCTTGACCTCGGCCACGTCCTTATCCCCACGGCCCGAGACATTGATGACGACGATATCATCCGCCGCGAACTGCCCCTTGCGCTTGAACACCTCCGCCACCGCGTGGGCGCTTTCCAGCGCCGGGATGATGCCCTCCAGCTCCGACATCCGGCACAGGGCGTCCAGAGCCTCGCCGTCCGTGGCGGCCACGTACTGGGCACGACCGGTGTCCTTGAGCATGCAGTGCTCCGGGCCCACGCCGGGATAGTCCAGACCCGCCGACACGGAATGGGCGGGCAGGACCTGACCGTCCTCGTCCTGCAGCACGTACTCCGCCGACCCGTGGAGGATACCGAAGGTGCCCTTGCTGAGCGTGGCGGCATGGGCGGCGGTGTCCAGACCATGCCCGCCGGCCTCCACGCCGATGAGCTTGACCTGACTGTCGGGGATGAAGTCATGGAAGGCGCCGATGGAGTTGCTCCCCCCACCCACGCACGCCACGATGTGCGTGGGGAGGCGGCCCTCGTGCTCCAGGCATTGGGCGCGTATCTCGCGCCCCACAACGCTTTGGAAGTCGCGGACCATCGTGGGGTACGGGTGGGCCCCACAGACGGTGCCCAGGACGTAGAAGGTGTCCTCCGAGTTGGCCAACCAGTCGCGCATGGCCTCATCCAGGGCGTCGGTGAGGGTCGCGGTCCCCGTGGTGACGGGTACGACCTCGGTGCCCAACAGCTCCATCCGGAAGCAGTTGAGCTCCTGACGCCGGATGTCCTCGGCTCCCATGTACACGGCGCACTGCATGCCGAAGAGCGCGGCGACGGTGGCTGTGGCCACTCCGTGCTGCCCGGCGCCGGTCTCGGCAATGAGCCGGGGCTTGTCCATACGCCTGGCCAGCAGCCCCTGGCCCATGGTGTTGTTGATCTTGTGCGAGCCGGTATGGTTGAGGTCCTCGCGCTTCAGGTACACCTTCGCGCCCACCTCCTCGCTCATACGGGGGGCAAAGGTGAGCGGCGACGGCCGCCCCACGTACTCGCGCAGGTAGGTGTCCAGCTCCTCCTGGAACCCCGGGTCCGCCCTGGCCTCATCGTAGGCGCTCTCCAGCTCCTGAACGGCGGACATCAGCATCTCCGGGACAAACTGGCCACCGTAGCGACCGAAGCGACCGGCTCTGGTGTCGGTGCTCATGTATCAGACTTCCCTTCGCTTGTAGTAAGAAACGCGAAAACGCCGTGGGGCCCGAAGCCCACGGCGTTGAGGTAGGCAGACACACAGAAGCCGTGGGCGTTGTGAGCCAACCCACGGCTGCATGTTACGGTGTATGGCGGTGCGAGCAGACAGGCACCATGCAGGGGCGACTCACGCTATGTGAAGCGCCGCCAAGACCAGGCTCGAGTTGTCCCTTCGCACGATTGCATGAGGATAAGCTCCTGTCGTCACACAGTCTATGGCAAGAGTCGGGGCGAGTCAAGGGGTAACGACGGGGCGGCGGGGACGGAGACGGCGGGGATAGCGGCGGTGGCAACGACGGTGGCAAGGGCGGGGACCGCAACGGCATGGGAACTCTCCGGCACTCCTGCGCGTCCTCTTGCAGTGTGGTATGACAGGCCTGGGATGTGCCCATCCACGCCGAACGCTTTCGAGGCCGCACTCCACCATGGTACGCCATCCAGCATTCAGCGCATGCCGCATCCGTCGCCCGATCGTGCTCGCCATCCTGGCTCTGGCGGCATCCGCCCACGCCCAGGTGCTCCTGGTCCCCATGGATGAGACCCAGACCGACCACCTGCGGGCGTACGGGGTCACGTACTGGTGCCTGCAGGAGCCGCGGCTGTATGAGTGCGAATGGCTGCTGAACTACCGCTGCGGCGCATTTGTCCTGCCGGACCGGCCGGACGTCAGGGCACGGGCCGCGGAGATGCACGTGTCCTTCACGCCTGCCGGGGCCGCCCAAATCGCCGGGGTCCACGCCGAGATCGGGCGGGGCAACATGGAGCGCATTGTCCTCACCAAGGCACCGAGGGTCGGCGTCTACGTCCCTCCGGACGCAGAACCGTGGGACGATGCGGTGAGGCTCGCGCTGGAGTACGCCCAGATTGAGTACGACAAGCTGTGGGATCCGGAGGTGCTCCAGGGCAGGCTTGCGGACTACGAGTGGCTGCATCTGCACCACGAGGACTTCACCGGGCAGTTCGGCAAGTTCTTCGCCACCTACCAGCATGAGCCGTGGTACCGGCGGACCGTGCTGACCTCGCGGCGCACCGCCAAGGAGCTGGGCTTCGACACTGTGCCGGCCCTCAAGGGTGCCGTGGCTCTGGGCATCGCGCAGTGGGTGCATCAGGGCGGCTTCCTCTTCGCCATGTGCACGGCCACCGACACACTGGATATCGCTCTGGCCGCACAGGGCGTGGACATCGTGCCCCGCGAGATCGATGGCACGCCGACGGTGAGTGACCCCAACGCCGCCCTGGATTTCGGCCCCACGCTGGCCTTCCGCAACTTCGCGCTCGTGACCAACGCCTTCGATACCGAGTTCTCCGACATCGACGTGCCGCCACCGGGAGGCAGCATGATCTCCGGTGGCGAGAAGTACACGCTCTTCGAGTTCTCCGCCCGGCAGGACCCCATCGCCACAATGCTCACCCAGTGTCATGTCAGGGCGCTAGCCGACTTCCTCGGCCAGACCACGGCCTTCCGCCGCAGCCGGCTCAAGAGCACCGTCATGGTCCTGGGCGACTTTCCGGGCCGGGACAAGGTGAAGTACATCCACGGCGACTACGGCAAGGGCACCTTCACCTTCTTCGCCGGCCACGACCCGGAGGACTACGCCCACATCGTGGGCGAGCCCGCCACGGACCTGGCCCTGCACCCCCATTCCCCCGGTTACCGGCTGATCCTCAACAATGTCCTGTTCCCGGCGGCCAAGACGAAGGAGCGCAAGACGTAGCAGACCGGCGAGGCGCCGGTCCCGCCCTGCGCGAGCACGACGCGCAGGCCCTTGCTGCCCTCTCGCCGGTCTCTGCCCGCTCTACCGTGCTCTCGATCCCAGGCCGTTCCACCGTGCTCGTTCATTCCCTGTGCTCTCCGTGTCTCTGCGTCTCTGTGTTGAGTCGTTCGCCGCACCCCCAGTTCTCCTTGCATCTCCCCGGTCTCCATGTCTCCGTGGCGAGGTGTTGCCGTTCCCGGCTTCTCCGGCATTGGACATCGCCCCCACGATGTGGCATAATCTCAGCTTGTATGCGACCAGCGATGCCCGTCGTCCTCGGGCGGCGGCTTGCCAAATAGCAGGAGTGCATCTCAATGCCCAGAGACATCAACGTCTTGCCCCAGTTCGAGCCCGGAAAGATCACGTTCCCTCCAATCCCCATGTTCTCTTACAGCGGCGACATCAGCTCGGAGATGGCCGCCGGCATGACCAAACAGGAGGCGATCAGCCTCCTGGATCACATGCTGGAGATCCGCAACTTCGAGGAGATGATCGTCAAGCTCAAGAACGGGAAATTCGAGGCCCTCGAGCAGTACAAGTTCGTCGGGGCCACGCATCTCTCGATCGGTCAGGAGGCGGTGGCGGTCGGGGCCATCTCGGTGCTCAACGCCGACGACTACATCACCAGCACCCACCGCGGCCACGGGCACGGCATTGCCAAGGGCGCCTGCGCTCTGGAGAAGCAGACCGTGGACTTCCTGGCCGACTTCGTCGGCACCGAGGTGGACAAGGATGACCCGCGCGGGCTTCTGGACTGCGCGCTGCAGGTGCACATGAACCGCACCATGGCCGAGCTGTTTGGGAAGGAAGAGGGCTACTGCCGCGGCCGTGGCGGCGGGATGCACATCGCCGACTTCCACGCCGGCCATTTGGGTGCCAATGCCATCGTCGGCGGCTCGTACGCCATCGCCGCCGGCGCCGCCATGGCCTCGGACAAGCTGGGCAATGGCCGCATCTGCCTGTCCTTCGTCGGCGACGGCGCCACCAACAACGGCATCGCCCACGAGGCCTACAACTTCGCCGCCATGGGCCAGTTCAAGCGCGGCTGTCCCGTGATCTGGGTCATTGAGAACAACAACTACGGCATGACCGGCCAGGCACGCGGTGAGGTCACGGGCGTGGAGTACCTGGCGCAGCGCGGCGCCGGCTACAATGCCGCGAACATGCACGCCGAAGTGGTGAACGGCATGGACGTACTGGCCGTCCGCGACGCGGTCCGGCGCGCCGCCGAGCTGTGCCGCAACGGCCAGGGCCCGGTGCTCATCGAGGCCATGACGTACCGCTACATGGGCCACTCGCTCAGTGACAATCGCATGACCTACCGGACGGAAGAAGAGGAAGCGGCCTGGCAGAACAAGGACGCCATCAAGACCTATGCCACCGCCCTGGTGAAGGCCGACGTGGCCTCCAAGGAGGAGATCCGGCTGCGCCGCGATCTGGCTCGCGACCGTGTGGAACGTGCCGCGGTCTACGCCTACAACGCCACCGACCCGGACCCCGCCACCATCTACGAGGGCCTGTTCTCGGACACCACCTCAGAGGACCTCGACCCCAAGTGGACCACTCCGAGCGAGGCCCTGCACGCCGAGCCCATCACGCAGAACCGCGACGCCAATGGGAAGATTCTCTACCGCCATGCGATCATCGAGGCCCTGACCGAGGAGATGCTTCGCGACAAGCGCGTGGTCCTCTACGGCGAGGATGTCGCCGACTACGGCGGTGCGTTCCAGGCGACCAAGGGGCTGCTGGAGGTCTTCGGCCGTGAGCGCGTGTTCAACACCGCCATCTCCGAGGCCGCTATCGTCGGCACGGGTGTGGGCGCGGCCATGGCCGGGCTGCGGCCGGTGGTTGAGCTGATGTACATCGACTTCATCCTCATGACCATGGACCAGACCGGCAATCAGGCCGCCAAGAACCGCTACATGTTCGGCGGCAAGGCCAAGATCCCCATGGTGATCCGCACCAGTATCGGTGGCGGCAAGGGCTATGCAGGCCAGCACTCGCAGAGCCTCGAGGCCGTCGTCACCATGATCCCCGGGCTCAAGGTCATCGCCCCCAGCACCGCCTACGATGCCAAGGGCCTGCTCAAGGCCGCCATCCGCGATGACAACCCGATCGTCTTCATCGAGCACCAGCTTTGCTACACCGAGCGTGACGAGGTGCCCGAGGACGACTACACCGTTCCCATCGGTGTGGCGAAGGTCGCCCGCGAGGGCTCCGATATCACCGTGGTCGCCTACAGCTACATGTACTGGCGGGCCGTGGCGGCCGCCGAGCTCGCCGCCGAGGAGGGCATCTCGGTGGAGATCGTCGACCCGCGGACGCTCGTTCCGCTGGACGTGGACACCATCGCCTCTTCCGTGGCCAAGACCGGCCATCTGCTGGTGGTCCAGCAGGCGCCCTCGGTGGGCTGCTACGGCGAGCACATCGCGTACGTCGTGCAGGACCGCTGCTTCGATGTGATGAAGAAGCCGGCCCGCGTGGTGGCCGCTCACGACGTGCCGCCGCCGATGGCCACCCCTCTGGAGCAAGAGAACATCCCGTCTCCGGAGAAGATACTGCGCAACATCAAGCAGATGCTGGGTGCCTAGGCAGGCCCGTCGCTGCATCCGAGCGCGACCGGCGGCCCAGCGCGCCTGGTGCCCACCATTGAGCGGGAACTGCGTGCCTGCCCATCGAAAGACGGGGATGCGGGAGAGGCACGTGGGCCGGGCGGAGGGTCACACGTCGTCAGTCGGCACAATACGAGACGCAACCGCAGCGCCGCCGGCGCCGCGGACGGGAGCGGAAGAGACCCTTCCGCTCCCTTTGGCAAGGGAGGCCAGGACCAATGGCCCTCGCAGTGTGGGGACATCCGTACTCCGAATACCCGGTCGGACAGGACAGCCTGGACGACTTCCGACGTGGCTTTGAGAGACTCGCCCGGAGCCACGTGAGCACCTACTACGCCTTCGTGCTGACCCACGGGAAGTCGTACTTCCGCAGCCGGGTCCTGGGCGAGGCGGAGCGGGACCT
>CAZXDD010000364.1:0-8009 GCA_964639415.1 uncultured Armatimonadia bacterium
CGCGATAATGAGCGGTGACTGGAGTTCAGACGTGTGCTCTTCCGATCTCCACGAAATGCGTCACCACCATCGAGGTCATGCAGAACCGCTCCTGCAGCCCCTCGATCAACTCGTCGATGACGGCGCTCATGATCGGGTCCAGCCCCGCGCTGGGCTCGTCATATAGCAGGATGTCGGGGTGCATGATCAGCTCTCTGGCGATCCCCACGCGTTTGCGCATCCCGCCCGAGAGCTCCGAAGGCATCTTGCTCTCAGTCCCCTCCAGCCCCACTTCCTTCAGATGCAGCAGCACCTGCTCGCGGATGTGAGCCTCCCTGATGCGTTCGCGCCGCTGCCGCCTGCGCAGCCCGAAAGCGACGTTCTCGTACACCGAAAGCGAATCAAAGAGCGCCGCGTACTGGAAGCACATGCCCATCTTCGCCCGGACAGCCATCAACTCGGCTTCCGGCAGCCCGATGATGGACTGCCCCTCGATGCGGATGTCTCCCGCCGTCGGCCGCACCAGGCCCATGATGTTCTTGAGCAGGGTGCTCTTGCCCGACCCGGACATCCCCATCACGCCAAAGGTCTCGCCTCGATGGACAGTGAAGCTCACATCGCGGAGAATCTCATGGCCGTTGACTGCATAGCGCAGTCCCTCCACCTCGATCAGGGGTGCGGTGTCGTCACAGCTCCCGTCCGGGGGTATGACGGCCCGACCCTCGCCGGCATCCTGGCGGCCGGCGGCCACCCGATCCTCGCCGGGGCCGTCGACGGGTCGGGTCTGACGGCCGCGGCCCGCGTCCTCTTGGCCGTCTGCAGGCCTCTTGCTCCCACGGTCGCTCCGGCTCATGTGCCTCCACGGCCCCGGTGGGGCGGCGGTCTCAGTGGAACAGTATCGGTGCCAGCAGGGCGTCTGCCACGTAAACCAGGATGATGCAGTACACCACGGCCCTGGTGGTCGCCCGCCCCACGTCCTCCGAAGCCATGCCGCAATGGAGGCCCTGGTGGCAGCCCACCACCGCAACGATCATCCCGAACACCAAAGCCTTGCCCAGACCTCCCAGCACCGTGGCGACTTTCAGGTGCATCGGGATGTAGGCGAAGTAGTCGGCGGCGTTGAGCATCGGCGTGAGCACGGCCATCGCGTAACCCCCCAGGACACCCAGCACGTCGCCGAAGAACACCAGCACGGGCATCATGCTCACGCAGGCGATATAGCGGGGAATCACCAGATAGTCCACCGGGCTGGTGGCCAGCGACCTGAGGGCATCGATCTGCTCGGTGACCTTCATCGTGCCCAACTCGGCGGCCATCGCCGAGCCCGCGCGCGCCGCCACCACGAACGCCACCAGCACCGGTGACAGCTCCCGGCACATGGTCTCCGCCACGATCCAGCCCGCATACTGGCTGACGCCGAACTGGGCCGTCTCGATGGCGCCGTGGTAGGCCAGCACCGCTCCCGAAAGCAGCATGGTGATCGCCGCGATCGGCAGGCTGGCGACCCCGATGTGCGCCATCTGCCGCACCGTCGGCCCGTACTCCGTCTGCCCGCGCATCATGCCCAGCAACGTATCAGCGTGCAGGCGATAAGTCTCCCCAAAGAAGACCATCGCGCGGATGATCCGTCGCCCGACGAAGCGCAGCAAGGAATGCACCACCAACGCTGGAGGATCGGGGCCCCGGGGTTCCCGCTAACGCGGCCGATTATAGTCCACCGCTTCGCTCCAAGTCAACCGCGCCACGGCGCTCCCAAGGTCTCGTTACCCGTCCGTCCCAGAACATGCAAAAAGTCTCTTGACAATCGAACGGACGTTTGGTAGAATAAAATTGCAGCTTCACGTTCTGACCCCCTGTGGCGGAGGTGGTTGCGCTGAAGTCCGCTCACCGTCTGGAGCTCCTTGCTGAGGGGGCGGCCTTCGATGTGGCCGCCCCGGACGTTCCACCCGTGGCTCCGGTTCGCTTCGGGGCCCGGCCGGGCATGGTGTTTGAGGCCGCCGCCGGCGGCCGCTGTCTCCCCATCTTCAAGGTCCTGCTCAGCAACCAGTGCCGCAACGACTGCCACTACTGCGCTCTGCGCAGCTCGGCCAACGTGCCGCGGGCCGGGTTCACCACTGAGGAACTGGTGGATACCTTCCTCGCCCTGCTTCGCGGCGGCCGGGTGCAGGGGATGTTTCTGAGCTCCGCGGTCTGCGGCTCGGCGGAGCGGACGCAGGAGCGCATGCTGCAGGTGGTCGAGGTGCTACGGCACAGACACCACTACCGGGGCTACATCCATCTCAAGCTTCTGCCCGGGGTCAGCGACGCCGCCATCGAGGCCTCGCTGCGCCTGGCCGACCGGTTGTCTGTCAACCTCGAGGCCCCCTCGGTGGCCCACCTGGCCCGCATCGCTCCGGACAAGGCCTTCCGCCGAGAGTTGCTGGCCCCGCTGGAGCGGGCCGCGGCCATGGCCGGGCCCGGCATCCTGCGCAGTGGGCTGACCACTCAGTTCGTGGTGGGCGGCGCGGGAGAGACCGATCGCGAGGTACTCGGCGCCGGCGACTGGCTGTACCGAAAGCTGGGCCTGCGCCGGGCTTACTACTCCGGCTTCCACCCTCTGCCCGATACCCCCCTGGAGGGTATGCCCGCCGCGTCCGCTCTGCGGCAGCACAGGCTGTACCAGGCCGACTTCCTCCTGCGGCACTATGACGTCGGCCTGCCGGAGCTGGTGTTCTCCCCCGAAGGAGGGCTGAGCACCGCTCATGACCCGAAGCTGGCCATGGCCCTGGCCGCGGCAGACCGCTATCCACTGGAGATCAACCGCGCCACGAAAGAGGAGCTGCTCCGCGTCCCCGGTCTGGGGCCGGTGAGCGTGGAGCGCATCCTGGGCTGTCGCCGGGAGCGTCAGATCAGGGACGCCCGACAGCTTGCGAAGCTGGGGGTAAGGAGGCAGGCCCTCGGGTTTCTCACCCTCGCGGGGCGCTACCAGGGGCCGGATGCGGGGCAATTGAGGCTGGCGCTGGGGTGAAGCCGCCCGGTGCGCGGAGCCGCAACCATGGGTGCTCAGGGACGGCCCGGCCGACGGCGTGAGCCTGCCCGGCCTGCGTATGGGAGCGGCCGCCGTCCCCTCCACCGCAAACCGGTCGTGCCCTCCGCCCGCCTTTTGTGGTACAGTCCGCAACTGCGTATTCCGCGTCCGCATACCATGCCGGGCCGATAGATCCTGCCGGCCGGTGCGGCGCTCTGAGCGCCGCCACATGCCGAGTGTACAAAGGATGATCAGGTTGGGGGCGGTTCACCACATCCTGGCCGGTCTCGCTCTCATGCTCCTGGGTGGCACCGCGCAGGCGGCCGAGCCCGCCGCCGCGCAGAGCGAGATCTTCAACATCTCGGTCACTTCGCGCTATAACGCCCAGAACCGGCAGCCCCTGATCATCCGCCGGTACCTGGCGGAGCACCCCAATGTGCGCCTGGTGCAGTGGGATGGCATCAGCATGCCCGCCGAGGGGGCGCGGGCCAGCCTGGCCATGGCGATGGCGGCCAACATCGGTCCCGACATCTTCGAGACCGACATCCGCCAGGCCGTGGAGCAGCGACTGGCCTATCCGCTCACCGAGTGGATTGGCGAAGACGGCGTACTGGCCAACGGCAAGCCCAAGCTCAACGCCAGGGGCGAGCCGGATCTCAACGGCCAGATCGACGCCGATGAGAGCAAGTGGCCGGAGTGGGTGAAGATCAAGCCCCTCTACCGCCAGGTGGTCACGGTGGACGGGAAGGCCTACTCCCTGCCCAATCGCGGCGGGACTTACGTGGGGATCCTGTACAGCAAGACGCTGCTGCGCAAGGCCGGCCTGGACCCTCTGCACCCCCCGCACACCTACGATGAGTTCATCCGCTGGGTCCGGCTGCTGTACGATCCGGAGAAGAAGACCTTCGGCCTCGAGCTCACTCCGGCGAGCTGGGCCTTCGCCCCCTGGGTGGCCACCACCGGCTCGAGCATCGTCGTGCAGGATCGGCAGTGCCCGCAGTGCAGGCGGGCGTACACCTTCAATGAGCAGGCCACCGACCTGGATTGCCCCCGGGGCCACGATCTGTCCGCCTCCGTCCCGACGTGGCGCTGCAATGTGGCCAGTCCCGAATGCACCGCCGCGGTGGCCTTCTACCACCGACTGCGCTGGGCACCGTGGATCCTGGACAAGCAGACCGGCGAGCCGGTGGAGCTTACTGCCGAGCAGGCCGAGAGCGGCGCGGTCACCTTCCGGGGACGGACCATCCGCTTCGCCAGGGATGACGTGATCGAGGGCAGCATCGCCGTCACCACCACCGACCTCACGGAGACCCTCAAGCGCCTGGGACGCGATCTGGCCATGTACCCGCTGTGGGCCGGCGACATGACCGAGTTCCAGAATCTGGGCATCTCTCCCGAGGACCTGGGGATGATGCCCTTTCCGGCGATGAACGCCGGTCTGCGCCCGGTGCTGCAGGCCTCCAATAGCTTCTTCATGATCGGCAAGGACGTGCTGCGGCGCGGCGGACCGACGGAGCAGGACAAGAAGGCCTACAGAGACCTGGTCTGGGGGATGATGACCAGGATCTGCAGCCCGGAGGGCTCCGACGAGGAGATACGGCGCAAGGTGGCCGCCGGGCAGGCGAGGTTCCTCAACCCCCGCGACCTGGAGCGACTGGGCTTCTCAGACTATCTGCGTGAGATGCCCCCGGAGAACCTGCAGATGTGGCGGCAGATCGAGGCGGGGGAGATCCTCGAGGTCGTCGAGCCTTTCATGGGCAAGTGGCTGCAGTTCCGGGACTTCTACCAGCGGGAGATCATCGACCTGGTCCTGCGCCCCAGCGGCAAAGACTTCGACTACGAGGCGGCTCTCAAGGACCTCGAGCGCGACGCCAACACAGGCATCATGTTCGAGCGTCCCAGGGAGGTGCTGGACGCCTACAGGCCCCGGGCGCGTCTGATCGCCGGCCTGGTGGCGCTCTTCCTGGCCTTCTTCACCGTCCTGATCGTCCGCGACCAGATGCGCAAGACCGCCAGCAAGGCCGGGGTCTTCAAGGGTTGGCTGCCGTGGCTGATGCTGCTTCCCGCGGTGGCCTCCATCGCGCTGTGGGGGTACTATCCCCTGGCCCGCGGTCTGGTCATGGCCTTCCAGGACTACAAGGTCGTGGGCCATTCGCCCTTCGTCGGACTGAGCAACTTCATCAGCATCGCGCTGGACCCCAACTTCTACCACTACCTGCTCACCACGTTCCGCTTCGTTCTGTGGAACCTGGGCCTGGCCTTCTGCACTCCGATCCTGCTGGCGTTCCTGCTCACCGAGGTGCCCAAGCTCAAGATCTTCTTCCGCACGCTGTTCTTCCTGCCCCAGATGACCTCGGGACTGGTGGTCACGCTGATGTGGAAGGAGATGTACGCCGGGACGGCGCAGGGCACGATCAACCGCGTGTTGGCACCGATTCTGGGCCTGTGGGACCTGGGGCCCGTGGACTGGCTGGGCAATCCGGAGACGGTGATGGCCTGCGTGATCATCCCCAGCGTGTGGGCGGCGGCGGGGATCGGGAGTCTGATCTACCTGGCGGCGCTCAAGTCGGTGCCGGACGAGCTGTACGAGGCCGCCAGCATCGACGGGGCCGGCTTCCTGGCGCGGATCCGCAACATCACCATTCCCACCATCGCGCCGCTGGTACTAATCAACTTCGTCGGAGCCTTCATCGCCACATTCCAGTCCATGGGCTCGATCTTCCTGCTCACCTTCGGCGGGCCGGGCAAGGAGACCATGGTCATGGGGATGGCGATCTGGCAGGAAGCCTATGTCAACATGCGCTTCTCGCTGGCCACCTCGTACGCGTGGATTCTGGGCAGCATCCTGATCGGCTTCACGTACATGCAACTGCGCATCCTGCGCCAGGTGGACTTCCGGCAGGCGAGGGGGGACTAGGCCGTGCCTATCATCAGCGACATCGACCGCAAGTCCTCCAAGGGACGTGCCGTGACCCTGGGCATCTACCTCGCCCTGATTCTGGGCGGGGTTACGATGGTGTACCCCTTCGCGGTGATGCTGACCGGATCGGTGAGCAACGGTTTTGACTATGACCGCCGCGACCCGCTGCCGGGGTACTTGTGGTCGGTGGAGGACCGGTTCCTGCACACGCTGTGTGCCTACTTCCCTCCCGTGCACCGGGCCTCCCTGCGCCAGCTTCGCCAGTACTTCCCCGACCTGCCCGAGGACTGGCAACTGTGGAGCCAGATCGGGGACGATAGGAAGAGCAGCGCCCTGTGGGCACGCAAGCAGCTTGACCGCCTGAAGGGCGACAGGCAGCGTGCCGGTCTGCAGGCCGCGGCCCGGGACTATGCGGCCTTCATGGAGGACTGGGACCTCACCGAGACGATCCTGGCCTACGACAACCGCTACATCGCCCCCTTCCTGCGCGGCCGGTACCAGACGCTGGACAAGCTCAACGCCGCCTGGGAGATGTCCATCGACGACTTCGCGAAGGTCAATGCCGGCGAATGGGCCGGCGAGCCCATCGACCAGGCCGGCTACACGCCGGAGCGCGATGTGCGCTACGAGGATCTCCTCAAGTTCCGGCAGGCCTACCGGGAGAACCGGTTCACCGCGTACCTGAGGAATGACCCGCTCGCCGCCGGGTTCCTGCGCCCCGCGGCCCTGCGCTTCATCTGGGAGGACTACGTCGCCAAACACGACGAGACGCTGAGCGCGCAGGAGCTGTCCGAGCTGCCTTTCCCGGTGCCAAAGACGGCCCCGGCGGAGCTGGTCGCGCTCTGGCGACAGTTCCTGCTGACGGACTTCCCCCTGCGTCATGTGGAGGTGGAGGCCGCCGGGCGCGGCCCGGAGTTCCGCAAGTTCCTCGTGGATCGCTTCCGCAGCATCGACTACCTCAACCGCGTCCTGGGCGGAACCGGCCAGCAGTGGACCGCAGTGGCGTCGTGGGAGGATTTGCCGTTCACCCCCACCGTCCCCGACGGCCCCATGGGGCGTGTGTGGATGGACTTCGTGCGCACCCAGATCCCGGTGGAGCAGTGGCAGATTCGCGACACACTTCCGGAGCAGGCGTACCAGAGGTTCGCCCTCGCCAGGCACGGCAGTCTGGAGGCCATCAACGCGGCCTACGCGAGGAATCTGAGCTCCCTGCAGCAGCTCGGAGTGCCCTTCGGCCAGGCCGTGTTGGTCACATTCCAGCGCAAGCAGTACGCGTTCTTGCTGGACAACCTGGTGGGCAACTACGTGGCGGTGATCGACTATCTGGTGCACCGCGGACTGGCGGTTCGCAACACCATCATTCTCGTGGTGCTGACCATCGTCATCACGCTGACCGTGAACCCGCTGGCGGCCTACGCTCTCAGCCGGTTCCGCCTGAGGGGCTCGGAGAAGATCATCGTCTTTTGCCTGGCGACCATGGCCTTCCCTGCGGCGGTGGCGGCCATTCCGGGCTTCCTCTTGCTGCGCGATCTGGGGCTGCTGAACACCTTCGCGGCCCTGGTGCTGCCCGGGGCGGCCAACGGGATGACGATCTTCCTGCTCAAGGGCTTCTTTGATTCGCTGCCTCAGGAGCTGTACGAGGCGGCCACCATCGACGGCGCCCCGGAGTGGACGGTGTTCCTGCGCATCTCCCTGCCGATGGTCAAGCCGATCCTGGCGGTGGGGATGCTGAACGCCTTCATCGCCGCCTACAATGGTTGGGAATGGGCGATTATCGTGGCCCAGGACCCCAAGATCTGGACCATCGCGGTGTGGACGTACCAGTTCTCGCGCACGCTGGCCGGGGCGCCCTACATGGTGATGGCCTCGTTCATCGTCAACTCGATCCCGGTGCTGCTGGTGTTCCTGTTTTGCCAGAAGATCATCCTGCGCGGGATCATCCTGCCGCAGATGAAGTAGGACGTGGTCGTCGCCGTCGCCGGGACCGCAGGCATCCTGCCGCCTTTGCCGTTTCACCTCTCCCAGCCCCGCAGGGGCGCCCGGGAGAGGTCGCCCGAAGGGCGGGTGAGGGCGGGCGAAGGCGGGCGAAGGCGGGTGAAGGCG
>CAZXDD010000365.1:0-7986 GCA_964639415.1 uncultured Armatimonadia bacterium
CCGTTCCAATGAGCAACACTCCAGCGGCGACGCAAAGCAGAAGCTGGGCATAGGGCCCCGGGATGCTCTCGTGCTTGATCCTCCCCCACAGGCTCAGCTCCACATCCTCGGCGGCCACGAGAGCGACGGTCTTTCTCGTCCGGCCCCCGACCACCACCTCGAGTCTACCCACCGGCTGGGTCGCGGACACCGGCGCCGTCACCGGATCCAGCACCGCCCGCAGCTCGGGTCGGGGCGCACTTCTGGGCTGCACCAACACCACATCACGATCCGGCAGGCACGCCACCTGCCTGTCGACCCCATCGTGGACCTTGGTCTGCCACTCACCCTTCCCCGCCGTCACGACGGTCCTGAGCTCGTGGTTCTGCAGAGCCCATGTGAGCAGCGCGCGCGAGTCGCTCCAGATGTCCTTGGACTGAAGGACGATGCAGATCGCGCGCCAGCCGTCCCCCGTGGCCGAGGAGGCCAGACAGCGGCCTGCGTGTCGCGTGTATCCGGTCTTGATCCCATCGCACAGGTCCCAGTGGTTCAGCAGGCGGTTGCGGGTGTGAAAGACCCTGGGCTCTGCCATCGAACCGATGGTCGGCACCGCGGCTCCCTGGTTCGCGGCCACCCGTACCGGGCGGCGGATGGTGACCTGCTTCATCGCCGCGATCTCCTCGAACTGGGGGATGGACATGGCGTGGCGGGCGATGATGGCCAGGTCGCGGGCGGTGGACCAGTGCTGCTCGGAGTGCAGGCCGTGGGGGTTGGCAAAGTGCGAGTTCCTCGCCCCCCACTCGGCGGCCCGACGGTTCATGAGCTCCACAAACGCGGCCACGTTGCCGGATGTGCCCTGGGCGACGGCGGCGGCGGCGTCATTGGCCGAGTAGATCAGGGCGGCCTCGATCAGGGTCAGAAGTGGCAGCCGCTCGCCGGTGGCCAAAGCGAGCCCCGTCTCCGGGACCGCCGCCACCTCGGGAGCGATGGTGACCATCCGCGAGGTGTCGGCACTCTCCTCCAGCGCGACGGCGCAGGTGAGCATCTTGGTAAGACTGGCGGGGTACATGCGCCGGTCTGCGTTGTGGGACCACAGAATGCGCCCCTCCAGGGCATCCACGACAATCGCTGCCTCCGCGGTTACGGCGGGGACAGTTGCTTTGCCGACGGAATCCTTACCCGGCTCCTGATCCGGCAGGGTGGCCCCGGCCGGGAGGCAGGCGCAGGCCAGCAATGCAAGCGATACCGTCCGGCGGATGTAGGCTGCACCGAAAAGCAAGGTCCGTCCCAACTCCTCGTGTCCAAGAGGTCCGGCCGAAATGCCGGTTCTGCCGCGAAGATGTGATCCTGGAGCGCCGGCGTCACAAGCCCGGGCCAAGCAAGCTCGAGCCTGTGCCGCTTGGGCGAAAGATCTCGCTGAATGCCGGGGGTTCCTGCGAGCTGCTCCCGCCGGCAGCGGACGCTCTCACAATGGCATTCCCGGCGCACCGGGTCTTCGGCCGCGCCCCTGGGTTCAGGGTACAGTCAGCAGGGCTATTGCCGGGCGGCCCTGCGCTCGGCAGGTCTCCACGCTCTATCCGGAGCCGTAGGTGATCTCCTGTGTCTCTTCCACCGTCCGATCAGGTTTCGCTTCGGCAGGGGCGCTGCCCTCCCCCCGGCTCGCCGCCTCTTGAGTCTCCGCTGAGAAGTCATCCGGGGTCGGGTCATCGTCGATCGCCAGGCCCTGCTGCTCCATGGCGCGCCGCAGCTCGCCGATGTCGGGGAGGTCGTCGAGGTCCTTGAGGCCGAACAGGGAGAGGAAGTGGGGCGTGGTCTCCAGCAGGAAGGGACGGCCGGGAGCGTCCTTGCGCCCGGCCACGCGAACCAGGTCCTTCTGGATCAGGCTGGCCACGGCGCCGCTGGAGTTGACCCCGCGGACCTCGTCGATCTCCGGCCGGGTCATCGGCTGGCGGTAGGCGACGATGGCCAGGGTCTCCAGGGCCTGGACCGACAGCCGCTCCGGGTCCGGCTCCAGCAGCGTGCGCACATAGTCGGCATAGTCCGGCCTGGTGGCCAGGCTGTAGCCGCCCGCGAGCTGCACCACGTCAAGCCCGGTACCCTCGCGTCGCGCCCCCAGCTCCTGCAGCAGGCCCGGCAGCAAGGTGACATCAACGGCGAGCACGTCGGCCAGCCGCTGCATGGGCACAGGCTCCTTGGCGGCGAACAGCAGGCACTCCAGTGCGTTTACCAGATGGTCGTTGTCGTTCATTGCCTGAAAGGCTCTCTCCGGTCTGGCCGTTGTCTAGAAGTCCGGCCGAGAAGTCTGGCCGGCCCGGTTCCTGTCATTCTGGAGCGTCGGCGGCGCAGGCCCGGGCTTGCGCCGCTTGGGCGAGGAATCCCGCTGAATGCCGGGAGATTCCTCGAGCTGCTCCCTCCGGGAGCGGACGCTCTCAGAATGACATTCCCGGCGAATGCGGGGTTTTCGGCCGCACCTCTATTGCCCCGGGACGCCCTGCCGGTGGCCGGTCGCCCGAGGCCCGGCCAAGGCCCGCCCGGCCTTCTCTCGCCTCTACTCCACCAGCGACACCACAAGCTGGGGGGCCTCTTCACCGTGGAAGATGCGGATGCGGCGGCGACGGATCAGTTCCAGCACCGCGAGGAAGATCAGGACCACCACGACGCGGGTGGTGGGCAGGTCGACGAGGTCCACAAAGCCGCACCGACACTGCGGAGCGCCCCGCAGCCTCAGCACAACGTCCTCGATGCAGTCGGCGACTGTGAGCTCCGGAGTGCGCACGATGGCCGGAGGGGTCTCCCGAGTCCTTTGCAGCATCTCCTGCAGCGCCGCGACCATGTCGAACAGCGACACGTCCTCCAAGGGTACGTAGCCGGCGCCGATCTCCTCGTCATCCAGCAGCGGGCGCAGGAACACCTTCTGCCGCATCTCGTGGGCCTCGGCCAGGAGCTTGGAGGCCTCCTTGTAAGACCGGTACTCCTCCAGCCTCTGCCGCAGGGCCTCCTCGCTGTGGACGAACTCCTCCTCCTCCAGCTCCTCCTGCTCCGGGGCGTCGTCGCGGGGCAGCAGCACCCGGGATTTGAGCCAGATCAGGTTCGCGGCCATGACGAGGAACTCGCCCGCCAGGTCTACGTTGATCACCGACATCGTCTCCAGATAGCGCAGATAGTCGTCGGTGATCAGAGAGACCTTGACCTCGGAGATCTCCACCTCGCGGCGGCGCACCAGATGCAGCAGGAGGTCCAGTGGCCCCTCGAAGACCTCGATGGATACCGGGTACCCCGTGAAGCGACCGGCATCATCCTGCGCCGTGTCGGTCTCGTTGGCAAGTGGTTTGGTTGGTGACATGAGCGTGGATATGGATGGCCGCGCGTGCCCGCCTCGTCTGTTCACCGGCCCTCGTCCTCCCCCTATCCGATCAGGATGCCGTAGAGCAAGCTCGCGATGCCCGGCAAGACGCGGCCGGCGATGAGGAACGCCGGGATCAACAGCAGCATCCCGTACTGGCCGTAGACCGCGTCCAGACGCCGGGCCTGAGCGATCGGGAGCAGGCCCGAGAGGATGTGGGAGCCGTCCAAAGGCGGCACGGGGATCAGGTTGAACAAAGCCAGGTAGACCTGAACCTGGAGGATGATAAACAGCATGCTCTTGTAGTCGCCGCCGAGGCCCAGGCGCAGGGGAATGGCGATGACGGCGGCGACGAGGAGGTTCGATAGCGGGCCCCAGAAGGAGACCATCACCTGGTCGCGCCGCGGATTGCGGAACCGATAGGGGTTGACGGGGACAGGCTTGCCCCAGCCGAAGCCGAACAGCAGGATCATGGTGCTGCCGATGGGGTCGTAGTGGGCCAGCGGGTTGAGGGTGACGCGCCCCATGGACTTGGCGGTGGGGTCGCCGGCCTGGTTCGCCCGGTAGGCATGGGCGAACTCGTGTACGGTGAGCGCGATAGTGATCGCTATCAGCCCGGCAATGATGGCCTGAGGGTTGAAGGGCCCACCCAGAAGGGTATCCAGCAGCATGGTAGTGGTCTCTCTATGTGTGGAGCCGGTCGGTCTGGTTCAGGAGACCCTCGGCGAGAGCCAACTGCTCCAGTCTGCCCAGCCCGTCGTTAAGCTTCGCCCGCATCGCGCAGTGGATGGCCTCGCCGAAGCTGGGCCCGGGACGGTGACCCGCGGCGCGCAGATCGGCGGCGGCGATGTCGAGCTTGGCGTATCTGAGTTCTCGCCAGTAACGGACCAGAGCCTGTCTGTGCTCGGTCTCGTCACAGGCCAACCACAGCCCCACGATGCCGCCGAAGCTGGCCTCGTGAAGCTGGTACCACAGGTCTCCGGGCCTCCTTGCCGGCCGCAGGCCCGCCGCATGGTAGCCGATGAAGCGCTGGGCCGAGCGCAGCTCGCGACCGATGGGGCGCGTCAGATGCAGGCGCTCCGAGATCCGTTCGGCGGTGGCGCCCTGCTCCAGGAGCATGGTCGTCAGACAGGCCACCGCCCTGTAGGTCGGGTTCCCGGCCTCCCCGAGCGCCGGCAGGGCCGCCGGCACCTCATCCAGGGCATGCAGCGTGCGGGTAGTGAACAGCCGCTGAGCGCCCAGAGCCTCCACGGCCCCCAGCTCGTGGGCGCGACGCAGCACCGCCGGGCCGATGCTGTTTTCCAAAAGCGGCAGGAGTGCCTCTCCCAGACGCTCGCTGGAGACAGTACGCAGGGCCCCGCCGCGGGTTGCGCCCCGCAGCCACAGTTCCGTCTGGGGCTCCAGCGCGAAGCCCAGGCGCTGCTCGAAACCCACCGCCCGGACAATGCGCGTCGCATCATCCCAAAAGCTCTTCTCATGCAGCGCGCGGATCAGCCGCTCCTCGATGTCGACGACGCCGCCGGTGGGGTCCACGGTATGCCCGAACTCGCCCGGGTTCAGGGCCACGGCGATGGCATTGACCGAGAAGTCCCGCCGCCACAGGTCCTGCTCGATGGAGGCCGCCGTGACCTGGGGCAGGGCGCCGGGCCTACGGTAGGTCTCCTCCCGGGCCGTGGCCACGTCGAAGCTGGCACCACCGGGGAGCCGCACGTAGGCCGTGAGGAAGCGGTCATGGCAGATGGCGCGGCCGTTCCACCTGTGGGCGAGAGTCTCGGCGAAGCGCAGGCCGTCGCCCTCGACCACGAGGTCCCAGTCCACGATGGGGCGGGCGAGCATGACGTCGCGCACCGAGCCGCCGGCGGCGAACAGCCGGCACCCCAGTTGCGCCGCCACCTCGCCCGCCTCCTGCAGTTGCTCTCTCTCGCGGGCGTTGACCCGCTGCACCAGTCTTTCTCGCACTGTGCTCTCCCGCGGGCGGGCCGCGGCCGGTCGAGATCGCCTCGTCGGACCGCAATCCGCCCCGTGCGGCGCCCCGCACCGTCTGCCGCCCCCGGCCCGGACTCCTACGCCAGACGGTCGGGGATCACATCATGGTCGATGAGATCATCCAGCGACTCTCGACGGTAGATCAGGTCCGCCTTGCCCTCGTTGACCAGCACCATCGCCGGGCGGGTGAACCTGTTGTAGTTCGAGGCCATGGCGTGGTTATAAGCCCCGGTGCACAGCACGGCCATGACATCACCCTCCTCCACGGGCTGCAGGGAGATCTCGGGAATGAGGGTGTCGGTCTCGCAATGGGCCCCGGCGACCCGGACGGTCTCCGTCGCGGCCTGATCGGCCTTGTTGGCGATCAGCGCCATGTACTCGGCCTCATACAGCGCCGGGCGCGGGTTGTCTGAAAGGCCCCCATCCACCGCCACATAGGTGCGCACCCCCGGAATCTCCTTGACCGGGCCTACGCGGTACAGCGTCGTGCCGGCCGTACCGACGATCGAGCGGCCCGGCTCCAAGATGAGCTTGGGCATCGCGATCCCGTGCTTGTGGACGCTGCTCTCCAGCGCCGAACACATGATGGCCGCCAGCTCACCCACCGTGGCGGGCACGTCATCCGGCGTATACGAGATGCCCAGACCGCCGCCCATGTCCAGCTCAGGGCACTCCCAGCCGGTCTCCTCCTTCACCTTGTCGATGAAGTCGATCATCATCTCGATGGCGTGGGAGAATGAATCCACGCTCAAGAGCTGAGAGCCGATATGGCAGTGCACACCGCATACATTAAGGTTCGGCAGTGAGAGAGCAAGCTTGATGCCCTCCATCGCCGCACCCGAAGCGATGCCCAGCCCGAACTTGCTGTCGGCCTGTCCGGTCTGGATGTAGGTGTGCGTCTGGGTCTTGATACCGGGCCCCACGCGCAGGAGGATGTTTGGGGTCCAGTTCCGCTCGCCCGCCAGCTTCGACAGCCGCTGCAGCTCGCTCATGCTATCGGCGACGATGCGGCCCGGCTTGTACTCACAGGCCATGGACAGCAGTTCATCGGACTTGTAGTTACCGTGGAGCTTGATGCGGTCCACCGGCGAGCCGGCCTTGACCGCCGTGTACAGCTCGCCACGGCTGGCAACGTCCATCGCCATGCCCTCTTGGGCCATGATACGGCAGATCGCCGTAGTCAGGAGCGCCTTGCTGGCGTAGGCGACCTCCACCTGCTCCAGGCGCTCGCCGAACTCCTGCTTGTACGCCCTGCAGTTGGCGCGTACCAAAGCCTCGTCCAGCACGTAAAGAGGGGTGCCGAACTCCTCGGCCAACTTGACGGTATCGCAGCCTCCGATGTTCAGGTGCCCCTGCGCGTCGATGGTCTGTGTCCCAAACAAGAACCTGTCCATACGAGTCATGGTCTGTTCCTCATCGCGGGCCTGTCTCCCGGTATCAAAAGCAGCCCCAACCGGCACCTGGGGCTGCTGCACGACGTTCTGAGGCGGTCGGTTCCGACGGTCGACCGGGTTTGCCCGGCACTATCGTCTGGCGCGGCGCCTGCGCTAGGGGCGCGGCCGAAAAGCCCACATTCCCGACGAATGCGGGGTTTTTCGGCCGTACCTCCAGCCGGGCAGCGGGGCCTTGGGGTCGGTACACCATCTTGGCCCACGCTCCCGGGCCACGGCTCCGGCCGTCCGCCGCCTGTGACGAGCGACCTACTGGATGATGACGGCCTTGGCCGCCGGGTCGAACTCGAAGCCGACCGACAACGCCCGGCCGACCAGGCTGATGGGCGCGAGAATACGGCCATTGCGCAGGACCGGAGCCGGGTCGACTACGAGGCTCTTCCCGTTGAGAGTGGCCTGGGTGCTGCCGATCTGCACGGCAAGGTCCGTGTCGGCGGTAACGCCACGGGCCACTCGATCGCCGGGGAACCAGTAGAGTGCTCCGTCGAAGGCCTCGAACACCGGTTTGAGCGAGATCATCAGAGTGTCGTCCACCAGCTCGGGGCGCGCGTCGTCGGGCAGTGGCCGGTCGCCGGCGAACACCCTGGCGGTCTTGATCTCCGCGGCGTCGGCCACGGTCAGCGGCCTCGCCGGACCCACAGTGCCGGGGCGGCCTGTGCCCGGGTCTGGGTGCGCGGCGGTCGTCGCCGGCTCGGAGGTCCGGGGAGCGGAGGGAAGCCTGCGCAGGCCGGCCCGGGGTGGTGTCGCCGCGCCTCCGGCCGGCTCCGCGTCGTCCGGAGCCTCCACGGCACGACTGGGCTCGGGCACGGCGGCCGCCGGCCGGGCGGCGGCCGGCGCCGATCGCCCTTCGCTGGGATCCAGCGCCAAGCCGGGAGCCGCCGCCTTGGGCCCCTCGTGGTAGGCGCCGACGCCGGTGGGAGTCAGGCCGTCGGGCATGGCGGGCCGAACCTCGGGAGCCTCCGCGGGGGCGGCCACCGTCTCCGGACCCGTCACAGATGGGACGTCGACCTCAGTGTCATCGCTGTCGGCCGCCTGCTCCGCGGCCGGAGACTGCTCGGGCGCCGTGGGCGGCTCTGCCGTGGGCTCGGCCCCCGGCGCCTCGCCAAGGGTAGCGCCGGTCGCCGCCTCGGCCTCCTCCCCGGCGACCTCCTGCTCCCCCTCGAGGCGCACGCCGGGCTCGTCGGTCTCCGCAGGCGGTGTCGTCGCGGGCTCGAGCTTGAGCCTGGC
>CAZXDD010000366.1:0-1705 GCA_964639415.1 uncultured Armatimonadia bacterium
CACCCTATCCTACACTCTTTCCCTACACGACGCTCTTCCGATCTGCTGATCACGGCCGTTCTGTTCATCAACCAGTTCCAGGACATGCGGGCCGACGCCCTCGCCCAGAAGAGACACTGGGTGGTGCGCCTGGGCCGCGGTCGGGCCCGAAGATGGTACTACGCGCTGATCCTCGGGGCCCCGCTGAGCCTCCTGACCGGCGTCCTGCTGGGGTGGCTCCCCGCCACAACGCTGATCGGTCTGCTCGCGTGTCTGCTGCTCCCCGGAATGCTCCGTGCCGCCGCCCGTTTCTACGACACGCCGCCCGGCCTTCTGCCCGCCAATGCCGGTACCGTCGCGATGCACCTGCTCACCGGCCTGCTCATGACCGCCGGCATCGTCCTCACCGCCGTCTGGTGACCCCACCGCACCACCTCAGGAGAAGAACGTGACCGACAAGACAAAGCACAAGATCATCATCGGCGACTGCCGACGCATGACCGAGATTCCCGACAAGTCCGTGCATCTGGTGGTCACCTCCCCGCCGTACTGGTCGATCAAGGACTACGGCCACGAGGGGCAAATCGGCTACCATGAGAAGTACGACGAGTACCTGGCCAGCCTCGGGCAGGTGTTCGCCGAATGCTACCGAGCCCTGCATCCCGGCTGCCGGATGGCCGTGAATATCGGCGATCAGTACCTGAGCGCCGCGGACCACGGCTGGTACAGGGTGCTGCCGATCCCTTCCGATCTGGCCGTCATCGGGCGCGAGATCGGCTTCGACTTCATGGGCTCTATCATCTGGCAGAAGATCTCCACCACCAACACCAGCGGTGGCGGCGCCTGGATGGGCTCCATGTACTATCCCCGTGATGGCCACGTGACCTACGAGCACGAGTACATCCTGCTGCTCCGCAAGCCGGGAGACTGGCCCAAGGCGGCCACCCCGGAGGCCAAGGAGAACAGCCGCCTGACCAAGGAGGAGCGCCAGAGCTGGTTCCGTGGCGTCTGGGCCGACATCCATCCGGACCGCCAGAAGAGCCATATCGCCATGTTCCCCGTGGAGCTCCCGCGGCGGATCATCAGGATGTACAGCTTCTGGGGTGAGACGGTCCTGGATCCCTTCATGGGCAGCGGAACCACGGCCAAGGCCGCCGCGATGATGGGCCGCAACTCCATCGGCTACGAGATCAACCCGGAGTTTGAGCCCATCATCCGCGAGAAGGTCGGCCAGGACGGCGGGCGCCTCATGAGCCCTGATGACTCGGATCTGGAGATTTGCCATCGCCCGTAGCGGGACCCGCGGCGGGGGGGGCGGCCGTGCCGCGGCGGGGGGGCAAGGACCGAAACGGCCTGAGCTACCCGGGGTCGCACACAGGCCGGAACCCACAGCCGGCGATGGGTCCCGTGGGCTCGAGCCCGAAGCGGAGGGCCGAGCGGCAGAGGGTCTTGGAGTAGAACCAGCCGCCACCGCGAACAACACGGTGCTCTCCTGACGCAGGCCCAGGAGGATCGCGCTCTGGTGCTCCCTGGTAGTAGTCCTTATCGTACCAATCCTCGCACCACTCCCACACGTTCCCCGCCATGTCCAGAGCGCCGCACCAGCTCGCACCCGCCGGGAAGCTCCCCACCGGGAATGTGGATCCACTTGGCCCTCGGTGGCTGAGGTTGCAGCACCGCGCGTCGTCCCACCCATCGCCCCACGGGTACTTGCGACCCTCGGCAC
>CAZXDD010000366.1:1715-7956 GCA_964639415.1 uncultured Armatimonadia bacterium
TCCGCTTCGGACGGTAGTCTCAGGCCGAAGTGCTCGCAGTACGCCCGGGCGTCGTCCCACGTAACGTAAGCTACCGGATGCTCGTCTCCCTGGTCGCTGTAGCTGGGGAACTCGTGCCCACCGGCATCACAAAATGCCCTGTACTGAGCATTCGTTACCTCGCGCTCACTCAGCCAGAACCCCCTGGTGATCCTGACCCGGCGCACCGGCTTCTCATCGTCGTCTCCGTCTTCCGAACCCATCATGAACTCACCCGCCGGTACCCACACATAGGTGCCGCCATCTGGGCCGGCGATCGCCTCGCCCGCCGTGCGGCCCTCTTCAGGCCGCCACAGCGGGGCCGGGCTGAAGTGCGCGGACACACCCTGGTCGGCGGCCGCCCGGGTCTGGTCAGAGGACTGCCGATCGGCATCCCTGGCGGTTGCCCAGACGCCCCACACGAGCGCCGCCAGTGCGACGGACAGTCCGCTCCGCAGCAGGGCGCGGGGCCGTCCGGTACGCCGGCCTCTCGCGGGCGCCTTCGGCGCGGTGTCGGGAGGTGGTGCAGGTCGCGCGACGGGGGCGGCGCGGTCGGGCGGTCGCGGCTGCGCGGGCTGTGGCTGAACTACCGGCGTCTGGTCACGCTCCCCGCCGGCCACGATCTTGCCCAGCTCCGCCGCGGAACACCTCTCCGCGGGGTTGCGGCTCAGGCAGCGCCCCAGGGCCGCCCGCCACGCGGCGGGGACGCCGCGTGGGATGCGGGCGGGCCGGGAAACCAGATCCCGCATGAACTCCGCGCAGGTCGCGCCTGTGTGGGCGCTCTCGCCTGTGAGGCACTCCAGGAGGATGACCCCGAGGGAGTACACATCGCTCGGCCGGCCGACTTGGCCGTCGAGGACCTCCGGAGCGGTGTACAGCAGGCGGTCCGCGGCTCCGCTTGCCGTCGCCATCCCGCCGCCCGCCGCTCGGGCCAGGCCGAGGCCCGCCAGCTTCCACCGCCCATCGACCTGCAGGATGTCGCTCGGCTTCAGATTCCCGTGGACAATGCCCTGGCCGTGGATATGGGCCAGAGCGGCGGATATCTCCTCCGCCACGCCGCGGACAGTTCCCTCATCGGTCGGCCGTCCGGGCCCGGTGAGGTCGGCAAGGGTCCCTTGCGCCGGCTCGGTGACGATGTAGTGGCCCCCCGCGAGGTCCCCATCCTGCGCAACCCCACAATGCAGGTAGGAGATGATGTTCGGGTGCCGCAACCGAACCAGCCCCCGAGCCTCTGCCAACAGGCGAGCGCCCAAGCCCGGCTCCGCGCTGGTGATCAGATGCACCGCCACGGGCCTCACGTCTTCGCCGTTCAGTACCTCATGGGCCTCGAACACGCACGCCAACGCCCCGCCGCCCATGTAGCGGGACAGCGCGTATCTGCCGTCGATCGTCGCGCCAACGAGCTCATTCGGGTCTCCGACCAACATCGCGAGATCTCCCCGCTCCCTCCCGCGTTCACAATACTGATTGTAGCCTCTGGCGGGCAACCCGGCAAGGTTCGCTCCCAGCCAAGCGGCAAAGATGCATGGCAGCGGCCGAGGTCAGGCCGCCACGCGGGGTCAGCGGGGAAGTCGCGCACCTGACCCGCACACAGCGACTGCACCGCGGCCGCGCCTCCATCCGTCGGACGGGCCCGCACTACGGCTCACTATCCGGCAAATCGAGCAGTCTCGCCAGACCGTACACGATCGGGCCCGCACCCCAGCTCGTGTACAGATCGTAGGCATTGCCCTCGTCATCCATGTCTCCACCGGGGAAATCCTTGGCCACGTTGTAGCTCCCCACCCAGGCGCCGTGGTGGTGCGGGTCGGCGCTCACAAGCTGCACCCGCACGAAGAAGTCCGCCAGGCTCCGGGCCATGTCCGAGAAGCGCCGGTCTCCTGTGGCCTCCGCGGCCTCGCAAAGGCCCTGCAGACCCCAGTTCTGGGCATAGATCAGGTTCACACAGTCGCTCTGCGGCTCCTTGAGCACCCCCGAATCGTGCCGCCGGGAGGACAGGAACCGGCCCAGGTCCCCCAGCACCCGGCGGTACTCGCCCTTGCCCGTGAGCTTCAGGGCAAGGGCAAAGGGCGTCAGCATCGTGATCGAGGAGCGGATGGCCAGATCGTCCTCCTCGGGGGTGGCGTGACTGCAGGGGCAGACGATGGCGCCGTCCGGGCGGAGGCACCCCGCATAGGCCGCCAGGGCGCCCTCCGCGGCCGCCAGGTACTCGCCCCGGCCCAGCTTCTCCCACGCGATGAGCAGCCCGGCCACGTTCCACGCCGCGTCGTACCCGCAAAGACTCTCGGGAGCCTTCTCCAGGTGGTGGGGCCAGCGGCCTGAGGGGTACTGGATGCGCACACAGTAGTCCGCGTTCAGGCGCAGGGCATCCAGCAGGTCCGGTTCTTCGCTCCAGCTCGCCAACTGCGCCAGGCCGTAGAGGATCTTCCCCTGGATGTTGCTGGAGGACGCCCAGGAGATCTCCTCCTTCTCGCCGATGAACCCGTACGGGATGGCGCCGTGGCGCGGAGATGCCTGGTCGCGGTTCTGGTGGGCGATGACCCGCCGGGCGATACCCAGGGCGAGCTCGCGGAAGTGCTCGTCCCCGCCGCGCATGAAGGCCTGATAGTACGTGCGGGCGCACAGCATCTGTCCATCGCAGCCCCAGTAGACCCGGGGGGCGTCCTCGTCCACGTACCAGCGCTCGTAGATGCCAGGGCCCCCGGGACGCTCCCCGGTGAGAGCCTCCATGAACGCCAGGCCCGCCGCGATCGCTTCTTCGTAGCGAGTGGGCCGCGTCTCTGAGGTGCATCTGCCCCCGCGGGTCTCAAGCCCCAGCAGGCGCATCGTCCCGGAGGCGTCGCAGGCCGCCTGCGTCCCGGCGTCGGGGCGACGCCAGTGAAGGGTGAAACCGCCGCGCAGGGCGTAGTCGCCGGCGGCGTTGATGGGGGAGGGGACAAACAGCCAGGCCCCGGTGGGCTGTGGGCCCGCGGCGAAGCCGTGCCGGCGCCAGATGCCCAGGCCCCCGGAACGCACAGATGAATCCCCCATCACCCCTCCCGTCTGACTGACCGTCTGCACCGCGCCCCCCTGGGGACACAGCAGCATCCGGGCGCCCTCCGTGCAGTCGAACAGCTCCAGGGCCGCCTCACCCGCCGCCTCCGTGGCCAGCCAGGCGGTGTACGGTGCAGGGCCCGGCCTTGCCCCTGAGCGGCGGGACCGCTCGCCGATGCCCTCGCGGTCCGTGGCCCGCAGCAGCGTCTGCCATACGTCCTGCGGGCCGGTGATGTCCAGCGTGTACACCGTTCGCTCCCCGGCCCGCAGCCGTAGCTCGTACTCTCCGGGCGCCAGCCGCTCGCTCCAGCGCCCGCGGTCGAAGGTCAAAGGCCGGGCGTCAACGTCGGCCGGAGAGCCCAGTGTGGCTGCGACGGCTCCTTTCCCCGGCTCGAGCACCGCCAGACGTATCCGGCACCGACGCTCCTCGGACATGCGCAGTCGCAGGACTTCCTCTTCGCCCTCCCGCAGGACGCGCCGGACGTCCCCCGTGCGGAGGCTACCGGGAATGCGCCCGTCGGGGCCCTTGACCTCCGGGATGCCGATGGCCACCCACTCCAGGACGCCGGAGACGAAGCTCACGAGGTTGCCGCTCTTGTCCGCCGCGGCGCCGAGACGCAAGGGCTCGGGGCACCGGGACACGGGCCCCGAAGCCGGCCGGCCGACCGCGCTCTGATCTCCGTCGAGGGCCGCCGTCAGCGTTGACCCCGTATACCGCAGCTCGATGGTGTGCCATTGCCCGGGCGTCACCGTCAGATCGGTACAGACCACCTCGACGAAGCCGCCGGTGTCGGTCTGCAGCAGGCAGTACGGATGCCCGTCCAGCACCGCAAGGCCGAAGGCGGCGCTCTTGCCGCCCGCCAGCCACTTGTACGCCAGGGGCTCGATCTTGCGCAGCGGCTCATCCCAGCGCACTCTGGCCTCCACCCGCAACGCGGGCATGCCGTCCAGGGCCGTACGGCCGCCGATCTCCACAGGCGTCGTCGCCGCTCCCTCCCGCGGTATGAGGCGCACACCCTCCGTCTCCGGTGCCAAAGGAAGCTCGAACCGGGCGATCGCTCTTGCCGGCCGCGCCGGGACGGTCGCGGTGTGGCCCCGCAGCCGCGCCTTCCCGCTCCTCTTGTCAACGTGCGGCGCGCCCACCTGTAGGGCCTCGATCTCGGCCCACAGGTCCTCCTCCGTGGGCAGGTCTTCCAGGGCGAACCGGGCCACCGCCGCGCCCTCCCCGGGCACGGCGATCACCTGTGCCGCGAGCTGCCTGCTGGGCGGCCCGACCCGCTGTTCCATGGCCGGCTCGTGCTGATGGAGGATCACCGCCACGCGCCCGGCGGCCTCTGTGCCCCGGTTGCGCACCCTCACCGCCAGCACCCGGCGTCCCCGGCCATCCTCGCGCACCGCCAGGTCGTCATCGCAGATCTCCAGGCGGATGTCCGGCGCCTGCTCGAGCACCACAGGCCGACACACGCCGAGGTCCTCGAGATCGGCGACCAGGTCGCCGGCCTCCCCGCCCGCGTCTTCCGGCTCCGGAACCGGAAGATGGACGACGGTTGTCTCCAGACCGAGGGCGGCGGCGATCTTCTCGGCGACGGTGTGGGCGCCGCGCCGCAGGCAGACGCGAACGGTCGCATCCAGCACGCCGTCATTGCGCACGGAGACGGCCAGGCCCGGCTCTCCGGAGGGCAGGGTGCAGGGAGTGGGAACGCCGGCCTCGGCGCCCTCGGCGCCCGTTACCAGCAGCGGCCGGGCCGCGATCTGCTCGGGGGACAAGGACAGCGCCGCCACGGGCCGGATCAACCCGTGTCCCCAGCGCGTCTGGTGACCTGGGGCCTCGCCCCGCGCGGTATTGCGCACGATCTGGCGCGCCGTCTCCACGTCGATCCCCGGATAGTGCGACAAGACCAGCGCCAGCAGGCCCACCACATGCGGCGTGGCCATACAGCCACCGGCGTAGTAGTTGTACTCCAGATCCCCGGCGTAGCAACTGTACACCGAGCGCCTGCTGTGCTCGCCCTCGGAGCGCTCGCCGCCCGGGGCGATGACCTCGGAAAAGCAGCTTCCGCCGTTCATGTCCGAGGGCCGCCCCCACAGGTCGGAGGCGCCCGTGCCCATGACCGCGTCGTAGGCGGGAGGGAAGGTGGCCGGGTAGAAGGCGCCGTCATTGCTGGTGGTGCAGGTGACGATCAGCACGCCCTTGCGGTAGGCCTCGTCGCAGGCCTGCTTCAGCGCGCCATTGAGCGGCACATGCCAGCCCGGATAGAGCTCGGAAAGGCCGTGGTTCATGCAGACGAGCCGCGCGCCCTTTTCCACGCAATAGCGGATCGCCCTGGCCTGCAGGTCGCCGTCGGTCAGGCAGCCCGGCAGACCGACCTTCACCAGCATCAGCGGGCAGTTGGGAGCCATGCCGGCGATGCCGAGGCCGTTATTGGTCTCCGCGGCGATGATCCCGGCCACGTGGTTGCCGTGCTCCGCCTGGGGCCCGTCCAGGGTGGCGTCCTCATCCACGAAGTCCCAGCCGTGCACGCCGGGATGCTCCGGATCGGTCCACAGCTTGCCCTGCAGGTCGGGGTGGGTGACATCGAAGGCCAGGTCGATGACCGCGATGGTCAGGTCGGAGGAGCCCTTCTGCAGCTTCCAGGCCGCCTCCATATCCAGGAGAAACAGGTTCTCCTGATGGGGTTCGGCGGGGAAGCGCCGGAAGGCGGGGTCATTGGGGGTGACCCAGTCGGCCGCCGCCGGAGCGCCCAGAGAGAGCAGCGCCAGGGCGGCGGGGAAGGGCAGCAGGCGGTGAGAGCTGGCCAGGGGGCGGATGGGTGGTCGCATGGGGTCTCCCGGAAGAGGCGAGATGGGAGGGCGGCTTAGGACGGCCTCACGGCAACGCGTCAAGAACCCGGTCTCGGGGGCAGACGGCCGGTGGTTCCGTCGCGCTCTGCCTATGGACGCCCCTATGGGCGTATGGAGGCGTGGCCCAAGCGGCGGCCTCGGTCGCGAATGCCATTCTGGGAGCATCCGCTCCCGAAGGGAGAAGCTCGATGAATCCCCCGGCATTCAGTGAGATTCCTCGCTGTCTCGCTGCGCGAGACGGACGCTCAGAGTGACAGGAGGCGGGCCGGGGAGGCGTCTTGGCGGGACCTCTAGCTCAGATCATGCAGGTTACTGACAGGCGCCGATTCACGTCGCCTCACCCCCCCAG
>CAZXDD010000367.1:0-7933 GCA_964639415.1 uncultured Armatimonadia bacterium
GATAATGAGCGGTGACTGGAGTTCAGACGTGTGCTCTTCCGATCTGCCTCCGGCACGCCAAAGGCCCGGCAGATATTGGTAGTGGTCTGCGAACCCACCACTGTGGCTCCGGTGTACCCGGCGATGGCGGGTACGTCGGCCAGGTGATCCCAGTGGCTGTGGGACACCACGATCACATTGGCTTTTGGCAGGTGCCGCTTCAGGTAGCCCGGATCGCTGCCTGCATCGGGATCCCGGGTCAGGTACGGGTCCAGCAGCACCACGAAACCCTTGTGTGTGAACCGCACGGCGTTCACGCCGAACCACTGGACGGATAGAAGTGACATGTGTCGGCGGCCTCCGCAGACCATGGGCTGTCGAGTCTGTGTTCGGCTCCTGTTCGGCTTCGCAGCAAGATGGTCCTTCACCCGAGGCGAGGCCGCACGCGAGCCTCGGTACAACATGCCGTGCCCGGACCCGCCGCCCCGTCGCGGGCGATCTCCGGGCGGCCGGGTATCCCGGGCCCGACCGGCGAAATGCGGGGCGGCCCGCGAGCCACCAACACACAGCGAGGTCATCGTGCCATGCGTATCGCCTGTGGAACTGTCTGCTTCCGCCGTTCTACGCTTGATGAGGCCCTGCGGCGTATCGCGAAGGCCGGTTACCGCTGGGTGGAGACCCAGGCCACGGCGCCCTTCTGCCCCCATGTAGACCCCCGGCGCGACGACCCCGAGGTCTTCCGCCGCAAGGTGGCCGACCACGGGTTCCAGGGCGTCTCCGCGCTCTGGGCCCCCCACGGCGCCATCATCCCGGATGCCGAGAGTGTCTCGGCCATCACCACCGCCCTGCAGTGGGCCAAGGCCGCCGGCATTCCCGTGGTCAACGCCGGGGACGGCACCAAGCCTCCGGACATGACCGACGAGGATGCCTTCGCCATCCTGGCCGACAGGCTTGTGCAGATCGTCGCCGAGGCCCAGCGCTGTCAGGTGTACCTGGCCATCGAGCCCCACGGGACCTTCTCGCTGACTCCGGAGGGGCTGCAGCGGATCATGGCCGTCTGCGACTCCCGCTGGTTGGGTATCAACTACGACACCGCCAACATTCACCGCGCAACCTACGTCGAGACCATCGCCGGCGCCTACACATGGACGCCCTTTGGGGAGGCGCAAGACGAGGTCGAGACACTGCGGCAGGTACTGGCCCGCGTGGTCCACGTGCATGTCAAGGACGTCGTCGGTGCCGAGAGTGTGGCGCTGGGCGAGGGGGAGGTGGATGTCGCCGGATGCCTGGAGGTTCTGGCCGGAGCGGGCTACGACGGCGTAGTCTCGCTGGAGACCGAGGGCGAGCTGGAGCCCGACCGGATGCAGGGCCTCATCGAGACAAGCCGACGGTTCCTGGAGCAGGCCGTGGGGGCATAGAGATCCGGCCGAAAAGCCGGGTCTGCCGTGAAGATGTCATCCTGAGCGTCCATCTCGCGCAGCGAGATAGCGAAGGAGCTCGTGATATCCCGGGAGAGTCCTCGAGCTTCCTCCTTCGCGAGCGGACGGACTCAGAATGACACTCCCGGCGGAAGCGGGGGCTTCCGCCGCACATCCAGGGCTGTCCCGACGAGCCCGTGCAGCACCCGCAATACCATCCCGAAACCCGACAGTGGAGGTTTGCCCACATGAACGCCATCCCTGTGTGTGCTGTCACCGCCATTTCGCTATGCGCTCTCGCGGGGGCGATCCCGGAGGACAAGCTCCCCGCCCCGCCCGCGGGCAAGGCCTGGGAGCTCGTGTGGCAAGATGAGTTCGAGGGCACCGAGATCGATGAGACCAAGTGGGAGTGCCCTGAGTACCAGCGCCGGGACGGCTGGTGGGATCGGCGCGCCTGCGTGCCGGACGGCCGGGGCCGGCTGGTCATGCGCTGCTTCGAGGAGGACGGGAAGTACATCGACGGCTGCCTGCGCACCCGGGGGAAGTTCGAGCACACGTACGGCTATTACGTCTGCAGGGCACAGATGCAGAAGCAGGTGGGGCACTGGTCGGCATTCTGGCTGATGGGCGACGGCGTGGGCAAGGTGGGCGATGAGGGCCGGGACGGCACCGAAATCGACATCTTCGAGAAGCCCTGGCTCAACGACACCGTCCAGCACGCCCTGCACTGGGACGGTTACGGCGAGCACCACAAGTCGGCGGGCGAGAAGGTGCAGGTACCCGGTGTCATGGAGGGCTTCCACGACTTCGCTCTGTGGTGGTCTCCTGACGAGTACGTGTTCTATGTGGACGGCAAGGAGACGTGGCGCACCAATGCCGGAGGTGTCTGTCAGGTGCCGCTGTTCATCAAAATCAGCGATGAGATCGGCACCTGGGCCGGTGACATCCGGGCCGCTAGCCTGCCGGACTTCTTCCTCGTCGAGTACGTGAGGGTGTACGACCTCGTAGACGCGCGGTAGCCCGAGCCCGTCGCCTCTGACATCCGGGGCGCGGTCACACTCCCGCGCCCCGGCTCTCCTCCGATCCCCCCGAGGCAGTACGGTCCGCGGATTGCAGGTTGCCGGATGATCCCGGAACCCACGCCGCATGCTCCCGCCCCGTGTGCCACGCGGCGCCACGCCCCTGAGGGAGCACAGGCCGGGGTCCTGGTGGGGGCAGGGGCCACCCGCGGCAGGCGCGCGTCCACGCCCAACGGCCGACCGCCATGCCCGTGCTACATCAACCACAGGGGGTCGACCGGATGTCATCGCAGGAGATCACAACCAACGCCGTGGAGCAGGTGGATGAGGAACGCGGGGAGGAGAGCCTCGCCTGGGCCCAGGCCCTGGAGCAGGTGCTGGCCATCGCCGGGGCTGTTGAGCAGGGGCGGCTGAGCCGGCGCGCGGACACAGCGGCGGCCAGCGGAGACCGGCGTCTGCTCCTGGAGGGCATCAACCGGATGCTGGACGCGGTGATGCTCCCGCTCAGCGAGGCCCAGGCAACCCTGGCGCTGCTGGCGGATCGAGACCTCACCGCGCGCATGGCTTCCGGGGCCGAAGGGGACTTTTCTACCCTCGAGCAGGTCATCAACACGGCCGCCATCACTCTGGACCGCGGCCTGTCGCAGGTAGCGCTGGCCGCCGATCAGGTCACCGCCGCCGCCGAGGAGATCAACAACAGCAGCCAGGGGGTGGCCCAGGGCGCCGCCGAACAGGCCAGCTCCCTGCAACAGATCTCAAGCAGTCTCGAGCAGATGGCCTCGATGACCAAGGCCAACGCCGGCAGTGCCGCCGAGGGGAAGGCCATGGCAGACACCGCCCGCGGCGTGGCCGAGCGCGGTGTTGAGAGCATGAAGCGGCTCTCCGACGCCATCGAGCGCATCAAGCAGTCCTCCGACCAGACCGCCAAGATCGTCAAGACGATCGACGAGATCGCCTTCCAGACCAACCTGCTGGCCCTCAATGCAGCCGTGGAGGCCGCCCGCGCCGGTGACGCCGGCAGGGGCTTTGCCGTCGTCGCCGAGGAAGTCAGGAACCTGGCCATGCGCAGTGCCGACGCCGCCAGGACCACCGCCGACCTCATCCACGGCTCCGTACAGAACGCCGACACCGGCGTCTCCCTCAATCAGGAGGTCTTCTCAGACCTCCAGGAGATCAGTGCCCAGGTCCGCAAGGTTACCGAGGTCATGGACGAGATCGCCACGGCCTCCCAGCAGCAGTCCCAGGGCATCGGCCAGGTGACCACCGCCGTCGGCCAACTCGACCAGGTGACTCAGCAAAACGCCGCCAACTCCGAGGAATCCGCCAGCGCCGCCGAGGAGCTCACGGCGCAGGCCAATGAGATGAGGACCATGGTGAGCGAGTTTGTCCTCTCCGAGGCCGCCGCGATCGGGAGCACCCCGTCGTCCGGGACCGCGCGACAGGCCCCACGGTCGGCACAGGAGGAGCGCGGCCGTGGCCCCTCCCGTCCTCGCAACTCGACCTTCATCCCCCTGGATGACCGGGACATCAGCGCCATTGATAGTGGGGGCGACGGCCTTCCGCAGCAGTTCTAGGACATGGCCGAGGAGCCCGCCACACCGGGTCTCAGGCCGCGCCTGCGGCACGTCGTCCTTCCTCGGTCCAACGCCTCTTGCCAAGGCTCCCGTCCATCACCGGCGGGGGCTTTGGCGTTTGGGCACTCTTCCGGCCTCTGCCCGCCTCTTCTTGACTTGGACAGGCCCAGTTTCTATAGTGAGGTGCGCCCCGCTCTCAGTCCTCGCGCGAGGAGTAGCGCATCGGCATGGACAGGTCCGACCCCGAACGCCTCAGTCCGGTGCAGCCCTTCATCCTCACCCGGCTCTCGGATGTGGTCCCTCAGTCCGTGCTGCAGTCTCTGCAGACAGGCATCGCCACCGAGCACCGCATCGGGCTGGCTCTGGTGGAGCCGGACAATGGGGGCTTTCACTATCTGCCTCCCTCTCACGCCGGGACGGCGGGCTGCCGGTTCTGCTCCATCCTGCGCGGAGTTGAGGAGGGCCGGGCGCTGTGCGAGGCGTGTGACTTCTCCATCGCAGGGCGCGTGATGGAGCAAGGTCCGGGCTCCGGGCCGCAGTGGGTGGAGTGCCACATGGGGCTGTGCGGCCTGGCGGTGCCGATTGTGGTGGCCGATCGCGTCGCCGCGGTGTTCCTCAGCGGCCAGAAGGTCTGGCCCGGCTCACGGGACACCGTCCGCGCGCAGGCCCGCCTCGTCGGCGACCAGATCGCCGACCTCGACCATGAGGCCCTGGTGGCGGCCGTGGACGACCTGGACGAGTGCTCCGACCGGGAGCGTGCCCGCATCGAGACCATCGTGGCACAGCACGCCGAGGAGATCGGCAAGCTCGGGCGGGACAGGTATGACGTGGAGCGCCGGCTCAGACAGGAGTACCTGCTCAATGAGCTCATGGTGGCGCTGGCCGGAGCCTGTACCGACGTTCAGGAACTGCGACACCGGCTCGAGGGCGTGACGGAGCGGGTTATCGACTTCTTCCGCCTGCAGTACATGGTGGTCTACACTCAGACCTTCGGCAGCTCGCCGGAGCTGGCTCCCGCGGCCTGGGCCGGAGACTGGCCGGGCTCCCGGGTCTCCCGGATGCGCTGCCCCGTCCGCCCTCGTCGCGCCGGGGAAGACAGCTTCTACCGCATCGTCGCGGAGCCCCGCGAGGTGGCCCGGTTCCTTGCCGAGCACGCACCCGACTCCTCCCAGCAGTTCCCGGGTGTGCAGGCGCTGATCTGCGACTACGGCGTGCCCGAGGAGCGCGTGACCGTCACCGTGTTCGGGCCACAGAGACAGGGGCACACGGAGTCCTTGCTCAGCACCGCCGGCGACGACTTCCTGGAGCGGTTCCACTTCGAGGTGGGTATGCGCTCCAAGGCCGCGCGCCTGCTACTGGATCTGCGCCAGGCCAATGAGGACAAGACGCAGTTCATGGCGCAGCTCACGCACGAGATCAACGCCGGCCTGCAGACCGTGGTGGAGGAGAGCGAGTGGCTGCAGTACTATGTCACGGACATCGCCGGCCTCGACGACCCGGACCTGCTGGAGCCGTTGGACAAGATCCTCAGCGAGGTCCTGCGCCTGGGTTCCCGGGCCCGTGCCTCCCTGATGCACCTGCGCGGCGGCATGCCCCGAGGCGAGTATCGTCTCCGCGAGCGCCATCCTCTGCACCGACTGGTCTCCGTCTGCGTCGAGCCGTACCGTGGGGTGGCGCAGTCGCGTAATATCACCATTCAGATAGACGCCTCGGTACATCGCCTGCCCCCCGTCCCCTTCGACTGGGAGATGATGAAGCTGGCGGTGATGAACCTGATCGACAATGCCGTGAAATACTCCCACTTCAACCGCACCATCCGTATCTACACCGTGGCCGATGAGGACAGTGTCTCGCTCTCGGTGGAGGACTACGGTCTGGGAATCCCGCCCGAGGAGCACGAGCGCATCTTCGAGCCGTACGTGCGGGGCTCCCGCCGCGATCCACGCCGGTTCATCTGGGGCAGCGGCCTGGGACTGGCCGTGGCCAGGGATGTCGTCGAGACCCACGGGGGTACCATCGGCGTCACCAGCGTGCCCACCGCCAAGACCCCGGCGGGCGACGAGGCACACAGGTGGGAGAACTACATAACGACCTTCACCATTCGGCTGCCCCTGCGCCAGGAGGAACAGTGATGCCCCGCCCAAAGCATGTCCTGTTCGTGGAAGACGAGCAGTACCGAAATGCCAAGCTCGTACGCTTCCTGCAGGCCAAGGGGCTGCAGGTCACCGCGGCCTGCACGCTGAAGGAAGCTGTGGAGACCGCGGCGAGGGGCGGTTTCGGTTGCGTCCTGCTTGATGTCATGCTTCCTCCCGGCGATGGCGAGAACGACGAGTTCGAGGCACTCACGGCAGGGGTGGAGTTCCTTCGCAGGCTGCGCTCCGGCGCCATCCAGGGCGCCGACCCGCAGGTTCCGGTGGTCGTGCTTACCGGACGTCCGGAGGCCGCCGTCGAGGAGGAGATCCGTCGTCTGGGCGTGCAGGCCTTCATCAACAAACCCGAGAGCATGAGTGTCCTGCTGCAGACCATCGAGGAGGCCATCGCGGCCTAGCCCGCCCCGCCGGGGGTGCGGCCCTCAGCCCGTCGTTGGTCCCCTGCCGACGCCGGGCCGGTGGCCCGAGGCACGACGCCGGCGACCCACCGACGGAGGCCCGAGGCCGCAGGCATCACCCCACAGGTCCCGCAGGACCCGGCACCGCGCAACGAACTCACCGGGAGACAACCCATGGCACAATCGCGACCGGGCGACATCAACGATGTCGTCCTAGATCTCATGACATACCAGGCCTTCATCGCGGGCCTGTCCCACCTGCCGGACATGATTGCCGCCGGTGGTACCACCATGCAGGAGTGCCTGCTACGCATCCTGACCGAGGCTTGCGACTCTGAGTTCGCCTTCGCCGCGGTCTCCTACCCGGAGGACGACACTCTGCGCCCCTTCGCCTGGTACCCCAACACACCACCGGTCGCTTTGCCACAGCGGATCGCCAGCCCCACCCTGGCCGCGCTGGTCAGGCAGGGACGCCATGACGTGCTGGTGGACGGCGACGCCCAGGCCAAGATGGGCGTTGAGGGCGTGCGCACGGCCCTCGTGGTACCCTATAGTAACCGTGGCGCCACCTGTGTGCTCTGCGTCTGCAACAGAGACCCCGACGCCTACGCCCGCCCCGGACTGGGGATGCCCTATATCAGCCACGAAGTCAAGATGTGTCAGGCGCTGCTACAACTGCGGCCGCTGTGAAGCAGCGGAGACAAGGGACTTGACGGCCCAGGCGAGGGCGCGGCCGGTGGCACGGCACCCGGCGCGCACCGTCATCCGAGGGGGGCACCGACCGTGGAGCAAGTCAACGAGTTCGATCTGCAGTTCCGGCACGGCGACCATGGTCCCAAGTACCTGTTCCGCGGGCCCCACTACGAATGGGGCGTGATCGTGCTGAAGGCCGGTCAGGCCATGGGCCCGCACAGGCACGAGGAGGTCGAAGAGACCTTCTACTTCGAGGCCGGCAGTCCCCAGATGGTGGTGGACGGCGTCGCCGGTCGCGTGCGCCCCGGCGATGTGTTCAAGCTGTCCCCCGGCGAGGCCCACGATATCGTCAATGACACCGATCACGACACGCGGCTGATCTTCATCAAGGCGCCGTACCTGCCGAAGGACAAGGTGGATCTGGCCTAGAAGCGCGGCCGAGAAGTCCGGCCGGCCCGGTTCCTGTCATTCTGAGCGTCCATCTCGCGCAGCGGGATAGCGAAGAATCTCGCTGAATGCCAGGAGATTCCTCGAGCTGCTCTTGCCGAGAGCGGACGCTCTCAGAATGACGTTCCCGGCGAATGCGGCGTTTTCGGCCGCACCTCCAGGCACACCGTCTTCTCTGCATCGGGGGGGCTCCACACCGTGGGCCCCCCTTTTCCATGCCCGGTGTCTTGCCCTTCCCCCCGCGGCCTCCCAGAC
>CAZXDD010000368.1:0-7932 GCA_964639415.1 uncultured Armatimonadia bacterium
CACACTGACCGCACCACACAGCCGTCCAATTAACTCAGGCCCCGAAATGCCTGCAAGGCGGGACGGGGATCGACGGCACCTCCGCCGTCAGTACCTGTACTCCGTCAGGCTCTCGGTCGTGCACGCCTCGTCTGTGCCCACCATCATCGCCGGGAGCCACATGCCGCCGAGGCCCGAAGAGTGGGTCACGCGCACCGCGATGCGGTTGCCCTTGCCCGCCTTCAGCCACTTCCTCGCATCGAAGCTGAAGGGCTGCCCGATGAGGTCGCCTACGCTCGCGCCCGTGGACTCGTAGGTCCTCTCGAACGCCGGCTCACCGTTGACATACACCCACGCCTGTTCGTTTACCCCGATGAAGTACAGGTACAGGTGCTCCTTGGCCGCCAACTCCTCGGGGACCTCGAGGCTCTGGAAATACCAGCCGTAGCCCTCGAAGCCCGGAAAGCCCTGCTGCTCCCAGCCCACCCCGCGGTTGATGTGCAGCCTGCTGAGCCCCTCGGGCAGGGTGGGTGAGACCCCCGTATCGCGCGGTGCGTTCAGCTCCTCGGCGGCGGCGTAGAACGTCTTCTCGGCGTACCAGCCCTCTTCCACACCGCGGTCTTCGGGGTCGGTGGCGAAGACCCAGTCGGCGGGGAGGTAGGCTTTGGGGAGGGCCGCGCTCTCGGCGTCGATGCAGGACTGCCACCTGGCGGTGATCTTGTCCAGCGTGATGGGGATGCCCAGGCTGTGCAGTCGGTACTTCGTGCACAGAGCCGTGAACTCTTCGAGCATGGGGCTGAAGGCCGCCTTCTCCTGAGGCGGTCTGCGAATGCTCTTGCCGTAGACGAAGTCGCCGAACTCCGTGTAGTAACCCAGTTGCTGGGCCAGCTCCAGGTACAGGAGCGAGAGCTTGGCCTTCTTCACGCGGGCGAGGATCTCGTCGCTCTTGGCCAGACTCTCGGCCCGCGCGAAGCAGGCGCGCATCGTGGCCATGAACTGCTCCGTGAACATCGGCCCATCCGGCGCGTAGGAGCAGTGGAGGTTGTCAAGCAGCGGGTTGTCCGAGGGCTGTCCGCAGGTGTGGGGCTCCTTGTGCCAGCGCTCCCAGTAATCCCACATCATCATCTGCCAGTCCCAGATGGGCTCGGCGGCCTCCTTGTAGTAGCCGAAGACAAAGTCCTCCATCAGCGGCCGCGTGTCCCGGTACGGGTCCCAGAGCTGCTTGGCCCACACCCAGGCGCGCATCTCGTCGATGTCGTTGAGCTCCGATTCGTACATCACGCCCGTCGCGCCGTGCTCCAGGAAGAACCTCGTGTTGCCGTTGACAACGGGCCAGTTGGCCATGGGCACCAGGTAGTGCACGTAGTCGGTGGTGTAGTCCCAGATGAAGATCCTGGCGCCCACCGCGTCCCAGGCCTTGATGATCTCCTGGAACTCCTCGGACTCCCAGACATTGCAGAACTGGCATTTCCAGGCGTGAGAATCGGTGCAAAGCTGGATGATGATGGTGTCGTCGACCTTCATATTCGTGGGCGGCCTGGCGTAGTCCAGGTAGGCCAGACAGATCAGGTGGTTGTTCGGGAACTCCTTCTTGACGCCCTCGGCGATGCGGTTGACGTGATGAAAGAAGCTGCCCGACCGGCCACCGTTCTCATCGTCGAGCTTCTTGCAGTCCGGGCAGTCGCAAAAGCCCCTGCCATCATTGGGGCCGATGGCGGTGATGGTGACCTCGGAGTGGTTGCGGAAGATCTCGCAGGTCTTCTCGATGCTCAGCCGGATCACGTCTTCGTTGGTGTGGCAAAGCTGAGTGGGTTGGCGCTTGCCGTTGACGAGGGCGTAGTACTCCGGATGCTCGGCGAAGTATTGCTGCGTGGGGAAGTAGCTGGCGTAGGTGTGGCCCATGGCGTGGAAGCGGATGCTGCCGCCCCAGGCCATGGGGATCCGTGCATGGGGTGAGTTGGTCTTGTTGCGCAGCGACCAGGCCGGGTCGTGCATGCTGTGGATGTACGGGTCCCGCAGTTGCAGGGCAGGCACATACATGCGGGGCACCAGACGCACCGACAGGGCCTCGGTCTGTGGCGTGTCCACGGAGGTGTTGGAGTACCAACGGCAGCCCAGGTCTTCCTCCAGGAGGGAGTAGACGCCGTGGAGCAGTCCGCGGCCGCTGCCGCCATAGAGGTAGATGTTCCCGTCCACCACCTCTAGCGCGTAACCCTCCTCGGCCAGGTCGGCGTCCTTGAACCTGCAGGCCGAATCGGCGAGGAGGTTGGTGCGGCCGATGCTGATGAAGGGCGTGCCCGCGGGGGCCTCGCTCTCGCCTGAGGTGGCGAAGTCGGCGCCGCAGATGAGCTGCAGGTGCCGCGCCAGGTCTCCGGCGGCCCTGAGCTCGACCCGACCGGCGTCCCCGGGGAGCAACAGCGCATAGCGCGCCTGGCCCCCCTCGGCCAGCGTCAGGGGCCCCACCGGGTCACCTGCGGGCGTGAGGCTGTTTCGCCACCGCGCCGGCATGTCGGTGCGGTGCACCAGGCCCTCGTTGTCCACGGTCACGGTTCCCATGGCGGTGAAGCCCTCGTGGTTCACGTCCCTGTCCTCGATGTACATCAGGACGCCGTAAGCGCCCTTCATCACTCCGGGCTTGAACTTGACGCGATAGGCGACGGTGATGTCGTCGGCGGTCTTGGTCACCACCGTGTGCTCGCAGTCCACATAGCCCTGATCGTTTTCGATGATCTTGCCGGGCTCGCCGGGAAGCCCCGTGGCCTCGGTGGCATTGTAGTGCCCGTGCTTGACGATCCCGATCTCGTTGGTGGGCACATGGTAGCCCAGATAGAAGCCGGAGCGCGGATCGGGGCCGCGGACGATGACCAGGTAGGTGTTGGTGAGCCGGTCGACACCGCCGGGGTAGCGGTAGGAGGCGGTGATGGTATGCCAGGCGTCGACGGCCAGCGGGGCGGAGGGATCGGTGTCACCGTTGAAGGTAACGCTCACGTTTCGCGGTGACTGCGCCATTGCCGCGACCGCGCAGGCGCCCAGGAGCAGGCAGGAGCACAAGGAACCGGGAGGTGCGGGGGGCATAGGACACTCCGGTGGGTGGGCAGGGCCGTACGGGCCGCCCGGGATCATGCGAGAGGAGGCGGGGAGGGTGTTCGCCACCCCAGGCGGGGCTCCCTCCTGTCGCCTCCTTGGCGGGGCGAGGTCTCAGGAGGTGCCCGCCGCTAACGTGATCGCTCCCGACCTGGACGCCCTCTGCTCACGATCGGCAGTCCGGCCGGTTCTTGCAGGCCTCCAGGGACTTGCCCGCGATCAGGCACTCCAGGGCCTCATCGAACCGACCTGCCTCGGCCGGCACCGGTGTCCAGCTCCGGCTCAGGCCGGATAGGAGCATGGCGTTGGCAAGGCGCACTTCCTGCAGGCCCTCCTCGAGGGTGCAAAGCAGCGGGGCCGCGCCGGCCAGCGCGGCGGCGAAGTTCTCGTGCAACTTCCCAAACGGCTCAGCGTCCTCGGGCTGTTGGTAGGTGGTGACCTGCGCCACCGGAGGCGGGTCCATGCGCTCCTGAGTGGTCTCGCTGAAGTGCCGGGAGTCCACGCTCAGTTCCGTGGCGCGTAGGGTGCCGTCCTCGAGAAGCAGGGCGCCCCTGGTGCCGGCGATCTCGTAGAAGCTACGCCCCGGCGCCTCGTTGGTGCTCACGTGGAACACGCCCGTGGCTCCCGAGGGCCACTTCAGCAGTGCACAGACATCGTCCTCGACCTCGATATCGTGGCCAGAGGTGTTCATCTCCACGAGCACTTCGGAGGGGCAGCCGGCGGTCCACAGGATCAGGTCCAGATCGTGCGGTGCCTGGTTGACCAGCACGCCGCCGCCCTCGCCCTCCCAGGTCCCGCGCCAGGGGCTGGAGCGGTAGTAGGCCATACTGCGGAACCAGTTGGTGCGGACGAAGGAGACGCGCACCGTGTCGCCCACGAAGCCCGCGGCAAGAAGCTCGTGCATCTTGCGGTGCAGGGGATGCAGGCGCATGACGAAACCGACGCCCACGGTCATGCCGGTTCGCTCCATGACCTCCAGGCACAGCTCGCCGGCCGCGGCGGAGACGGTGAGGGGCTTCTCCACCAGGGCGTGCACCCCGCGCTGCATGGCGTCGATAGCGATCTGGGTGTGACTGTAGTGGGGCGTGCAGATGGCGATGTAGTCCGGGCGGGCCTCCTTGATGAGGGCGAGATGGCCCTCGTAGGCCGGCACACCGAACTCCTCGGAGCGCGCCTGCGCCAGGGCCGGACTCTGCTCGGACAGGCCGACGAGCTCGAACCCGTCATGGCCGCCGACGGCTTTCAGGTGCTCCTGGCCGATGAACCCTGCGCCAACGACGCCAACTCTCAGTCTTGCCATGCTCAGTCTCCCGTGTGGGGGATAGTACCGCTTCTGTCGTCTGCCCTCCGACCGGCCGATCGGCAGGTCGTCACGCGCCGCTGTCCGTGCCCCGTCCTGGAGGCCCTGCGGGTTGGCTACTGTCTCGCGAAGCTTCGCCCGAAACCGACGAGAACGCCGCAGAGGTTCGGCTCGGGTCGGTGCTACGGCCAGGCGGCGATCCCGCGGTTCCAGGAACGGCACGGGGACGGTGAACGGTACGACGGGTGAGAGACCGCTTAGTCCTTCAGCAGCCGCCGCAAGTGGCCCTCGAAGTCCTCGTCGAGGCCGGCGAGGAACTCGTCCCAGTCCGGCGCGTGGCGGTATAGCGCCATGGAGGCGAGTTTCTTGGTCACGATGGCGTCACGGTACGCCTGGAGCTCCGGGCGGTTCAGGGCGCGGAGCACCCTGGCCATGCCCAGATGCTCCACCAGCATGCGGGGCACATAGGCCTCGATGACGGCGCGGACCAGGTCGCGGTGGCGAACGATGTCGTCCAGGCGCCGATAGAACAGTTGCTGGAGGGAAAGCAACTGCTCGCTGGTCTGAACCGATAGCGTGTAGAGCGGGGTGCCGGTCTTGTCGTGGAGCGACAGCAGCATCCGGGTTTCCGCCTCCGCGTTCCGGGCAATGAGCTCGAGCACCGAACGGATCATGCCTGAGCGCGTCTTGGCGTCGCGAACCAGGAACCGTTCGTAGTCGTTACCCAGCAAGAAGGCGCTGAGTACCTCGGCGATGGCGCTACTGGTGACGCCGCCCTTGTTCGCCGAGGAGTCCTTGATCTGCAGGATTCCGGTCTCGCGGGCGATATGCTCGCGGGAGGTGTCGTCGAAAAAGACATTGGCGCCCTCGACGATGACCCGCAACTGGCGGAATACGTCCAGGAACTGGGCCACATTGCCGCCGTTGATGGTGTCCTTGAAGCCCCCGCAGGGAACGAAGGCGGTGATGTGGGCTTCGGCGACGTAGCGGCGCATGTCCGGACTGCACAGGGCATTGCGATGGAAGAAGGCGCCGTCAGGAATGGTGGTGCCGTCGGGAAGGGTGACGGCACCGGACCGGCGCGGCACCCTGAAGCCCCGTGGCCCCAGCCTGTCCTCGGGGTAGGCCATGGAGTTGAGGCGCGGCTCGGTGTGGCGGGCGAAGGCGATGCTCATCAGAGCGCGGCGGTCGAGGCCGTCGGGGTCGAAGAGCACGGAGCCGCCGTCGACGATGAGGCAGATGCGGCCCTTGAAGGACTGGATCTGGTTGGCCCCCAGATCGCCGTCGGGGCCGCCGGTTATCATCAGGTTCGTGTCGGCCTCGGCGAGACCTACGTGCGCCAGTACGGTGCGCAGCGTGGACATCACACCCATGGTCGTCATGCCGCTGGTATCGATACTCCCGCCGATGCGCTCGTAGATGGCAAGGGTATCTGGGGTCGTCAGCTCCGGGAGGCCGTCGACCTGTAGTTCGGTGCCCTGCTCGCCGCGCGGGATGAGCCCGAACACCCTGCGGTCGCCGGTGAGGCCGTAGGTGTCGTGAGGCAGACCGAAGGACTTGCCGGTGGTCGCGGTGCGCCAGTGCTTGTCTCCGCGCTCGCGGGCGCGGAAGGCCACGGCATCCATGAAGCCGGCGGTTCCCTCGTCGGGGCCGAAGAACACCCGCTCCGGGGTGCCCAGATAGTCGAGGACCGTCTCATCGGGCTGGGTCAGATCCATGACACCCTCGGTCAGGTCCAGGGTGGCGCGGAGGCCGTCCCCGGCGAACTCCGGGTGCGGAACCACCACGCCCTTGGCCCCGCTCTCGGCGATGTCCTTGTGCTTCAGGCGCTGGGCCACGGGTCCGAGGGCATAGTTCAGGAGCGGCATGTTGTCCAGCTCGTCGCTCCAGTTGCTCTCGGTGACGCGGATCAGGCGCACACCGCCTCGGGCCACGTCCTCGGCGCGCATGTGGCAGGCGGTGGCGTAGAAGCCCAGGACGAAGAAGACCCCATAGACCGGGCCGGGGAAGACCAGAGGGTCCAGCACCTCCGGGGCGATACGGAAGGCGTGGGAGCGCTTGTTGGGCTTGTAGAAGTTGGTCTTGTGCACATCCGTGACCAGGCGGGCCATGAAGCTGAAGATGTCGTAACCGGTACTGTCGTCCACGAAGGCGATGGCGGCCTGACGGCGGAACTCGGCCACCTCTCTTTGCAGCCTGGCGGCACCGGGCCGGGTCTTGTGGGCCGGGTTGAACTTGCGGTCAAACAGGCGGTAGAGCCACTGGATCAGCTCGGGGTGCGCCCGGAGAGTGTCCAGGATCCAGCGGCGCGTGTACTCGGAGCGGCTGGTATCGAAGACGCGGCGGGCGAAGGCATCGCGCAGGTCCTTGCGCGGCAGCCCGTGCATGATGTCCGTGTCGACGGGCAAGTCCTTGTGGATGAAGTTGTGCACGAAGGCGGCGGCGGCGGTGGCGAAGATGAACTGGGGGAAATCAAGCTGCCCCGAGACGTACATGCCGTCGAGCTCACCGGTCTGTATGGCCAGCAGTGAGCGCAGGTTCACCTCGGCCTGCGCCACGCGACGATCCGCAGGCCTGGCCGCCACGTACAGGGAGCACACAGATTCCAGGCGGCCGCTATTGCCGCGGTACGTCTCCCAATAGGCGCGGCGGAGCACCAGCCCCAGGTCTTCCAGCATGCGCCGGATCACCGGCAGGGCCGAGTGTCCGAAGTCATCGGCGAACATGATCCGCGTCTCGGTGGGGCTGTCCGAGGCGGAGATCTCCACCAGGGGCACGACCTGCTGCTCGCTGCGGGAAAGGAAGCTGCCATAGCGCCGACGCGTCCGCGGAGGGACGGCGGAGTCGTGGCAGAAGGCGAAGCGGAACTCCGGGCTGTCGCCGGCACACTGCACCGGCGGCCTCACGGCGTGGATGATGTAGGTGTAATAGGAGTCCTCGGGGCTGAAGTAGTACTCCACCCGATTGCCGTTCATCACGGCATCGAGGACGGTCTCCATGCGGTCGCGGTTCTGGGGGGTGGCGATGCGTGCCTGCACCCCACCGTCGATGTCGAATTGGGCCTCGGAGACCTCACCCCGGAGCACGACCTCATCGTCCTCGCGCACCTGGATGTTATTGGCGACGGTGCGCAGGACGCGTTTGAGAGCGTCTCTGGAGATGTTCCGGAAGAAGTACTCCGGCAGGCCCAACTGTGTGAGCAGCACACCGGCGGCGGCGTTGACGCACCTTGCGGTGAGCAGCCCTTCGCTGGCCAGCTCGATGACCGTCTCGTAGAGCATTCGCGGGTCCAGCCCCATGGCCTGAGCCCGCTCGATGACCGATCCTGTGCGGTAGGTACCTCGCTCGAACTGCATGAAGACCGCCTCCCGGGACGGCGACCATCCACAGCCGTCCACGCGCTTCGATAGCGACTTGCGGATCCGGCGAAGGCAATGGCGTCCTCAGCCCCGGTACTCCTCCCCGAGCGTCCGGGGATAGGGGTGAACCGCAACGACGAACGACCGCCTCACCACCCCTGCCCCCCTCTCCCTTACGCCCGCAAACACCGCGGGCGACGGGAGGAGGGG
>CAZXDD010000369.1:0-7918 GCA_964639415.1 uncultured Armatimonadia bacterium
CGATAATGAGCGGTGACTGGAGTTCAGACGTGTGCTCTTCCGATCTCGAGTGCGAAGGTGATGTCGTCTGGCTCGATCACGCTGAACTCCTTGGTCTTCCCAGCCAAGCCGATGTGCGCTGTGACTGTGCACGAACCGGGCAGCAGCTTGGCCTGCAACTGGAACAGCTCCCCCAAGAAGGGGGCTCCTCGTTCTCCGGCCCCTCCTTGCCCACTCCGGAGACCTCCCACCAGAACCCCGCTAGCACGTCGTGGGGGTCGGCTTCGGCGGTACACCAGACCAGTTCGCCGATCCCCAACTCCGTCCTCGTGCGGGGCGTGCCGTCCCCCGCAGCCGCCGTCGTGCCCGAAATGATCGTCACCTCCACCACCGCCACGTCGAGCTTGGCGGTGACCGCCGTCGCAGGCCCGTTCTTCTCCCACCATGCAGACAACCAGATCTGGTGGTGGCCCTTGGAGTTGAACTGATGGTTGATCGGGGGAGTACTCACCTCAAACGCCTCGCGTACGTTGGTGATCCGTCCGTCCACCTGGGTCATCGTGTCGGTGAACGTCCATCTGTAGCAGACGACGTCATCGCCCCAGCCCCAGATGAGGCCGGTGCCGTGCCAGGTATACCCGACAGCCACCACATCCGCCAAGGTCCCGCCCCAATCAGCAGACACGTGCAACTCGTCGGCTCCCGCCATCGACGTGCCCAGTGCTGCGGCTACGAGGCACAGTGCGACCACGACCGACCCACCTGCTCGTCGCGCCATTGCCTCCGACCTCCTGTCAGTTCTCCTTCTGGTAGTCGATGCACTTCCGGGCGACCTGGGCAAACTGCGTGTCGGCGAACCGCTCGATCACCAGCTCCAGCCACTTGATGCTCCTGTCTTTCCGCCCTTGTCCCATCAACAGGAGCCCGAGGTTGTAGGCCGCGTTGGCCTTCAGCGACCGGGGGATGTCCGGGGTGTCGAGGATCTGCGCCATCTCGGTCTCAGCCCCATCGTAGTCCCCGCCCTCGACCAACCTCTCGACGAGGCCGCCCACCCATAGTGAGGAGCGTGTGGCCGCCGGGTTCTGCGCGTTGGCCAGCTTGGTGAGTTGCAGGCGTGTCTGGGGGTCCCTGGTGGCGGCGGCATAGAGCAGCAGGTCCGAGCTTCCCAGGTTCCCAGCCCCTACGGCTTCGAAGAGCCGGCACGGCAGGACGGTGCGCTTCATCCGGCACAGGTCTCTCGCCAGAGGGAGGATGTCAGCCGCGGCGGCCATGAGCGGTCGGTTGGCTTTGGCCTCGGCGACGAACTCCTCGGCCAGCTCGCGTGAGTACGCCTCGTCCGTCGGGCCGGTGGTAGCAAAGGGGTCGGCATCACCGGGGTAGCCGATGTACTGGCGCCAGTCGGCCTGCAGCATCTGGATGGCTCCTTCCAGCCGCGCCAGCCGTTCGGGGAGTTCGGCCGGTAGTCGCTGGGCCTCTTCCAGTCCCAGGCGCGTGAACAAAGTCACGCCCTGTCGCCGGCCCGCCTCGCGCTGGGCGGCGGCGGCGGCATGCCACAGCTCCGCCGCGGCTTCACTTCCCACTGTCTCCCGCACGGTCTGGCGGACGCAAGCGAGCGCCGCCTCCTCACAGTGGCGGCCCGCGCCGTAGCCGTTGAGTAGCCTGCAGGTCCACCAGCGGCCCAGCAACCCGTCCAGCGGCGCCGCCAGCAGCCCCGCGACAGCGTCTCGTCGGGACGCGGCGTCCACGAAGCCGCACGAGGGGCGGGAGCCCATGCGGGGCGGCTGTCGCGACAGCAGCTCGCCGAAGGGGCCGAGCGTGTCGCCCGAGGCCGCCTCCTCGCCCCGCTCGTCGAGGCGGTCCATGAAGATGCCCTGTAGCAGCACATTGATGCTCAGGTTGCGGTAGACGCGAACATTGAGCTTCTGGGGGCCGCGGACGACGAAGTGGTGATACACACCGCCGATGAAGTGGCGCACCGGACAGGCGGCGAGGACCTGGTTGGTCTCGTTGATGAGGTAGATGGTGTACTCGCGCCCCGGCTCGTAGTAGTTGATGTCATTGGCGAGGTACAGGCTGAGCCTGTAGGTCCCGTCGGGGATGGACCAGCCCACGAGGAGGTCCGGACCTGTGCCCGGTGCGTACTTCTCACCCCCGTCGTCCCAGTTGGCGGCACTGGGGCGGTCGAGGAAGGGGTCCAGTAGGAGCGAGGGGTGCGGGGTCACCGAGTCCCAGTTCCAGGGCCAAGCTCCCCGCTCGGGGTCCGGGGTGCCGTAGGTGTACCTGACGGGCGCGGCAGTGCCGCCCATGTAGTCGCCAGGCGCCAGCCGCGAGCACAGGACGCAGGCGTCCTCGCCATAGCCGTACCACTCGCCCTGGGTCTGGCGGTCCTCCCCCCAGTAGTAGGCGGTGGTGCCGAACGCGCTGCCGTACTGCTCCATGGCGGCCCGCACCCGGCGGGTCCAGAAGGCCGCACTGCGCCGCACCGCAGGCACCTGGGCCTCGCGGGCCAGGGCAGAGTACGCGGCGAGCGCTTCCTCCCACAGCCCCCGGAACTCCAGGCTCTCGCCGTGCAGCAGGCGCGCGTGCTCAGACAGCAGCGGCGACGGGCCGCTGCCCGTGGCCGCCAGGGCCTCCGCCGCCTCCGCGTAGAGCCCCTGAGAGGCCAGCAGCCGCCCCAACTGGAGGTCCCGCCATTGCCTGAGCACCGGCAGACGGCACTCCTCGGCGGCCGGGAGGGCCCGCTCAGCCTCCGGCGCGAACCCCAGGTACTGCCGCCACTGGCTCATGATCACGCGGGCGCACGCGGGCGCACGCGGGCGCGCAGGTCTCCGCCCCCAGCTTCGCGGCGGCCTCGAACCCGGCCCGGCACGCCGCCTCATCCCGCGACAGGCCGCCTCGTTCTCCCGCCAGCCAGGCGGTGACAAGGCCCTCAAGCGCGGGCGCCGCAAGGTTCTCGCCGCTCGCGGCCAGCAGCATGCCAACAGCCTCGGTGAGCGCAGTCGGGTCGGTAGGAGTGCCGATAGCGTCGAGATGGACCTGGTTCTCGGGAAGCCGAAGCTTCGCCTTCGTGCCGTCGTGGTCGCCGGACTGGTCGAGCACGAGGACGGCGAAGGGCGCTGGGTCGCGTCCGGTGGCACTCTCGGCGCGTGCGCAAGCCAGGACCGCGGCCCGGGATCCACGGGAGGGTGGGTACTGGTCGGCCGCGGCGAGGAGCGCCTTGCCTGCGGCCTCGGGTGGAGCGTCCGCCGCGATCCGGGCCAGTCGCGCACGCAGGCCCGTCTCGAGGTCCGCGGCCTCGCGGTTCTGGGCATAGCCCGGGCTTTCGCCGAAGGCCTGCCAGCCCTCGCCGTCACTCCCGCACTGCTCCAGAGCCGCCAGATAGCTCTCGACCGCTCCTGACGCATCGCCCGCGGCCTGGGCGCTGTCGCCGGCCCCGCGCAGGGCCGTGGCAGCCTCGCCGGTCCCGGGGACCAGGCGAGCCACTCCCTCGTACGCGATCCGGGCATCCTCGTGCGCCTCGTTGGCGGCGCACTGTTGCCCCAGCAGTCGGAGCAGACCTTGCGGGGTCGGCCACGGCGCCGCGGAGTGGGGTAGCAGGAGCTGGACCACAACGCCCTGCGCACAGGAGAGGCGGAGCGTGAGCTTCCCGGCGGGAAGCGGGCCGTCGCGATCGAAGGAACAGACGTGCCAGCCCGGCGAGGTCTCCAGCCCTTGCGGCGTCGGCGGCTCCTCACCGGCCGCCCACAGGTTCATCGAGCAGGGAGCCTCGCCTGCGCCGGCGATCAGACGGTAGAACACCGAGATACTTCCGCCGGCAGGTGTGCTCTCGGGCACCGCGAGCACCAGCTCGGCATCGCCCTCGCCCTGCGTCAGTACCACCCACCAGCCCTGTGGCGAGTCGCTAGCTGGGAGCTGTTGGGCGGGCAGGTCCTGGGCAACTCCGGTCAGAAACCACGGGCAGTCGGCGGGGTCGGCGGCGGCCGAAATCGGGGGGGCATAGCAGCAGCGACAGGAACGCAGTGAGCCGGGGCCATCCCATGGCGCGCCTCCTCTGCTCGTCTGCGTGACCATACTACACCCCCGAACGATGATGTCAAGGAAAAACCCAAGTATTGAGGTGAAATGCGAGTGCACTCTCGATGTCTCGGGCTATGGATCAATCAATGGTCACCCGCATCGGCCCGGGGTAGCCGCAGTTCCGCCGGCGGCAAGCGCCACCCGCAGCCTTCGTCGCGCGGGCAGTCCAGCCGCCGAAGCCATGGATGGTGTATACTGGCCCCCGGCGCAACCCGGAGACCATCAGTGAAGGGAGCCTTGCCAATGACAGTCCTGCTCGCACTACTGCTGTTGCCGCTCGCAATCATCCCCTGCTTCGCCCAGGAGCCGACCTTCATCGAGACCTTCGACAGTATCGCCGAGGGGCAGTTGCCCGCCGGCTGGGAGGTGATCTCCGGGGAGCCGCGGGTTGAGGGCGGGCGATTGCTCATCGATGGGATGGGCGGGCCCACGCCCATGGTCTGCTTCGGGGACCCGCAGTGGGAGAACATGCGCGTCGAGGTTGATGTCGAGATCGCCGAGGCTACCGACCCCACGCGCTGGGCCTGCCTGATGTGGCGCGTGCAAGAGGACCCCATGGCGGATGGGTACTATCTGTACACGGTGCGACAGCGCACCCGGGCCGGCAATGGCATCGAGTTCGCCCGCCGATTGCCCGCGGGGCCGGGGTACCCCTATAGCGTCTACTCCACCGCCGGGGCCGGGGAAGATATGCTCCCCGGCGAGGTACACCATCTGGCCCTGGAGGTCTCGGGGAGCCGTGTGACGCAATGGCTCGACGGTGAGCCGGTTTTGAGCTCACCCTTTGCCCTCGCGTATCAGCGCGGACGTCTAGGGTTCACCTGCAGCTCCGCCCGCGCGTACTTCGACAATGTGAAGGTGATCCAATTGCCTGCTGCGCCTCAGACGCCAGCTTCCGCCGTCGGCACGCCCGTCGTCGTCGCCCACCGCGGTTACTCGAGCCTCGCGCCGGAGAACACTCTGGCCGCCTTCGAGGCGGCCATCGAGGCCGGAGCGCCCGCGGCCGAGTGTGATGTGTACTGCTCCAAGGACGGTCACGTCGTCCTGTCCCACGACGCCACCTTGGACCGCACCACCGACGGCAGCGGCCCGATCACCGACAGAACCCTCGAGGAGCTGCGCACGCTGGATGCCGGCTCGTGGAAGGGCGAGCAGTACAAGGGGCAGCGCATCCCGACGCTCAAAGAGACGCTGGAGCTGGTGCGCGGCAAGATGCAGCTCGTGGTGGAGGTCAAGCAGGGAGGGATCTCAAAGCAGGTGGTGGACACCATCCGCGAGGCGGAGGCGGTGGACTTCGTGACCATCATCTCCTTCAGCGCGGCCACCTGCAGGGAGATTCGGGAACTGGAGCCGGGACTGCCGGTGGGCTGGCTGTCGGGAGGCTCAAATGTGGATGAACAGGCGGCGCGGAGGATCCTGGGGACCACTTTGCAGTCCAATTGCCAGTTCGTGGATATCGTCTCCGGCGCGGTGAGCGAGGACCTGATGCGGGTCTTCGGTCTGGCCGGTGTCGCGGTGTGGGTGTGGACGGTGGATGATCCGGACATGGTGAAGGCCCTGGCGCAGATGGGTGTGAGGGGCATCACCACCAATGACCCGGCAATGGCTTTGAAGGCGCTGAGCGAGTGAGCAAGAGATGAGCCAGGAGGCGCAGAGAGGGGGCGGTGGCTCCTGTCTCTGCGCCTCCCTTGCCTGCGGCGCCCTCAGACCGCCGCTATTGCTTGCCGCAGTGTATTGTGAAGAAAGCACAGCAGCGCCCGGCCGATGGTGAGGCGTTCGGGCCGTGCCTCGGCCACTCCCTCCTCAGGCTCGGGGACCGCGGTTCCGGCCGCCGGCTGCGCCGCTCCGAGAGCCTTGAGGTCCTCGTCGGTCAGCTCCGTCTTGCCGTCGGCCCCGATCTGCACCCCGTGGCCGTTGACGATCAGAAGCATGTTGTCCGACAGGGCCATGATCTGATTGAGCTCCGGGAAGGCCCTCGTGAGCTGGAAGTGGGCCTCGCTGTAGGCCTGGACCTTGAAGGCGATCCTGTGCTGCGCGGGGTCGTAGCGCAGATCCTGCCACTGCCCCTGCCGCTTGACCACCCCGCGCTGCCCACGGTTCTGCAGATTGCCCACCTCCTGCATGCGCCCCTCGGCATCCACGTACTTGTTCTGAGCCGCCACGGAGACGTTGTCCCGCATCTGCTGTGCATTCTGCGACTGGCTGACGGGAGCGGCCCCTGCCCTGGCTCCGCCGAAGGCCGCGCCCATGCCCATACCGGCCATCTCGCGGGCCTCGGCGATGGGGCGCGGAGCCTCGTCCTCCTGGGCCAGGAAGGCCGTGTACTCGGTGAGGATGCCGTACTTGGTGCTCAGAGCGACGATCTCCTCCACCAACTCCTTATCCTTGCCGTGCAGGCGGATCTGATCCAGCAGGTAGCCGATCTTGCGCCCGGCCCACAGGGCCGCGATGTAGTCGGTGCCCTCGCTGCGCCCGGGGAAGCTCGCCTTCGTCCTGAATGTCCTCTTGCCCGCCTCCCCGGCCTGCCCGCTGAGGCTGATGGTCGTCTCCCCCGTGGCCTGCTTCTTGTAGCGGCCCATGAGCGTCAACTGCGAGCCGGCGAAGATATCCGGAAGCACCCGGGGGAACAGGTCGAAGGTCTCGATCTCGCCGAAGTCCAGGGACAGGTCGGTGAGGATCGGCTGAGCGATCTTCCGGTACCAGTTGGAGACCTTGACCTCGATGTCCTCCTGCGGCCGGACGTACGTGGTGACCCCGCGGTTGTCCTCGGCCAGCTTGTCCAGGAAGTGCGTATCCACATCGTAGCCCACACCGAAGTTGAAGATACGCGTAGGCGTGTCCTCCATCTGCTCCACCCGCTTGCGGGTGAGCTTGATCAGCTCCTCGGGGTCGGTGACATCGCCCACCGTGGGCAGCCCGTCGCTGAGGAAGGCGATGTAGTTGGGGGCGCTCCGCTTGCGGGCCTTGAGCGCGAGCTGCAAAGCGGAGTCGATGTCGGTGCCGCCGCTGGCCTCGATGTCGGAGATGAACTTGCGCGCCCGGGCGACCTGGTCCTTGCCCGCGGGCTGCAGGCCGTCGCCGAAGGCGGTAACGCCCGTGGCGAAGGTGATGATCTCGAAGCGATCGTCGGGGTTGAGGCTCTCGACACAGTATTTCAGCGCCGCCCTGGCCTGGTCGATCTTGTCGTCGCTGCGCATCGACCCCGAGCGGTCCAGGACGAAGATGACGTTCTTGGGCACGGCTCTCCCCGCCGGCACCTCCTCCTGAGCGGGAGCCGCCAGGAGCAGGAAGAACCCGTCCTCACCGCGCTCCTTGAAGGTCATCACGCTGGTGCCCACCTCGTCCTCCCCCACGCTGTAGTACAACAGCAGGTCGCGATCGGGCTTGCTGCGCTTCTCCTCGTACGAGACCCGGGCGAAGCTCTTGCCCTCGCGGGAGACGTCGATCTCGTGCGTCGGCGAGTAGATGGCGCCCAGCTTGCGCGAGGATTCGATCCTGGCCTCGAACACGGTCTCCTCGATGGGCTCCTTGGAGAACTTCTCCGTGCTCATGGGGTAATTGTAGGCCACGAGGCCGTTATCGTACGGCAGGACCTCGGTGTACTCTATCTGGACCCGCACCTGACCCCGGGCGGGGATGGGGTAGACCCGGGCCTTGTACGTATCGCGGCCGGTATACTCCAGGAGGCCGGGGTCCTTGCGCTTGCGCACGATCTCCTCGTAGAGCTTGACGGCCTTGTCGCGCGGGAGGATCTCACCGGCCATCTTCTTGCCGTCGACGATGAGCGTGAAGTCCCGCACCTGCGCTCCCGGGGGCAGGGGGAAGAGGTAGGTGGCCTCCAGCTCGCTGCGGGTCTCATTGA
>CAZXDD010000370.1:0-7910 GCA_964639415.1 uncultured Armatimonadia bacterium
GCACGGGTCGGATCGCTCCTTCCCGTGCCCTGTGCAGGCGTGCCGCCAGTTGAGCCGCTCGTGACGCGGGCCTAGAGGAACCGCGCCAGCACTTGGCCGCAGCCCATCCAGTTCTGGGACATCCGGTAGTCGACCACGGTCAGTCCGCAGTCGGCCAAGAGCCGCTTGAGGCTGCGCAGCGAGAAGAACTGTACGTGCTCGCTCTCGGCCCACATGGGGTCCTTGTCGCGGGCCAGGCGGGTCCAGGCCCCCTCGTGGTTGGGCGTGGACAGCCACAGCAGGCCGGAGGGCTTGAGCAGAGCCGCCATGCGCCGAACGACGGCCACGGGGTCCAGTACATGCTCGATGATGTCTCCGGCCGTGACGATGTCGAACTGACGGTCTGCGAAGTCGTAGGTGGCCACATCGCCCTGGATGAAGTCACAGCCCGCGCGCCGAGCGTACTCGGCGTACAGGGGCACCAGGTCCATGGCAACGGCGTTGTAACCGAAGTCCATGGCGACGGCACACATATAGCACTGGGCTGAGCCGATATCCAGCAGGTCGCCTCCGGGCATGAGCTCCCAGAAGCGATGGACGATGTCGGAGTACCTGCTCAGATGGAAGTAGTCCACCGCCAGCAGCGTGTCCGGCGGGGTGTCCTCATACAAGCGGCTCAGGGCCGCCTGAGTAGGCCTGGGGCTCACGAAGCCGTGACCGCAATCATCACAGCGCATCCAGCGACGCACGGGGGCCAGAGCCGGGTGGTATGTGGGCCAGGCCAGGCAGTTGATGACCTGCATGGGCTCACAGCCGGTGTGCCCGCAGATGGGGCACGAGGTGGGCTCTTCCTGATCGTAAGGGCCCCGGCAGACCAGGTCATGGTGCTTGGCGCCCTCCGGCGAGATGCGCGCGGCGAGCCCGGGGTTCTGACGTATCGCCTCGTTGTGGTACTCCCAGGCCTCGTCATACAGCCCTCGGGCGTTGGCGATGACGCCCAGACGGTAGAGCATCAGGCCGGGCTCGACGCCGGCCCGCAGGAGACGCTCGTAGTGCTCGCCGGCCTCCTCGTACTGCCCCTCGGCCGCGGCCGCTTCGGCCCGGCGGAACAGCTCATTGGCCACGACGCCCGTCATGGGCGTGTCGTCCACGTTGGTGGTTCGGGGTGCCGACTGTGCCATGGTGGCTCCTTTGCGTCCGGTACTTCGCGAGTCCGGCTGAGGCGGCGCAGTGACGGCGTGCGCCGCCTAGACCAGGGTGATGTCGATCTGCGGCCGGTGGATGAGCTCCTGTTTCGGCTCCCGGGCGGGCTTGACGGCCACCAGGTTCCCGGTCATCTCGACCACCACATTGCGCCCGTGCATGACCTCTTCGTAGATCTCCGCCGCCGACTTGCCGGCATACCGTTTCTCGCTGACCCGCAGGATGATCTTCTCTACCAGCCAATCTCCCCGGTAGCCGTAGTCGGCGCGCCAGTAGGTGGGCTGGGAGAAGTAGCTGAAAGACCCCAGATAGTACAGACGCACGTGAGTGGGGTCCTCGGCCGCGTCGTCGCTGGAGCCGTACGGGACGGTGATGTAGGCCCGCGCGTCGGGCTTGGCGATGCGGTGCAGCTCCTGCATCAGAGGCAGAGGGTTGTGCAGGTGCTCGAGCACGTGCACTCCCAGGAACTCCTCGATGCTGTCGTCCTCGAAGGGCAGGGGGGTCTCGGCGCAGGCGTCGAGGTCGGCGACAACGTCCACGCCTTCACCGGGGATGATATCGAGGTTGATCCAGCCCTGGAGAGTATTGCGCCCGCAGCCCAGATGCAGCCTGTCCATCGTCAAGACGGTCGGTGCCATGCCAAGTCCTCCTGTGTGCATCCACTGCGTGGGCCGGTGTGTCTCTCGCGTCTGTCGAGGCCCGCAAGAGAAGCCCGGGTTCGCCGGGGAGTGCCCTCCTGTGAGCGCCGGCGAGATCCTTCGCTGTCGCGCCCGCGGGACAGTCGCTCCGGATCACATCCTCACGGCGGCCCGGGCTTCCCGGTGGGGCCCTTACACCAGCGTCGTCACTTCGATCTCAGTCTGCAGACGGGTGACGTGGGCCAGGTTGTTGCGTACCTCGATGCTCCCGGGCTCCAGACGCAGCGCCTGCTCGAAACAGGTCTTGGCCCCCTGCAGAGACCCTGCCCGGTACATGCAGGTGCCCGTCTGCAGCCAGGCATGGGCGTTGTCCGGCTGGAAGCGCAGCCCCTGCCGGTAGACGCCCGCGGCGTCGGAGTATGCCTGGAGCCGGAACATCAGATCGGCGCAGTTGAAATAGGCCCGGGGATCGGCGGGGGTATGTTCGATGACCGTGACCAGACACCGCAGCGCCTTCTCCGGCTGCTGCTGCTTCTCGAAGGCATCGGCCCAGTACGTGAGCATCGTGGTGGTGAGGCCTCCCGCGGCCGCCATGTACTCGAAGGCGGGGACCATTCGCTCCGGCTCGCCCAGGACGCGACAGACCGTGGCCCATTCCAGCACTGTGGATGGATCGCGTCCTCCGCGATCCCAGTACGCCTGATAGGTCTCCACGGCTCTCGCCGTCCGTCCGACCTCGCGATGCAGACCGGCCGCCAGGGCCAGAGCCGTGAGGCCTTCCCGCTCCGCATGGAAGCAGCTCTCCAGATAGCCCAAAGCCTCATCGAGACGGCCCGTCTTGCGTAGCGCCACCCCCATCAGCAGTTGCGTCGCGGAGTCATCGGGCACCACCCGCAGCGCCCGCTCAAGCTCCGGGAGTGCCTCCTCGTAGCGCGCCATCTCCACGAGGATCATGCCCTTGAGCGCATAGCGCCGGAAGGAGACGATGCTGTGGTCGCCCTGGTCGTTCTCGTCCCAGCGGGCCGCGATACAGCGCTCGACGGCCTCCAGGGCCTCCTCCGGACGCTTGGCCGCCAGCAGCGCCGCCGCACGGTGGAACTCCGTCTGCAGGCCGCCGTAGCCCCGTCTGTCCGCCTCGTCACAGACCTCTAGAGCCTCCGCGGGCCTGCCGGTCTTCGTCAGCTCCTGAGCGAGCAGGTGGAAGTTGGGTGCGACGAATGTCATGTACCCGGAGGAGTTGTAGTCGGTGAAACGCGCGCTTTGACGACAGGCCTCCACGGCCTGCTCGGACATGCCCGCCATGGCGTAGGCGGCCGCCAGGTTGTACCACTGGAAGGCGTTCTGTGGCTCGTCTTCAACCTCACGCCGCAGCATGCGCAGGTTACGGGCCTGCTTGTCCTTGGTCTGCACCTGCTCGGGGCTGTACCCGTAGTGGTTCAGTCCCGGGCCGGGGAGGACCGACACGGAGAGCCCCAGTTCGCCCAGGGCCTCCAGCACCTGCTCGTGGATGCGATGACGGAAGCGGACCTCAGGGAGTCGCCGGAAGAGGCGGACGGGCTTGAAGAGGTAGACGTTGGCCCCGCGATCGCCGTCGAGGATGTTGCTGACCCGCAGACAGTGGCCGCCGAAGTGCGGCCGCACGAGGCCGGCCTGCAGCGTCTCGCACCCGCCTTCGGGGGCCACCTGCTCGTCGGCGTCGATCCACAGTACCCAGTCACCGGTGGCCAGGTCCAACGATGCATTGCGGGCCGCGGCGAAGTCATCGCACCAGGGGAAGTGCCCCACCTTAGCGCCGTAGCTCTCGGCGATGCGGACCGTGTCGTCGGTGGAGCCGGTGTCGACGACGACGATCTCGTCGGCCACTCCCTGCAGACTGGATAGGCAGCGGGGCAGGTTGTCCTGCTCGTCTCTGACGATGAGGCATGCCGTCAGAGTGACCCCCACATCGCCCGGGTGCACACCGGTCTGATCGGTGAGTGTCGACAGGAGTTCGGCGGCCTGGTGGTCGGGGACCCCGGTCTTGACCGAAAGCAGGCGGCGGCCATGGAGATGGTCGATCACGATCTGGCAAAGCCGGCGGTGCTGTCGGGCGCCTCGAGACCTGTGGAGAAGCTCAACGGCCTCGCTCTCGCGCAGTTGATGGCACAGGATCAGGCCCAGCTCGGCGTTGAGGTCGGGATCGTCGGGGCGGCTGCGTAGCCGTCGGCGGACGGAGGCCTCGGCGGTGGCAAGCGCGTGGGCGTCAGAACCGCTGGGAGTGTCTGGGCGAGACTGGTGCTGCATGGGGTGTGGGCCTTCCGTTCGTCTTCTGTTCGGGGTGTGAGTGGGGACGCGCCGCTGCGGCCCTCCAGACGCCAATCAGGCGCCCATCGGGCGACGGGGCAGCTCTCCGGCCTTTCGGCGAGACCGCTGCTTCCGGGGCATGCCCAATGGACGCCTGCAATATGCGTGCCGCAGTTGCGAGGGACTAGGCCGCGATGTGGGCCATCTCCAGCTTCACCTGCTCGAGCAGCTCGGCGGCCCGCCTGTCGCCGGGCGCGATCCGCACGGCCTGCTCGAAGCTGATCTTGGCGCCCTGCAGAGAGTTGAGCCTGTACAGGCAATGGCCCATAAGCAACCAACCTTCGGCGTTCTCCTGCTGCATACCCAGGGCCTTCTGACAGACCTCGGCGGCCTCCTTGTAGTGGCCCATCTGGAACATGAGGTGACTGCAGTTGAAGTAGGGTCCGGGGTCGTTCGGGGCGACCTGAATGGCGCGGCCGAAGACGCGCAGGGCGCCCTGGTTGTCGCCCGCGGCCTGGAGCGCGCGCCCCCAGTACATCAGGACGCGCAGGGACATCTCGCCTCCGGCCACGAGCTCCTTGAAGATCGGCAGGAGCTTGGCCGACTCGCCCTTTCTCTCACAGGTCTCGGCCCAGGCGGCGATGGCGTCCTGATCCCGGCCGCCCTCGGCCCAGTGGGCCTCCAGCAGCGCCTGCGCCTCGTCGAGGCGCCCCAGTTCGGTGAGGACGCGGCCGCCGATGGCCTTGGCCGCGGTTCCGCGGGTGGGGTCGCCGTACACCTGCTCCAGGGCTTCGAGGGCCTCCAGGGGCTCTCCGGACTCGTAGAGGGTGATGCCCAGCCAGAACAGCCCGCGTGCATTGCCGGGATTGACCTTGAGGGTCTGCCGCAGCAGCGGCAGGGCCTGGTCGAAGCGGCGCAAGACCGCCAGGATGCGGGCCTTCAGATAGTGGCGCTCGTAGGTGTAGACCGCGTAGTTGCCGGTCAGCGTCTCCGGCCACTCGAGCTCGAGGCAGTGGTCGATGGCGCTGAGGGCGTCCTGTAGCCGTCCGAGCTGTAGCAGGGCACGGGCCCGCTCAAACTCGGTGAGGATGCAATCGACTTCGCGCTGCACGGCCTCGTCGCAGGCCTCCAGCGCCTCCTGTGCCCGGTTCAGGTCGGTGAGGTTGGAGGCCAGGAGCTGGTAGTTGGGGGCCAGGAGCGCGAAGTTGCGCCCGGGCGAGGAGGCGGAGAGCTCCGCGGCCTTGCGGGCCGCGTGCACCACGTCTTCCCGTCGCTCCCGGGTGGAGTACGCCGTGGCGAGGTTGAACCACTGGAAGGGGTCTTCCGGATAGTCCTCCACGGCCTGCTGAAGCATCCGGATCATCCGCTCGCTCTTGCCCTTGGCCTCCATGACCTCCGGGGCGTAGCCGTAATGGTTGATGGATGTCCCGGAGATGTGGGCCACGGGCAGACCGGCCTCGAGGATCGAGGGGAGCACCTGCTCGTGCACTTTGTAACGGAACTCCACACCCGGTATCCTGCGCACCAGACGGGGCGCCTGATGCACGACCACGTCGGCCTGATGGTTCTCGCTCATGTAGTTGTGGAACTTGAGGAAGTAGCCGCCATACTGGGGGCGCACAAGGGCCTCGCGGATCCGCGGGATCGCGTCGGCGTCGATCTCCTCGTCGGCGTCCAGGATGAGAATCCAGTGACCGGTGGCCAGGCGGATGCTCTCATTGCGCGGGGCAGAGAAGTCGTCGTCCCAGTCATAGTGACCGATCTTGGCCCCATAGCCGCGGGCGATCTCGACGGTGTCATCCGTGGAGCCGGTGTCGACCAATACGATCTCGTCCGCGAGGCCGCTGAGGCTGGACAGGCAGCGGTCGAGGTCGTCTTCCTCGTTCCTGGCGATCAGGCATGCCGATAGTGTAACCCCTACATCATCGCCGGGCTCCAGGCCGGTGGCGGCGCGACAGTCGTTGAGCAGAGCGGTCGCCCTGGGGTCAGGCTTGGCGAGCTTCTGCGCCATCAGGCACCGGCAGTGGAAGTGGTCCACCAGCATCTGGCCGAGCCTGTGGAAACTGTCGGCGCCTCGGGCCTTGCCCAGGAACCCGACGGCGGTGGTCTCCCGCAGGGTCAGGCACAGGACGATGCCGAGCCGGGCGTTGAGCTCCGGGTCGTCAGGATGCTGCTTGAGGCCCTCGCGGAGCAGCCTCTCCGCCTCGGAGTAGGCGCCGTCCTCGCAGCGCTTGCGGGCCTCGTCGCAGGTGAGCCGAAGGCTTTCCTCAGTCATGTGTGGCTGCCTTTCTGATCTGCAGGGTGGAGCGGGCCTCGCCCGGTGGCCCAAGATGGCCGCGCAGTGCCGGGCGGCCCCGGTTCGGCCGGGGGCATGTAACGTATCGGCAACGGCGCATGGGGCTTGAGTAACGATCGCGGGAGACAGATGGGGCGGTCGCTCCGGACCTCAGGCGGCATGCAGACCGCCGTGTCGCGTGGGTATGCGGCGCCGCCGGAGATCGCGATTCGTCGTCCGCTCGCGAGAGGATCGACTCGTGCAATCTCCTGGCATTCCGCGAGATTGCTCGCCATCTCGCCGGGCGAGGTTGACACTCGGAATGACAGGAGCCGAACCGTCCAAGAAGCCCGCCCGCGCCGGGAATGCAGTTCTGAGAGCGTCCGCCCCCGGCAAGATCGGCTTGAGGAATCTCCCGGGATACGGCGAGATCCTTCGCTATCTCGCTGCGCGAGACGGACGCTCAGGATGACAGGAACCGGGCCGGCCAGACTTCTCGGCCGGGCTTCTAGATCAGGAGCCCCAGGGCCGCCAGGACTTCCCGGGCAGGCGGGCTCTCCAGGTCGGGAATCAGCTCGGGCAGCCCGTCCGGCGCGATGGTTACCGGCACCACCCCGGCGGCGACCACCGTGCCCCCGCCGATGGCCACGGTGAGCACAGCGGAGATGGTGTGTATGCGCTTGACGGGTGCAAACACGAAGTTGCCCAGGCTGTAGGCCACCACGCAGCCTTCCAGGCTGTCCACTGCCTGCAGCACATGGGGGTGGTGGCCCAGGACCAGCCCGGCCCCGGCATCGGCGGCGGTCCGTGCCAGGGCGCGCTGCACCTGGTTCGGGGCGGGAGCGTTCTCCTCCCCCCAGTGGAAAGAGACGATGGGCAGACGTCCGCTCTGTCGGGCCCGGGCGACGGCGCCAGATACACGCGCGCGCGAGGCGGCCAGAGAGCCCGGTGATGTGTCCAGGACCCAGGGATCCCCGATCTTCGCGGCCGCCCCGGGCGGGAGGGTCTCAGCGGTTACGAAGGCCAGAGCCTCGCAGCGGGTGTCACCCACCGCAAGCAGCGCCGTCTGCAGCTTGTCCGGGCTGTGCCCCGGGCCGACTGGGGCGATCCCGGCACGGCGCAGGTGCTCGCGGGTGTCGGCGATGCCCTGGCGACCGTGGTCGAAGATGTGGTTGTTGGCCATCAGCGCCGCATCGATCCCCATGGCGTGGAGGAAGGTCCTTGCGGATGTGGGGGGGGCCCGGAAGAGGAACTCGCGCTTGGCCTTGATGTCGGCGGGAGTCTTGAGGGGTGTCGGTGCCGCGCGGTCCGAGAGCGGGGCCTCAAGGTTGACCAGGGCGACATCGGCCTCGGAGAGCAGTTGCGCCACGGCGCGGGTCGCGGCCCGGGTGGGCCTGCGGGCGCTGCCGGGAGCGGCGGCCGGGTCGCAGAGCACATCACCCGCGGCCGCCAGCGACCCGGGACGCCACAGGTCGGCCACCGGCGCCAGATCGGAAGAGCACACGTCTGAACTCCAGTCACGAGATTCCATC
>CAZXDD010000371.1:0-5503 GCA_964639415.1 uncultured Armatimonadia bacterium
CCACCCCCCAATCCTACACTCTTTCCCTACACGACGCTCTTCCGATCTGAAAGGAGGCGTGCACATGTCCGGCACAGGTCAGCTTATCGGCGCGGCTTTGGCCAGGATCCGCAGCAGCAGGCCTTTGGTGCACCAGATCACCAACTATGTGGTGATGAACGACACGGCCAATGTCACTCTCCAGGTCGGCGCCCTGCCGGTGATGGCACACGCGAAAGAGGAAGTCCGCGAGATGGTGGCGCTGGCCGGGGCGCTGGTGCTCAACCCCGGGACTTTGGAGCCCTCGTGGGTCGAGGCCATGCTCATCGCGGGGCAGGAGGCCAAGCGCGGCGGCGTCCCCGTGGTGCTGGACCCGGTGGGCGCCGGGGCCACGAGCTACCGAACGGAGAGCAATCTGCATATCCTGGCGGAAGTCAGGCCGGACATCGTGCGTGGCAATGCCGGGGAGATCGGCGCACTCATGGGCGCGGGGGGGCAGGTGAGGGGAGTGGAGAGTGTCGGCGAGATGGCCGATGCGCCGGGTGTGGCCAAACAGGCCGCCGCGAGCTGGGGGGCCGTGGTGGCCATGACCGGCGCCCGGGACCTCGTTACCGATGGACGGAGGGTCCTGGGTGTGGACAATGGCGACCCGTGGCTAACGACGATGACGGGAACGGGGTGCTCCTCGACGGCGCTGGTGGCCGCCTTCGCCGCGGTGGAGAGCGACTATGTGATGGCCGCGGCGGGCGCTTTGGCCTGCCTGGGCTATGCGGCGGAGCTGGCGGCGCCGGGTGCCGCGGGGCCCGGGTCCTTCAAGGTGGCCCTGCATGACGCGATCTACAACATGACGGCGGAGAAACTCTCACAGGGCGCCAGAGTGGTGGAACTGTAGGCGCAGAAAAAAAGGGATGGAGAAACCGGGGCGCCCCTGCGCACCGGCCGTACCCGCCGTTCCCCCGGCCGTTGCCGTCCCTGCCGTTCGCCCGTCGTTGCCGTCCCTGCCGCTCCCCCGCCGTTGCCGTCCCTGTTTCCTGTTTCCTGCCGTCTTGGCGGGGGCGTGTGAGAATCGAACTCACCCGGGACACCTCTCGATGCCCCGCAACGGGTTTGAAGCCCGCGAGCACCACCGGGCACCATCCGCCCCCATCTGTGTGCAATGCTGTATTCGCCGTTGCCGGGCCGGCTTCCTCCCGCGGCTCCGGGCGCCGGGCCCGGAAGGCACCCGCCGCCGGCGGGCGCTCAGGAGAACTGCACGCTGCCCTTGGGCCCCGCGGTGACCTCGCCGATCACCCACGCCTCCTGGTCGCCTCGGCGCATCTGGTCCACCGCCTCCTCCGCCTTATCGGGCGCCATGGAGATCAGCAGTCCGCCGGAGGTCTGCGGGTCGCAGGCCAGCCGGATCTGCGCCTCGGACCCCGGTCCCCAATCCGCCCAGGTCTCGTAGAAATCGCGGTTCGCCACCCCGCCTCCGGTATTGATGCCCTGCGCGGCGTATTCCAGTGCCCCGGGTAGGATGGGCAGGCGGTCCCAGGCAAGCCGCAGGCACACCCCGCTCTCCTGAGCCATGCGTCGGGCGTGGCCGAGGATGCCGAAACCGGTGACATCGGTGGCCGCGTGGGCTCCGAGGCGGACCATGACCTCGGAGGCGGTCTTGTTAAGGCGGGTCATCGAGGCCGTGGCCGCCTCGAGATCCGCCGCGGTGGCGATGTCCTTCATCATCGCGGTGGTGACGATCCCGGTGCCCAGGGGCTTGGTGAGGACGATGCGGTCGCCCGGTCGGGCGCCGGCATTGGCGATGATGCGCTGCGGATGGATCAGGCCCGTGACGGCCATCCCGTAGAAGGGCTCGGGGTTGCTCATGGTATGCCCGCCGGCCACCGGCACCCCGGCCTCCAGCGCTTTGGTGGCTCCGCCCCTGAGGATCTCGGCGAGGAGCTCCAGGGGGAGGCTGCGCTGAGGATAGCCGCAGACGTTCACCGCCATGAGCGGGCGCCCCCCCATGGCCCAGCAGTCGCTGAGTGAGTTGGCGGCCGCGATCTGCCCGAAGATGAAGGGGTCGTCGTGGATGGGCATGAAGCAGTCCACGGTGAAGACGATCGCCTGATCGGGGGCAATAGCATACACCCCCGCATCGTCGCCGGTTTCGCGGCCGACAATGAGGTTGGGGTTGTCGAAGACCGGTAAGTCCCGCAGAACCTGCGAGAGGGCCGCCGCCCCGAGCTTACCTGCTCACCCCACGCACGAGGTGGTCTGCGTCAGACGGATGCGATCGAACTCGGACATGTCGACCCTCCTTCCCGGCGCTGAATGTTGCTCACCTGCTCCGCGGCCACAACCAGCAATTGTACCACACGACGCACGGAAGAGAAGGCACGAATCGGGGGGTAAGCAAGACTCAGCGATTGCCGGGCAGATGTGACTGCCCCGCAACTCCGCCCCCCTGGGGACACATCTGCGCCGTGAAGCGGTAACCGGGTTACATTCGTGCCTGATGTTCCGAAACAAACCCAGGGCAGGTGTGCTGCATGCGGTTGAGGTCGCCCGTACCCGGCTGGTAAACTGACAATCGTCGCAAACCCCCTGCAAAGGAGAGTGCTATGGCAAGACGACGAGGTTTCACGCTAATCGAACTGCTGGTCGTGATCGCGATCATCGCAATCCTGGCCGCAATTCTATTCCCAGTCTTCGCACGGGCGCGAGAGAAGGCCCGACAGGCCAGTTGCTTGAGTAACTCCAAGCAGATTGGCCTTTGTGTCCTGATGTACGTGCAGGACTACGATGAGCTGCTGCCCTTCTACTGGTACGGTGAGTCGGTAGGCTACTGGCCCACCGTGCTCATGCCGTACGTGAAGAACTGGGACATCTTCACCTGCCCCAGCGACCCGACCCTCAAGGGCGGCACGGGCTGGACGGGCTCCGGAGGCTATGGCTACAACTACTACTACCTGGGTGGATGGTCCACGGCCGACAACAGCTTCGGCCCCTTCTCGCTGGCCAAGATTCAGCAGCCGGCAGAGACCGTCATGACGGCTGAGATCAACTGGAAGGTCAACCGCGGCTGCGCCTATCCCCCTCCGCCGCTACTGGCCGAATCTTACTGGGCGAACATGAGCGACCGGCACAATGACGGGCAGAACGTGGGCTTCGTCGACGGTCATTCCAAGTGGATGAAGCTCTCGGCGCTCAAGGCGGCCCCGGAGCTGTGGGATCGGAACTAGCCACGATCGGCAAAGCGTCTCTGATCGAAGCTACTCGGCTGTCACGGTCCGCCGCATTCGCGGCGTGAGGACGGTGCCCGGGTCTTAGGATCCACCCCTCCGACTGTGCAGACCAAGACGAGCGGTACCCCAGGGCCGGTCCCTGCCGGTGGTGCAGCCACCATCGGCGGGGAGCGGCCCTTTTGCCGTCTCCGGGACCGGCGAGAGGTGCCGCAGGCCCCGGCGCCGAACCGGTCGGTGGAGGAACCGGGCATGGCGTTGGAGCTATCGGACTATTGCTACCTCGCGGGTCTGTCAATCGGCTGCGTCATCCGCCGCCTCCAGACCCGGCCTCGCCGCGCGAGAGGTCTGATAGCGAGCAGACGCACCGCCTCCGACGTGCTTTCCGTCGCCTTCAGCTCGCTGGGCATGTTCGTTCTCCCCCTGCTGCACCTGACCACGGACTGGCTCCAGGCCGCAGACTTGGTCATCGCCCCCGGGCTAAGCGCCCTCGCCACGGTGATGGGCTGCGTCCTCTTCGCTTCCGCTCTGTGGCTCCTGTGGCGCTCACATTCCGACCTAGGCCGGGCATGGTCGATGTTCCCGGAGGTCCGCGAGGGACAAGGGCTCGTGACCTCGGGAGTCTACACCCGCATCCGCCACCCCATGTATGCCGCCCACTTCCTGTGGGCACTGGCACAGGCGTTGCTCCTGCACAACTGGATCGTCGGCCCCTCGATGCTGGTGACGATGATCCCGTTCTACTTCGTCCGGGTCAGGCAGGAGGAGGGGCTGATGCGCGAGCATTTCGGTGCTCAGTACGAGGCCTACGCCGGGCGGACGGGGCGGATCTTGCCCGGTCGCCGACCCCGGGCACAGTAGAGGGCCGTCGCAACGGGATTCTGATGGCCGACGTAGTGTAACCCGGGCGCCGCCGATGGGGCCGCGGTGTCCGCGATCCGGCGGCGGCCGCGGGTGCTTCGACAGGCGCGTGGGCGCCTGGTACAATGCCACGGCGAGTGCCGGCCACCTCGAGGGAACCACGCAGATGGACAGTGAAGCCGCCATTTCCACACGGCACCTGCAGAAGCGTTACGGCAGGCAGCTTGCCCTGGACGGTCTGGACCTCACCGTCACGCGCGGCGAGGTGTTCGGGTTCCTGGGCCCCAACGGGGCCGGCAAGAGCACCACGATCCGCATCCTCCTGGGACTACTGCGCCCGACGTCGGGACATGCCCGCCTCCTCGGCCGGGCCGCGGGGACGGTGGCCTCCAGGGCCAACGGTCGCGTGGGGGCTCTAGTGGAGGAGCCCGCCTTCTACGAGTACCTGTCGGGTCGCCGCAACCTCGAGCTCCTGGCCGCCCTCTCCGGCCCTGTGGACCACCGGCGCATCGAGGAGGTCCTCGAGCTGGTGGGACTGCGCGGCCGGGAGAAGGACAGGGTCGGAACCTACTCCCACGGCATGAAGCAACGCCTCGGCATCGCCCAGGCCCTCATCCCCAGGCCCGAGCTCCTGGTCCTGGATGAACCGGCCTCGGGCCTGGACCCACAGGGCGTGGTAGAGGTCAGAGACCTGATCCAGCGCGTCAATGCGGAGGAGCATGTAACGGTCTTCGTCTCCAGCCACCACCTCCACGAGATCGAGCTCACCTGCACCGACGCCGCGATCATCAACAGGGGCAAGCTCGTGGTGCGCGATAAGGTCAAACACCTGCTCTCCGCCTCGGAGACCGCCGTCGCCATCGAGGTCGACGATCCCGTCCGGGCCCGGCAGGTGCTGTCGGCCCACTGGGACGACCTGACCGTGCAGCATGCCGACGGCCTGCTACGGGTCACCACCGGCGGCGACCGCGCCGCGGACATCAATGCCGCCCTCGTCGCCGCCGGGCTACGGGTCTCGTCCCTGCAGCGTGAGCGGCCGTCGCTGGAAGACCTCTATCTGAGAATGATGCGGTAGACACCCACCATGAGACTTCTCACTCTCCTGCGCGGCGAGCTGGTCCGGATGTTTGCACAGAGGGGCACCTTCGTGGGCTACATCCTCCTCGGGGTCTTCTGTGGCCTGTTCGTCTGGGGCGTCTGGGCCCAGGGGCCGCCCATGCGGGATGTGCGCCACCAGTTCGGCGACGACTTCGTCGTCGGCGGCACGATCCTCAGCGGGCCGATGATCCCCTACTTGCTGCTGGACGTGGTGCCCGTGGCGCGAACGGAGGTCGTCGAGGTCGCACCGGGCGACGAGCAGGCGCCGCTCGGCCAGCAGCTGGGGGAGACGGTGCTGGAAGATCGCCCGGATCAGGCCGTCCTTGGAGCCGAAGTGGTAGTTGATG
>CAZXDD010000371.1:5513-7869 GCA_964639415.1 uncultured Armatimonadia bacterium
GCGGGACGTGCGCCACCAGTTCGGCGATGACTTCGTGGTCGGGGGCACGATCCTCAGCGGACCCATGGTGCCCTATCTGCTCCTGGACGTGGTACCCGTGGCGGTGAACGTCTTTCTCCCGCTGCTCGTCAGCATGATCGCGGGAGGACTCATCGCCGGCGAGGCGCAGCGCGGCACGCTACGTACCCTGCTGACCCGGCCCGTCCACCGCTGGGCGGTGGTGGTCGCCAAGAGCCTGGCGGCGTTCTTGCATGCGGGCACTCTGGTGCTCTTCCTGGGTGCATTCTCGCTGCTACTGGGGTACATCGTGTTCAGGCGCGGCGACATCATCGCCGTCGGCGACGGCCTCACCGTCCTGGCCGAGGCCGAGGCCGTCCAGCGGCTTGGGATGGCCTACGCTCTCACCGCCGTGACCATGTGCGCCGTGGCCGCCATCGCGCTGTTTTGCTCCGCGGTCTTTGTCAACCCGCTCACCGCCGCCGGCGTCACCGTGGGCTTTCTCATCGTCAGCGTCGCGCTCCAGGTAATCCCATACTTCGAATGGCTCTCACCCTACCTGCTGACCACCCACTTCCACGCCTACGGCCAGGTGTTCAAGCGTACCGTGGACTGGGCCGCCGTGGGCACCGATCTTGGCTATGTCGCGGCCTACACCGGAGCCTGTCTTGCCGGGACGCTGGCGGTGTTCGTGCGCAGAGACATGACGTGCTAGCGAAGGTCGCGACTCGCCGACTCCCCCGGAGGTCTTCCTATGCGACGATACCTGCCGCTGACGGTTTTGTGCGTACTGCTGACCGTCGCCGCTCAGGCGGCGCCGGACCCGATGGAGATTCTGGCCAAAGCCACCACGCTGCATAGGGGCATTCGCGACTATACCGCCACGGTCGCCGTGGACACCGACATCCCCGGCGTCGACATGCCCCACCGGGAGGCCAGGGTGTACGTCAAACCCCCGGACAAGACGTACATCGAGTCCAGCGGACTGGTGGCCATCCCCAAGCGCGCCCTGCTCTTTGGCGACATCGCCAAGGAGGTGAAGGACGACGCGAGAGTGGTCCTCGCCGGGACCAAGACCGTCGGCGGGCAGCCGCTGCACTGCCTGAAGATCGTGCCCAAGAAGCCGGTCGCGCCCGAGGATCAGCCGCGGGTGATGCTGTGGATCAACGGTGCGCGGTGGACGGTGGAGAAGGTCCACATCCTGCGGGGCCAAGACCTCATCGCCGGAGTGACCTTCGCCTACCAGAAGGTGCAGGGGTTCTGGATGCCGACGAAGGTCAGTTGCACCATTCCCCGGGGTGTGGCGGGGTCCGACAAGCCCGGCCACATGAGCCTGTCATTCAGCGGCTACAAGATCAACACCGGCCTTACGGACGAGTTCTTCGAGAAGAAGAACCGGTCCTCGAGCCACGGGCGCCCCCGGTCCCGGTAGCGGCCGCCGGTGGCCGCCGGAAGCGACGATGGGATGGGCCTCGGCCCCGCGATTGGGCCCGCCGGCCGCCTCGCGGCCAGAGGTCCGGCCCCTCCCGCCCCGGCCCTTACAGGAACAGTACGGGGCTCAATCGCGTTAGTAGACTCCATAGCCCGCCCGCTCGTGGCCATGCGCCCGTGCGCTCGGCGGGCTTTGTCTCGCCCGTGGATTGCGGCGACGATCGCCTCCGGGAGGGCGCGGCGTCGTCGAGACGAACTACCGCATCTATAGCGACGTGCCGGGCAAGCCCCGCATTGGCATGCGGGGTGGGCCTGTGGGCCCCCCGGCACCAGGAGAGCATGATCTGTGGACAACTGGGACACTACAGACCCCCAGGACGAGCGGACCGGCCCCGAGGGGTTCGGCCCGGCCGCCGAGGAAGGCTCGGAGCCGTCGGAGGAGGGCGCCGGGGTGCCGGTGGAGGATGCCTCCGCCCCCGTGGACGGCGCCGCTGAGGTGGAGACGGTGGCACAGGAGCCCCCCGGGGAGTCTCCCGAGGAGCCTCCTCAGTGGACTTCCTCGCGACTGCCGTGGGAGGTGGCCGACAGTGTGGCCGGCGGTGCCGCCAACGGCCGTGAACCCGCCCCCTGGGCCGCCCCGGCGGCCGTGGACGAGCCTGCGCCAGAGCCGCCACCGGCCCGGAGGCGCTCCTTCGCGGTGCCTGTACTGGTTGCCCTCGTGCTGGTAGTCGTCATCGCCGCCGGTGGGGCGGCGTACTACTTCCATACCCAGGCGGCGCAGAGGAAGGCGGCCCTGGAGGCCGCGGTTCAGGCGGTGTCACTGACGGCCTCCCCCGAGTTCGCCGACACCATCGAGCAGCGGCTGGCGCCGATTCGCCGGGCCATCGATGAGGGCAAGTATGACAGATCGGAAGAGCGTCGTGTAGGG
>CAZXDD010000372.1:0-6580 GCA_964639415.1 uncultured Armatimonadia bacterium
AACGGCGCCCAGCCTCGATCGCATCGACAGCAACTGGTACATCGGCGCCACCAACCTCCTCGGCCTCACCTGCTGACCGCGGCGCCTCGGCCGTCACGCACGGCGCCTGCCTTCCCCACGGGCCCGCACTCACCGGTGCGGGCCCGTCCTGCGCCCGTGCTACCTTCTTGCCGGTTTCGCGCCAACAGCTACCAATTTGCGGAGTAAACTATCTGCAGTGTCACTGCAGGAAAAGACCTTAGGGAGGCCGCGTCAATGGGCGCACACCGTCTGCCGCTCCCGGGCGTCATCTGCTGGTTGATGATGGGGACAAGCGCAGTTGCATGGGCGGGCGATCTGAAGGCGGAGCTGATCGAGAAGGTCCCGTTCTACGAGACGGTCACAGGCGCTTTCGCCCCGCTGTACCCGGCCTTCGCCCGGCAGATGGTTGAGGACTACGGGATCACGGAGGGTGTGTGCGTGGACGTGGGCTCCAGCGTGGGCATGTTCTCCATGGAGCTTGCCAAGATCACCAGGGTGAAGTGCTACGCTCTGGACATCAACCCGGCGGCCGTGCGCCTGTGCGGCATACTTGCCGACGAGGCCGGCTTGACGGGGCGCGTGGTGCCCATCGAGGGCGACGCGCAGGCGATGCCCTTCTCCGACGGGTTCGCGGACCTGGTGTTCAGCCGCGGCTCGATCCCCTTCTGGCCGGACCGCGAGGCGGGGGTCCGCGAGTGCTACCGGATTCTCAAGCCCGGCGGAGTAGCATACATCGGCGGCGGCTTCTCGCGTGTTCTGGACCCGGCGGTCCGCGATCCCATCGCCAGGCACCGTTCGGAGCAGATGCGGAAAGACCCGGAGCCGGGCTTCCAGCCGCTGAGCGATCTGGCCCAGGTGGCGCGTGGCGCCGGCATCCCGGAGAGTCAGTTCCGCTTCATCCAGGAGCCCATCGCCGGTTGGTGGCTGGAGATTCGCAAGCCCGCGGACTATAGCGGCTGGTACCGGCGCTGGCATGCGCAGATGAGGCCGTGGCACACACAGATGGCCGAGCAGATCGTGAAGCGTGCCGGCACCCGCAACGGTCGTTGCCTCGAACTGGGGTGGGGCGCCGGCGGCCTCAGCGTGCCCATGGCAGCCATGACCGAGATGGACTTCATCGTCGGCGCCTATGACGGCGATGCGGCCGTAGTCGCCAATCAGCAGGCCCGCGAGGCCGGTTGCGCCCACCGCGTGCAGGCCCTGGCCATGGACCCCGAAAGACTGCTATTCCGCGACAACCGGTTCGACCTGGTCGTCGGGCATGCCGGCGCGGCGCTCTGGCACAATCCGGACAGGGTCTATGCGGAGGTCAACCGAGTCCTGAAGCCCGGCGGCATCGCCATCCTGGGCACCGGCATGCCCCCGGAGTGCGGCAAGGAGCATGAGAAAGCCTTCCGTCCGCTGGCCAAGAGCTTGCGAGAAGCAACCGACGCCCCTCCGGACGGCTTCAAGCGCTGCCCGGAGCCGGAGACCGTGGGAGCCTGGCTGGACGAGGCCAAAGTCAAGTGGTCCTTCTGGGTAACCGGAGACATCCACTGTGTGTGGATCGTGATACATAAGTAGCCCCCGGGCGGCGCAGGGAGTTGCCGCGGGGGATCAGACGGTGTGGAGGCACAAGATGAGACCGTGGCACAGAGGTTTCACACTGATTGAACTGCTGGTGGTCATTGCTATCATCGCGATCCTGGCGGCGATGCTGTTTCCCGTATTCGCCCGGGCCAGGGAGAAGGCCAAAGAGACCTCGTGCACCAGCCAACTGAAGCAGTTGGGGCTGGCCCTGCACATGTACGCCCAGGACTATGACGAGCAGTTTCCCTTCGATGCCTATGCGGGCAACCCGCACCCCATGCTCTGCACGGGGCTGTACCCCTATGTCAAGAACCGCAACATCTTCTACTGCCCCAGTGCCCAGGCCCTGGAAGCCGGGGCCCAGAGCACGGCGTACCAGGGGCCCGTCGACTCCGTGATCAACACCGATGCCAACTGGGCGGCGGGGAACATCAGCTACAAGTACTACTCCTGGTATCTGCAGGACCCGTGGGCGCAGACCTTCACCCCGCGCATACTGACGGAGAGCAGTGATGCCGACTGCTGGCTGATGAGTGACTGGTTCCGCAAGAAGTGTCCCGTCTGGCCCCACAAGCGGGACAAGGCCGGGGGCATCATCGTGCTGTTTCTCGACGGGCATGTGAAGTTCATCGGCGGAGAGCCGGTGAACAGCTTCAAGTAGGGCCCCGCCGCAGACCACGGGTCGCCGCGGAAGACCGGTGCTTCCGTGGCGACCCACTCCGGCTCACCATCGAACGCGACTGCCCCTCAGCTCGTGGGAACCGTCGGGGCGTGGTCTCGCGCAGGTCGGTCTCCAGCCCGACTTCGTGCCGTCCGCCGCTGCCGTCGGCCGTCGTCGTTCGCCGTCGGCCATTGTCGTTCGCGTGGGTCGGGCTTTCCAGCCCGACTTCGTGCCGTCCGCCGCCGCCGTTCGTTGTCGTCCGGCCCCGCGTTGCGAGGGGATGGCTGGTCACCACGGGACTCGACTGGCCCTCAGCTCGTGGGAACCGTCGGGGCGGTTGTACTCGTAGTAGTAGAACAACGCGTCCTCCCGCTGGACCACCTCGATGTAGCGTACCGTCCGCTGCGCGTGTGGAGACAAGACGAACGGCCGCTCCGTAGTGGTTCGCGTCCAGTGGCGCAGGTCGAAGCTCACGCACTGGCCCGCCTTCTCCTCGTAGTTGTCCTCCACACTCGCACTGCCATCGTAGAACCCCACGAACTCCGGGGGGATGTGCACGACCGATCCGATTCGCGTGCAGTAGCGGTCCCAGCCCTCCGCCGGCGGGGACAGGATATCCCCCTGCCAGTCCCAATGGATACCATCGACACTGGTGGCCAGGCCCGTGTGGGACTTGGTCGTGCCCGTGTTATAGATGTCGCCTGTGGCGTGCATGATCTGCCTGACCTCGCCGGTCAGGCTGCTCGGGGTGGGGGCGTAGCTGACGATCATGTGCCACAGGCCGCCGATGTTGACCACGCAGGGGTCCTTGACGCCCTCGGCGCCGCAGTCATCGGCGTCGAGGACCCGTGTGCGATCCGCCGGATCGAGGGCGTCGATGGCATCGGCCTGGCACAGTTCGATCACCCAGCGGCCGTCGGTGTCCACGAAGCTCATGTACAGGCACCACTGCCCCTCTTGTCCGCGCACCAGCGCGGCCTTCTCCATGGACTGGGTGTTGATCTGCTCCTTGGTGGCACTCCAGATGTCTTTGAACTCCAGGCCGTCCTCGCCGGCGGCGATGCGGCAGTCCACGCCCCTGCCCAGCTCCCGGGGCTTGCGGTAGCGATAGTACAGGTAGAACAGATCGGCGGCCGGGTCGTAGACACAGCTCGGGGCACCCGCCCACCAGCCGGGACCCTCGCCCAGCGGGGCGCGCACCGTCACGCCCTGATCGGGGTCGAAAAGCGGCGGACAGGCACAGTGCTTGCCCGCCGGGGATGCGCTCAGCCTGGGGATCGCCATGGCTCTGCCTCCTGCGCGCGATTCTCTATCCGCCACGTCTTCGCGGCCCTTGCGATAGCCACCTTCCCCCATCTTGTCTGGCTCCGACGCGCCCCGTTTGCCGCGGCGCGGCCGCGGCCCGCACCTACCCGCCGGCGCCGGGCCCACTCAACCGCGCCGCGACGGCTGTGCGCAAGGCGTGCAGGTCCTCGAGGGTGAGGCCCGAGAACTCCAGCCCGCCGGCGTCGTCCGCATGCTCCCGGCCGTGGCGGCCCTCGAAGGCGACCAAGTCGCTCACCAGCCGGGCCAGTTGCTCCCGGTCGTAGCCCTCCTTGGCGCCCAGTAGGTTCAGGTACTCCACGTCCTGCTGACCGCGGCACATGGCCAGCAGCCTCAGGCTGACCACCGGCCCTTCGATGCCGAAGCGGCCGCCGGGCACCAGGAGAGCCGTGGGGGTCGGCTCATCGAAGGCGCCGTCGCCCCCGATGCAGTTCCAGGGCAAAATCCCGTCGGCCCCGGCGCAGAAGGCCGAAAGCGCCCAGGCCACGGCGCTCAGATTGCTGCTCTCGATCGGGTTGCCGGTGCCGTAGTGCCACAGCGTTACCCCCTGCCGGCGGTAGCGCCCGCAGTGGTTCGGGGCGTCGAACAGGGCGGAGCTGACGCACATGAGATCGAGCACGCCGTCCAGCCAATCGCGCTGCCATTGGGGTCGGGAAATGTCGCCGCGGTACACCAGGCGCGGGTCGGCGCCGGCGCCCTCCCGGAAGAGCCGGCCGAAGAACCTCAGGGCCAGCCAGTCATCCCGGTGCATGGGCTCGTCCAGCAGCCACCACGAGGTGCCCCGGAAACCGTGCTCCTCGTCCTTGTAGTAGTACTTGTTGTTCAGGTAGCACTGCAGATCGGTGCCGGTCCATCCGCGCCGGCGGAAATGCTCGGAGAACTGGGCCGTGACGGCTACCATCGCCCGACTATGGTCCCGGCTGAAGGCCTGCTCGATGGGGGGCGCTTCCAGGGCGTGGGCGACGATGTTGTCGGGGTACTTGCGGATGTCGTTGGCGGCCGAGTAGTGGCCGGCCATGGGGGTGGGCCAGTTCTCGTGCAATGGCAGGTACATGTGGGTGATGGGCACACCGGCCCGGACGCCGCCGAAGGCGCTGCCATCCAGGTACGGGCCGTAGTGCTCGTCATAGCCGGACCAGTCGGTGACGAGGGTGGCGTCGCCTCTGCCCTCGATCTGCGGCGCGAACCCGGGGTACACGTTCCCCGACTGGGAGTAGCCCAGCGGATTGAGCGTGCAGCGCAGGGCGTGGGCGGCGGCGTAGGTGGCCCTCTCCCACCGCAGGTACGCGGGCCAGTCCTCGGGACTGCTGACCGGGCCGTAGCAGTTGAGGTCCACCTCGAAGGAGGTCTCCGCGGGGAGCTCGAAGGGCAACACCCACAGCGTCACCGGGATGTGGATCGGCGCCGCCAGGTCCGCCGCGCCAATGGCGATCTCGCCCTCGCGCGGGCCGGGTGTGGCGTCGCGGGGGACCTCCCAGACGATGGTGAACGACTGGTTGGTCTGGCCCGGGACGCCGTTGTCGGCGGCGGGTATCGCGGTGCCGGCAGCGGCCGCGGGAACCATGTACTCGCCATACCACGCTCCGTGGGCCCGCACGTACCAGTTGCGGTACAGCCCGACGGGAGCGGGCATCGGGTCCGCGGGGCCGCCGGCGAACTGCAGCGTGACGTCCGTTGCCTTGCCACCGGGGGGCTCGATGACGAGCTTGAGCGCGACCACCTCGCCGATGCCGCCGCTCAGGCCGGCGCGGACGCCATCCCACACAGGGTTGCTGCGGGAGAAGGTGCCGGCGCTCTTGCCGGCGTAGCCCCGGGCCCCGACTTCGTCCAGCACATTGCCAGAGATCGGGCTTACCTTGCACTCGGCGGGCGCCACCCAGGCGCGCCAACCCTCCGGAAGCTCCCGGGGCGCCCGGGTCTCCGCCGGCACCGGGCGTGCGAGCGCTCGGGGTACGGGCCTGGCGGCACCGGCCGTGACGTGCGCACGGGCCGTAGCGCCCGGCCTGCCCACCATGTCAACGGCGGTGACTTCCACCACGCAGTCGCTGTTCGGGGGCAGGTCGCCGATGACAAAGGTCTGCCGCTCCCCCGCGGGGTCGGGACGCGGGATGGCATAGCGGGGCAGCGTGCGCGCCTCCGGGCTCTCGCCGGCACGGACGGAGACATCGAGCAGCCACGCGTCCTGCGCGGCCAGGCTGAGCCGGACCGCACCGCTGTCGAAGTCCGCGGCCGCGGGCCACGCCTCGGCGCCGACGATGCGCACCGAGGGCACGGACAGGTCGCCGGCCGGTGCGCCCTGCACCAGCAGGTACGGTGACAAGCCGCTCTGCTCCCGAGAGTGCACGTCATTATTCGCGCGGGTCTGGCCCTTCTCGTCCGAGACGCACAGGCCGTAGGAGCCACCGGCCAGCAGGGACTGGATGGCCGCGGGAGCGATCTCCAGCTCGAGCCACCCGTCCGGGCGCGGCCTGACATCGGCGTAGAAGACCTCTGTATTCCCGTTGGTGAGAGCCACGTCCAGGAAGCTGCTGCCGGGACCGGCCCATCGCACGTCGGGCCACACGGCATGGGTGAAGGTACAGCCCCCCGGCTCCCGGCTACTGCGCCCTGACCCCTCCGCCCAGTCGGCGGCGATGGTGGACACCCCCATGGTTCGCAACTGACAGGTGTTGGCCGGGTGCAGGAACAGGCCGGCCTGCTCCACGCGCCAACCGCGGATCGGCTCCAGGTCGGGCTTGATCAGCAGGTAGTGCTCGTTGCCCTTGATGCGGAGGGCCGAACAATCGCCGCTGTTGAGCTCCACCTCCGAAGGGTGCGCCTGCAAGGAGGTGTCGGCGGTGATGCTCAGCCGGGCTTGTTCGGCGCCGCAGTCGAAGGTGGAGAGCAAGAGCGGCAACAGGGAGCACAGACACGCAACCATAGGACACCCTCCCGGGAATGAGGTGACCGGATGTGCCAAGATTCGTCGGGGCAGCACCGACCGCCTGCCGGAGCGCAATCGCGGGG
>CAZXDD010000372.1:6590-7866 GCA_964639415.1 uncultured Armatimonadia bacterium
GCGGGGGGGGGCCCGCCCCCCGCCCTGCCCCGGGGGCGGGGGGTGGGGCCCTCGCGCGGCCGGGCCGGGTCGTGGGCCGGTGGGGGGGGGGGGGGGGGGGCGAAAAAAGGGGTTGACGGGTGGGCTTGGTTTGGCTATACTGACGAGCCTTGCCGGGGGTTATTGAAGCGGGTGGGGACGGGGGGGGGCTTGAAAAAAGGGTCTTGACAGGTGGTGGGGTTGTCTGGTATCTTCTAAGACCCAGCGGTAAGTGGGCGCGATCTTTGAAAACTAAATAGCGTGACGAATGAACCAGCCAGGTTCTTGGTGATTTAAACTCCGGCGTCGGTCGTTGGCCGGCGTACGGGGCTGTCGTCTTTTTCGATGGAGAGTTTGATCCTGGCTCAGGACGAACGCTGGCGGCGTGCTTAATGAATGCGAGTCGAACGAGAACCGAGAGAAGCTTTCGGGTGGATCTCGGGGAGAGTGGCGAACGGGTGAGTAACACGTGGGTAACCTGCCTCCAAGACGGGGACAACAGCGGGAAACTGCTGCTAATACCCGATATACTGTTGGCACATAAGTGTTGACAGGAAAGTTCCGGCGCTTGGAGATGGGCCCGCGGCCGATTAGCTTGTTGGTGGGGTAATGGCCTACCAAGGCGACGATCGGTAGCCGACCTGAGAGGGTGACCGGCCACACTGGGACTGAGACATGGTCCAGACTCCTGCGGGAGTTAGCATCAGGGAATCTTGCACAATGAGCGAAAGCTCGATGCAGCGACGCCGCGTGGGTGATGAAGGACTGCGGTCCGTAAAGCCCTGTCAGAGGGGAAGAAGTTCTGACGGTACCCTCAGAGGAAGCCCCGGCTAACTACGTGCCAGCAGCCGCGGTAACACGTAGGGGGCAAGCGTTGTCCGGAATTACTGGGCGTAAAGCGCGCGCAGGCTGTTTGGTCAGCAGCGGGTGAAATCACAGGGCTCAACTCTGTGGCTGCTCGCTGAACTGCCAGACTAGGGTTCGGGAGAGGGCAGTGGAATTCCTGGTGTAGCGGTGGAATGCGTAAATATCAGGAGGAACACCCGTGGCGAAAGCTGCTGCCTGGAACGATACCGACGCTGAGGCGCGAAAGCTAGGGGAGCGAACGGGATTAGATACCCCGGTAGTCCTAGCCGTAAACGATGGACACTAGGTGTTGGGAGCATCGACCCTCCCAGTGCTGTTCTGCTAACGCGTTAAGTGTCCCGCCTGGGGAGTACGGCCGCAAGGTTGAAACTCAAAGGAATTGACGGGGGCC
>CAZXDD010000373.1:0-7863 GCA_964639415.1 uncultured Armatimonadia bacterium
GAGGTCCTCTACCACCTCGGCGTAAGCCGGGTCGGCGTAGACGTTGCGCAGCTCGTAGGGGTCCTTCTCCAGGTCGAACAGCTCCCACTCCGGCGGCAGCGGCTCCTTCTCGTAGTAGTAGATCAGCTTGTACCTGTCCGTGCGCAGGCCGTAGTGCGAGAAGACCCCGTGGTGCGCCAGGTGCATGAAGTACCGATAATACAGCGCATTGCGCCAGTCGGCGGGCGCCTTGCCCTGCAGAAGCCCCCGGAAGCTCCTGCCCTGCATCTCGGCGGGGACCGGCACTCCCGCGAGGTCCAGGAACGTGGGCGCGAAGTCCACGTTCAGCGCGATGTTCCCGTTCCGGCGGCACGGAGCGATCTCACGGGGGTACCGGGCCACAAATGGCATCCGGAGCGACTCCTCGTACATGAACCGCTTGTCGTACCAGCCGTGATCGCCCAGGAAGAAGCCCTGATCGGAGGTGTAGATCACCATTGTGTCCTCCGTCAGGCCCTGCTCGTCGAGGTAGTCCAGCATCCGGCCCACGTTGTCATCCACCGAGGCCACGCAGCGCAGATAGTCCTTGATGTACCTCTGGTACTTCCAGCTCTTCACCTCGTGGGGCGAGAGCCCTTCGGGGGGCGCGCCTTTGGTGTCCTGCTCGTCCAGGTCGCGGTCGATGCGCATGGTGGCATAGGCCGCGGCGGCGGCCCGGTTGGAGTAGTCGTCATCGAAGGTCGGAGGCTCCGGGATATCGATGTCCTCGTACAGGTGGGCGTGCTTGTCATCGGGCTCCCAGCGGCGGTGGGGGGCCTTGTGGTGGCAAAGCAGGCAGAACGGGCGCTCGCGATCCCTGCTCTCTAACCAGTCCAGGCACAGGTCGGTGATGATGTCGGTCACATACCCCTCGATCGCCCTCTCCTGTCCCATGTCGATCATCACGGGATTGTGGTACAGGCCCTGTCCGGGCAGTACGTTCCAGTAGTCAAACCCTGTGGGATCGTGGATGCCCCCGTGCCCCAGGTGCCACTTGCCGATGATGGCCGTCTGATAGCCCGCCTGCCGAAGGAGTTTCGGAAACGTCTGCTGACGGCCGTCGAACTTGTCGTCCAGCGTCTCGACCCCATTGACGTGACTGTAGGTGCCGGTGAGGATCGTCGCCCGGCTGGGGGCGCAGATGGAGTTGGTGCAGAAACAGTTCTCGAACAGGACGCCCTCATTGGCGATGCGGTCGAGGTTCGGGGTCTGGTTGATCCGACTACCGTAGCAGCTCATGGCGTGCGCGGCGTGGTCATCGGACATGACAAACAGGATGTTGGGGCGAGTCATGGGTTCATTCCCTTCGACGGCATTGCACGGCCCCGCCGTCCGCTTCCTCCCGGAAGACCGCTCACCCGCAGCCTCGTGTGGGTCCGGGATGATGCCGTGCCCACGAGTTCGCCTCCTCGGCGGAGGAATCCTCGACCCCGTCCGTGAACTGCCCGTGGATGGTACCGATCCACGTTCCGCACCGTGGGGGCTTCCCCGAGGTGCGGCCTTCCCAGAGGAGCTCGCCACGCCATGCTCTGCGCCTTCGCCTGTGCCCTGCTCTCCGCAATGCTCGTGCTTTCCGTGTGCAATGACGGGGCCTCGGCCGCCCAATTGCCGGATGTACCGGGCATCCGCCTCACCGAAGCGGCCGTGCCCTCCTCCGTCGACGGGGCGCCGCAGCCCATCGTCGTCGGCGTCCCCGAGGGCTACGACCCGGCCACACCGACGCCGCTATTGGTGGGCCTGCACACCTGGTCCTCGCACTATCTGCAGATGGTGGAGCCCTATGCGGCTCAGGCCGCAAAGCGCGGCTGGCTCCTGGTCTGTCCGCACTTCCGCGGGCCGAACCTGACCTCGAACCCCAACGCCACTCAGGCCGGCGGCTCGATCCCGGCCCAGCACGACATCATCGACGCCATCGCGCATGTTCGGGCCACACAGAACGTGGACGCCTCGCGCATCTACATCACCGGCGGCTCCGGGGGCGGCCACATGACCTGTCTGATGGTGTGCAAGTACCCGGACGTCTTCGCCGCCGCGGCGGCCTGGTGCCCCATCACCGATCTGCGGGCCTGGCATGCTCAGCAAAACAGCTATGCCGCGCATGTGGAAGCCGTCTGCGGCGGCAAGCCCGGAGATTCGCCCGAGGTGGACTTCGAGTACGCACGGCGCTCGCCGCGGACCTTCATCACCAATGCCGCCAACGCCCATCTGCTCATCGGTCACGGCGACAAGGACTACACCATCTTCGTGGAGCAGTCCTGGGAGACCTATCTCAGGCTCAAGCCCCTGCCCGCCCACGGGGTGGTGTTCCAGTCCTGGAGTGCCGGCCATGCCGACAAGGCCGGGGAGGGGCTGGACTGGGCCTCGGCGTTTCGGCTCTCCGCTGTGCCGCCGCAGCGGCTGGACATCGTCACCGACGAGGCGAAGAGCTACTTCTGGCTCCACCTCACGCCCGCGGACGCGTTGACGCCGGGCAGGTGCACGGCGGTCGTCGTGCGCAAGGGGGACACCATCGCCGGGGACAAGACCGTCGCGGAGACCACGCTGACGCTGACCACCGAAGGCCTCGCCCGGGTGCACGTGGACCTGCGGGCGTTGGGGCTGGCATCACCCAGGGCGCTGCCCGAGGGAGGAGCGGTGGAGCAGGAAGTCCTGCAACTTCACCCCGGGGCGGGGAAGACGGAGCTTGCGATCGCGTTCTGACGGCGACCGCTCAACCCGGCCCTGTGCCGACGCGCACCACGCGGCTCAGCGGCGGATAGCAGTCCTCGGAGATGAGCCGGTGCACCGAGGACCCGTCCGGCTCCACACGCAGCCTCGTGGTGCGCACATGGTAGCCGGGCTGCCCGCGTTTGAGGACCTTGCGGGAGCCGCGAGGCAGGGCGGAGTCCGGTCGCGAGACCTCGGGCGCGGGCACGATGTCCGTGGTCTCGTGCCGGACTAGGAAGGTCGGCAGAGGACGTCTCTGCGCACCGGGCTGCGCCCGGCCTTCCACGCGGCAGATCAGCTCGTCCCCCTCCCGGCCTGCCCGGAGCCGCACCGCGAACGGGTACGGATTGCGCAGGCGCAGGTCGATGCCGCCCGGGGCCACAGCGGCATCGCCCCCCGGCGGCACGTACCCGGCGGGCCACGTGTGGCGGTGCCGCTCGAGCACATCCAGGCCCGCCGCCAGTGCGGCGCAGTAGAGGGTCGAAGAAGTCTGGCACACGCCGCCGCCGAAGCTTCGGACCAGCTCCCCGTCGTAGCTCACGGGGGCCTTGCGGTAGCCCCGGTCCACCGTCCACGGCCCCGTCGTCGCCACGAAGGAGAACTCCCCGCCCGGCCTCAGAACTGTCCCGTCCATGGCCTCCGCCGCTCTCCCGGCGTTCGCCACCTGCGACGCCGTTCGTCCCCCCAGCGATGTGGCGTAGGCGCCGAGGGGTATCGCGCGTCGATCCAGGACGCCGCGGGCCATTGCGGCCAGCAGGACGACAGTGACACAGCAGACCAAAAATGGGTACCGTGTGGTGGACATGTCGGTCCGTTCTTCCGCGCTTCGTCCGGCTCGGCGCCGGCCGTCCGGATGGCCCTACCTGACCCGCAGCCGACTCTCCGCCCCGGAGCCCCAGACCTCGGGTACGTACATGCTGTACACGCTACTGGGCATCACCCGGTACTCGCCCGGGATCGTGGCACGCAGGTCGTAGGTGACCCGATGGACCCCGGCCGGCAGGGAGCGCCAGAACACGGCGACCTTGTCGTCGCGATACTCAATGTTGTCAGCGCCCAGCTCATCATAGCGCCACCACATGTCCTCGGCGTCCGGCTCGATGGCCTCACATCCCGCGGGCAGGTAGTCTTCCAGGATCATGTAGCTGTGGTCGGCGGCGGCCGTGAGCGTCACCACGCAGCGCAGGGTGTCTCCGTAGCGAACGCGGTCCACCGGCCGGCTTGGCATCTGCGGCTCCTCAACCCCCGGTTGGGGGCGCAGCAGGTAATACTGCCGGTCGATATCCAGCCGGGCCCGAGAGGCCACGGCCGGGATGTCCTCCTGGGCGATGTACTGGGCAAGCTCGGCGGTGTAATGCAGGATGCCCTCCTTGTCCAGCTCCACCTGTAGCGTGTTCTCGCCGGTTGTGAGGTCGGCGACGGGGATCTCGATGACCTGCTCGGGCCGGCCCACCATCTGCGGTGTCATGCGGACCGAGGCCCTGACCCGGCCGTTGAGCACGATCCGGGCGGTGTAGTCGGGCTCCAGCTCACGACTGAGCTTCAGGTACTCCACCATCGCATACAGCACCATGGCCGTGTCCCGTGTGGAGGACCAGTGGTCGCCGCGGCGCTGCAGCATCAGCCGGCGCGCCACCCGGGGCAGCCGGGGCTCGCCGGGGCGGATCAGGCAGGTGGCCAGGAGGGCCATCGCGGTGGTCTCCGCCTGCGTCCACCGATCCCAGTAGTGCCCCGCATCGTCGCCCCAGAAGACCCCGCCGCCCGCACTTCGCGCCCGCCCCCACAGGCGCCCGAGGTAGTCCTCGGCCAACTCGTGTCGGCCGATGGTGTGCGCCGCCAGAGCGTGGGTGGCCAGGGCATGCTCGCTCCTGACCTGCGGGGGCAGATCGTCGCCGCCCAGGCCCCGGTTAGCCGCCTCGGCACGCCCTCCCAGAGCCAGGACGTACAGCACATACCCGCGGGTCTTCTCGTCCAGACCCTTGCGGTCCGCGACCCCGGCCAGGTACTCCAGGCCACGGCTCAGCCGCTCGGCGCCGACCTCGAAACCCGCGCGCTGCGCCTCCACAAGCGCGTACACGGCGTAAGCGCTCATCCACGGATCGGCGGCATCCTGCTCCCACCAGCCCCAGCCGCCGTCGCCGCGCTGGTAGGCGTAGATCCGCGTCAGCCCGTCTCGCACCATCTCCGGGAGCTTGCTCGACACGCCGCTGTCGGTGAGCTTGAGCTCCTTGAGGGCGCGGCTGATGACCACATCCGGGAGGAAAGCGCTCAGCGTCTGCTCCGTGCAGCCATACGGGTAGCCGGCCAGATAGCTCAGGGCCCCCAGCATGGCCGAGGCCACGGAGGGAGAGAGCCTCAGGCTCAGCGCGCCGTGCCCGGGGATGGCGTCGCGGTGGACCTGAAATGTGGTGGCCATCTTGTCGCGCACCACTCCGCTGCGGCAGTCCATCCGCTGCCGCCCGTGGGGCAAGACGGGCAGCGTCACTCTGACGGCATCTTCCAGACCGCTGTCGGTCCTCGCCCAGCCGAGTATGGGCAGGGGGTTTGCGGAGGCCACGCGGATCTCGCGCTCCAGAGTGTACCGGGCGCCGGGGGCCAGGGAGATGGGGCGGCTGCTCTCGCGCCGGCCACCCGCGGGCTCCAGGTGCAGTCGCAGGCGCTGAGGCGTGTCGGACTGGTTGTGCACGATCGCGCCGATCCGGCAGCGGTCGCCCTGGGTGACAAATCGCGGTAGAATCGGCCGGACCATCAGCGGTTTGCGGGACACGACGGTGGATGTGCCGGTCCCCACCGCCGTCGCCATGCTGTGGGCCCGGGCGGTGGCGCGCCAGGAGGCCAGGTCATCCGGGAGGGCGAACTCCACGCTCCCGCGCCCCTGCGCGTCGGTGACCACGGCCGGAGCCCAGTGGGCGGTGTCGCGGAACTTCTCTCTCACCTCGGTGGGCCGCCCGCCCTTGTCCTCGGGACTGAGGTACACCTGGGGGAAGGAGAAGTCCGTCTGCACCCGGTTTCCGACACGGGGGTAGAAGGCCGAGACGATGTCGGGCCGGGGCTCCGGAGCAATGGCGAAGATCGCCTCGTTCACCACGGCCAGCGAGACCTCGGCCGCGGTGGGATCGCCGTTGGCCTTCAGAGTGCGCAGGTCGTAGCGGATGCGCTCGCCGGGAGCCGCGGTCTGTCGGTCCGGAGTGACCTCCACCGTCAGCTCTCGTCGCCGGGTCGAGATCGCCAGGCGCTTGGAGCGCGTCACGAACTCCTTGTCCCGCACATAAGATACCGTCACGTAGACCCCCGGTACGTACCTGCCCTCAAGCGGCACCTTCAGCGTCGTCGAGCGCCTGTCCAGACGTCTGGTGTAGGTGTCAAACACGTCCTTGCCCTCGACACTCACCAGGGCGTCGGCCCCGACGCGGTCGGTATTCACCAGGATGGTAGCCGTGTCGCCCTCGTCGTAGACCCTCTTGTCGGCGATCAGCTCCAGCTCCGGGTACTTGTAGTCGTAGTCCCCGGCGCCCTCGGCGACGACCCAGAGGTGCAGCGAGCGCACGATTCTGTTGCCCCGCCTGTCCCGGGCCGTGGCGGTGATGCGGTATTCGCCGCGGTCGGTGGGCCTGGCCTCCAGGCTCGCCCGTCCCTCGCCATCGGTCTTCAGGGTCTGGCGGAGGCCGACCTCGTGCTCGAAGCCGTCCTGAGACCAGCGGACGGGGCCGGCGGCCACCTCCACCTCGGCTCCCGCCACGGGCCGGCCCTCAAAGTCCACCGCCTTGAGAGTGACCGTCGTGGCGTCGCCCTCGCTCAGCACCGTCTTCCGCGCCTCGGCGGTGAGAGAGAACTCGCCGCGCGCGACCCTCACGGTGCTCCGGCCCGTGACCTCGCGCCGTGCCGGGTCCGTGACGACGGCCTCGATGGTGAAGAAGCGGTCGTACTCGTCGGCGTCGGCGCCGAAGCCCTCCTGCGCCGTCTCATCCCTGTCGTCGCGAGGCATCCGTGTGGGAATCCGCACCCTCGCGCGGCCCGAGCCGTCGGTCACCACCTCCCCGCTGTCCAGCCACTCCCCGTGCCCGGCATACCGGGCCTCATCCTCGAGTCCGAACTCCTCGGACAGCTCCTCCTCGGACGGGTCGTACCACATGGTGGCCACGCGGAGGGAGGTGCTCACCCCGGCCTTGGCCACCGGGGCCCCGAAGTAATACTCCGCCTCCACCGTAGCCACGATGGTGTCGCCCTTCACGTACCAGGGCTTGTCTGTACTCACGGTGACCTTGTACTCAGGCTTCCTGTAGGACGCCACCCGGAAGCCGGAGCTGTACGGCCTGCCCTCGAGCGTCGCCATCAGGGCGTAGTGGCCCGATCCCGCGGTGCCTGGCAAGGACAGCCGGCCGTGAAACGATCCGAAGCTGTTGGTGCGCAGGGCGGAGGAGTGGATGCGGTCTCCGGCGTCGCTGTGGACCTCGACCTTCACCTCCTGCCCGGCGGGCACCTGGTACCCTTCGCCGGAGGCGCGGCGCACGATGCCCTTGAAGCTCACCACATCGCCGGGACGGTAGACGGGCCGGTCCGTGTAGGTGTAGACCACATGCGGCTCGCTGTCCTCGCTGTAGAGGTAGGCGCGGACGGCGGCGAAGGAGCTCCCGTATCTACCGGCGACGAGCAGCTCGTCGCCACCGGGCCGGGCGGGGAGGGCGATATCTGCGATGCCGCCGGCGGACGTGGTCGTCTCCAGGAGCGTCTGATCTCCCGAGAGCAGGCTGATGTGGCATTGGGGCAGCGGCCGGCCGGTCTTCAGGTGTGTGGCGTACACCAGCAGACGGTTGCCCGCGTGTTTGGTGATGAGCCCCAGCTCCGTGACGGCCACCCAGGTGACGCGGCGGATGCCGTCGGCCTCCACGGCGACCATGTACAGGCCCGGGCCGGGCAGGGCCGGGTGCACGCGCTGGTAGAAGACGCCCTCGGCGTCGCGGGTGGTGATCGGCACCTCCGCGGGCGAGAGGGTGGTCAACTGCGGCCTGGCCGTCAGATCGGCGGCCTCCAGGTCGCCACCCCAGCCCAGGCCCAGGAACTGCCTCAGGCTCCCGCCGGCCCCGCGAGATCGGAAGAGCACACGTCTAAACTCCAGTCACCGCTCATTATCTCGTATGC
>CAZXDD010000374.1:0-7823 GCA_964639415.1 uncultured Armatimonadia bacterium
ATACGAGATAATGAGCGGTGACTGGAGTTCAGACGTGTGGCTCTTCCGATCTCAACCGTGGCCCGGGAGAACCCCCTCTCCCCGGCACACCCCGTTGGGCGCGTACCGCGGGCCGAGACGGCAGGTCTGGTCTACTGCGGTGCAGGCGTTCGGATGACCTCCTCGGATGTGGCGTTGGGTCTCATTCTACGGCGGAGAGATGTCGGCGGGCTATCCCGCTGTGTCGCGGGCCGCCCCCATGACCGGCTTCGCGTGCGCCGGGCCAGGATTGGAGCCGGTCTGGCCCGCCGTGGCCCTGTCGTTGCAGGATCGTCGCGACCCGGTGAGACCTCGGGCCGATCCCTCTAGCTCTGACGCGCGCCGAAAATGGCGGTACCGACGCGCACCAGCGTGGCGCCCTCTTCCACCGCGATCTCATAATCCTGGGACATGCCCATGGAGAGCTGGTCCATGGACCCCGGCGGCAGGTCGCGGCCGATGCGCTCGGCAAGTTCGCGGGTGGCCGAGAACAGGCGCCTCAGCACATGGTCGGGCGCGCCGTAGGGCGTCATCGCCATCAGGCCCCGGAGTTCCACGTTGGGCAGATCGGCCACGTGCTGGGCCAGCTCAGGCACGGATTCCACCGCCGCCCCGGTCTTGCTGTCCTCGGCGGCGATGTTGACCTCCAGCAGCACCGGCTGCGTATGTCCGTGGGCCGCCGCCCGCACACCGATCTCGTCGGCAAGACGCGGGCTGTCGACGGAATGCACCAGGGCGCAGAAGGGGGCGATGAAGCGCACCTTGTTGCGCTGCAGATGGCCGATGGCGTGCCAGCGCAGGTCGATGGCCTCGCCGGCGAAGAGCTCGTGCTTATCCACCATCTCCTGCACGTAGTTCTCGCCCAGGTCTCTGGCGCCGGCCTCGATCGCCTCGCGTATCTCAGGGGCGGATCGGGTCTTGGATACGGCGACCAGGGTCACCGTGTCGGGAGCGCGCCCCGCCCTGGCGGCGGCGAGAGCCATGCGTTGAGCGACCTCTTGATAGGCGGCTGCGATGTCGGGCATGGGGCCTATCATCTCAATGGGCGGCCGCACACTACTCCTCGAAATCCAGTTCCCAGCCGCCGATCTCTCCGTCTTGCTCGCCCTTCTTGGCTTCCTCGTCCTGCTTCGCGTCCCCATCCAGTGAAACGTCGGCATCGTCCGGGGGCTCGACAAGCCCCGGGGGTGGAGGCGGGGGCGCCAGGTCCTCCTCGCCGGGTGGCTCCACGAAACCGCCGGGAGGCGGAGGGGGAGGGGCGAACTCATCCACGTCATCCGGGGGCTCGACAAGCCCCGGGGGTGGAGGCGGGGGCGCGAAGTCTTCCTCCGCGCTCTCCGCGGGCGGCGGAGGCGGGGTGACTACACCCGGAGGCGGGGGCGGCGCGAAGTCCTCCTCGTCGTCAAGGGTCGCGACGACGCCGGGCGGGGGCATAGAGAAATCCTCGTCAGGCTCGATCTCCTCGGCGGGGGGAGCCGGGGGCTCCGCGGCGACGGGTTCCATTACCGGGCCGGGGACGGCCTCGGCGGGTATGTCGTCGATCGAGACCTTCGCATCATCCTCGGCGCCAAACTGCTCGGTATCCATGGCCGCCGGGATCGACTCGGCGAAGCCCTCATCATCCATGAAGTCATCATCATCCGCGAAGGAGCCGCCAGCACCGGTCGCCACACCCACGGCGCCGACGGCGTCGATGACCCGGGCGACCAGCTCGGCACGGGCCGGTATCGCCGCGGCAGCCATCGCGAACTGCTGCCCGCACTGCCGGCAGAACCGGGAGTCCTTGGGACTACTGGCCCCGCACGAAGAGCACACCGCACCGCCGTCGGGCCGGTGCAGGTAGTTGAGACACATCAGACAGGCGCCGCGCGTCGGCTGATTGTCGAACCCGCACTGCGTGCAGAAAGTACCGGGCAAGGGTATCACGCTCTCGTAGGCAGACTCGCAGGATGCAGGAGCTTGCGGTAGCCCCGGCCGTCTCCAGCAGTATATCCGCGCCCCGATTCACTGTCAAGGAATGGTCATACTGCCGGGGCGCCGCCGGAGACTATTCGCTGCGGCCCCGCGGCGCTCCTTCCGCCGGTTGACTAACCGGCGCCTATCTGTCAGTATCATTGGTGTCTGCACCCTGAGGTGACCTACCTGAGAATGTCGCCGTCCCGCATTGGGACGGCCGATGACGACACATCCCGGTTCCCGCCGGCGACGGCGGCCCGCGGGGCCGGCAACCGGCGGACCGGGGCGACAGAGGCGACGCAAAGATACCGCCGTTGCGGAGACCCATGTGAGGAAACTGCTATACGAGCTGTCCTTCGACGATGCCGGGAGCTGGCTGTCGCACCAGGGGCAGAAGCCCTTCCGTGCCCGCCAGCTCTTCGAGTGGGCCTACGAGAAGAACGCGCGAACCTTCGATGAGATGACCAACCTGCCGGCCGACCTGCGCGAGGTGCTGGCAGGGTCCTTCCACGTCGGGCCCCTTCCCGTACTCGATTCGCAGCGAGGCCCCGATGCCCATAAGCTCCTGGTGCAGATGCCCCGGGGCGGCGAGGTAGAGTGTGTGGCCATCACCATGGGCAACACGCGCACGGCCTGCCTGTCCAGCCAGGTGGGCTGCGACATGGGATGCGTCTTTTGTGCCACGGGGCAGACGAAATGTGAGCGCAGCCTCGAGAGCGGTGAGATCATCGCCCAACTCATCACTCTGCGCGCGACGGGGAACCCGCTGCGGCCGCTGTCCAATGTCGTGTTCATGGGCATGGGAGAGCCGTTTGGCAACTACGATAATGTGGTTCGGGCCATCCGGCTCATCACCGACAAGATGGCGTTGGGCATCTCCCCCTCGAAGGTGACCGTTTCCACGGCGGGCATTGTGCCGATGATCCGCAAGTACGCTCAGGAGGGTCTCCCCACCGAGCTGGCCGTGTCGCTCAATGCCCCCAATGATGAGATCCGCAGGCGGCTGATGCCGGGGGTCGGCAAGTGGTCTGTGGCCGAGATTGCCGCGGTGTGCAAGGAATACTCGGCCGCCACGGGCGGCCAGCCGGTGACCTTCGCTTACGTTCTCATCTCCGGGGTCAACGACCTGCTGGACCACGCCTACGAGCTGGCCCGCCTGTTGCGCCACCAGCCGCACCACGTGAATGTCATCCCCCTCAATCCGGTCGGTCACTGTGAGATGGTCGCGCCCGACAAGCAGCGCACCAGCGCCTTCGTCCACCACTGCAGGCAGTACGGCCTCAATGCCAGTGTGCGCCGGAGCAAGGGCAGGGAGATCGACGGTGCCTGCGGCCAACTGCGGGGACGGCGCGGAGGCTGACGGCCCGACCCCGGCGGCAGGATCACAATCGCGGAGGCCTGAGGTGATCACGACCCTTGACGGCATTCTGCAGGCGGTGGCAGAGCATCGGGTGCAGACGGTGGCCGTCGCGGCCGCGGAGGCAGAGAGCGTCATCTACGCGGTGAAGGCCGCTGTGGAGGCCAAACTGGCCGACGCGGTGCTGGTAGGCGATGGCCGTCGGATCCGCGCCCTGTGCGAGGACTGCGGCCTGAGGCCCGAGAGCGTCCGGATCGTCGACGAGCCCGACGATCTGGCGGCCGCCAAAGCCGCCTGCCGTGCCGTGCACGACGGCGAGGCCCAGATCCTGATGAAGGGCCACATCCAGACCGACGATTTCCTCCGCGCGGTCCTCGACCGCGATACCGGCCTGCGCACCGAGAGCATCATGTCCCACGTCTTCATCCTCGAGACCACCGCCCGGGGCAGGCTCACTCTCGTGACCGACGGGGCCATGAACATCGCCCCCGACCTGGAGCAGAAGGCGGCCATCATCCTCAACGCCGTCTACATGGCCAATGCACTGGGCATCGATGAGCCCAAGGTCGGGGTGCTGGCGGCGGTGGAGCAGGTGAACCCGAGGATGGCCGCCACGTTGGACGCCGCCGCCCTGAGGGCCATGCAGCACCGCAACCAATTCCCCAACTGTGACGTGGACGGCCCTTTGGCTCTGGACAACGCCGTCAGCACAGAGGCCGCCCGCGTCAAGCAGATTCCCGGCGACGTGGCGGGCGACTGCGACATCCTCGTCTGCCCCGACATCGAGTCGGGCAACATCCTGGCCAAGTCCTTTGCTTTCCTGGCCGGAGGCAGGGTGGCGGGCCTGCTGATAGGCGCCGCGGCGCCGGTGGTGCTGACTTCCAGAGCCGACAGCGCCGAGGCCAAGATGCATTCCATCGCCGCCGCCGTGCTCACCGCCGGGATGCACCGTGCCGGGAGGCTGAAGGTGGGGAGAGTGCATTTCTAGCCGCCAGAATCCGGGTGCTCAGGGGACGGCAGCCGCAGAGGCGGCCACGTCCGCCGAGCATGTGACAGCGCCGACCTGATCCTCTTCGCCCGCTCCCGCGGCCGTGCCGCCCGACCAAACACCGTTGACGAGGTGCCCCATGGACTTCCCCACCATCGACGAATCCATCCGCATACAGAGGCTCGTGCCGCCACGGCGCAGGGTATCCATGGTTCTGGATACCGATACCTACAACGAAATCGACGATCAGTTCGCCCTGGCCTACGCCTGCCTGTCTCCGCAGCAGATGGACGTGGAGGCCATCTACGCGGCGCCCTTTCTGAACTCTCGGTCCACTTCGCCCGTCGACGGAATGGAGAAGAGCTACGAGGAGATTCTGCGTCTGCTGCAGCGTCTCGGCCGCGACAGCGAGGGCTTCGCCTTCAGGGGTTCCACAGGCTATCTGCCCGCCGCCGATGAGCCGGTGGTCAGCGCCGCGGCCGAGGACCTCGTGGAAAGGGCCATGTCTCCGCGGGAGGACCTGCTGTACGTCGTGGCCATCGGTGCCATCACCAATGTGTCGTCGGCGATACTCCTGGAGCCCCGGATCATCGATCGCATCGTGGTGGTCTGGCTGGGAGGCAACCCGACGTACTGGCCCACCACGCGAGAGTTCAACCTGATGCAGGACGTCCATGCCGCCCGGGTGGTGCTGGACTGCGGGGTGCCGTTCGTGCACGTGCCGTGCAAGAACGTCTCCCAGCACCTGCGTACCACGCTGCCGGAGCTGGAGGCCCACATCGGTGGCAAGAACGCTCTGTGCGACTTCTTGCTGGAGAGTTTCCGCGGCTACCATGAAGACCACTTCGCGTGGGCCAAGGAGCTGTGGGACGTGGCGACCATCGCCTGGCTTGTCTGTCCGGACTGGATGCCCGGCGCCCTGGTGCACTCCCCGATCCTCACCGATCAGCTCACCTGGTCGGAGGATGCCGGCCGGCACCTGATCCGTGTGCTCACCGACTGCCATCGGAACCCGATCTTCGCGGATGTGTTCAGAAAACTGGCGGAGGCGTGAGGGCTAAGCCGGCCGCGGCGAGCCGTGGGTCCGCGGGCGCCCGGACAGACCGCCGAGCCGGAGACCGCGACGAGATGACGGAGGTTGCAGCGCATGACACGCCTCATCGCCGTGCCGTGCATCGCCGCCCTGCTGCTCTCGGTGGGCGCAGCCGTGTGCCCGGCCGCCCAGCAGGACTGGCCCAGTTTCCGGGGCGGGCCGCTACAGACCGGCACCACGGACAGCCCGCTGCCCGCCGGCCTCCGGCTCCTGTGGACGAGGGAGGCCGGCTCGGCGGTGGAGTCCACCGCCGCCATCGTTGGCGACGCCGTCTATGTGGCAACCAAGAAGGGCGACCTGCTGGCCCTGAGACTCTCCAGCGGAGCGGTGAGGTGGCGGTACAACTCGGGGGCGAGGATCAGCGCTTCGCCCTGCGTGTCCGGTGGGATGGTGTACATCGGCGACGAGGACGGCGTGTTCCATGCGGTGAACGCCGGGACCGGCAAGCGGGTGTGGAAGTACGGCACCGGCGACCAGATCATCTCCTCGGCAACGGCCGTCCCCGGAGCGGTGCTGTTCGGGTCTTACGACAACTATCTGTACAAGCTCAACGCCAGGACCGGAGCGAAGATCTGGTCCTTCCGGTCCGGAGCGCAGGTGCACTGCTCGCCCTGCGTGGCCTCCAACACGGTGGTCATCGCCGGGTGCGACGGGCACGTGCGGATGGTGAACCTCACGACGGGTAAGGAGACCGCCGCCGGGTATGTGGGGGCCAACTTCGCCGCCTCCCCCGCCTACGCCGGCGGCGCCGCGTTTGCCGGGAGTATGGAGGGCGAATACGTCTCGGTACGCCTCAGCGACGGCAAGGTGCTGTGGAAGGTGAGCGTCCGCCGCGATGGCGGTGCCAGCTACTCCTCGGCCGCCGTGGCGGGCAACCGGGTGATCTTCAGTTCGCGCAATAAGAGCGTGTTCTGCCTGCACCGGACCTCGGGCAAGACGCTGTGGACGTTCTCGGCCAATGACCGGGTGGACTCCTCCCCTGTGATCGTGGGCAACCGCGTGTTCTTCGGCAGCGACGACGGGCGGCTGTACGCTCTGGGGCTGAGTACCGGCAAGATGGTCTGGAAGTTCGAGGCCGGTGCGGGCATCACCGCCTCGCCGGCCGTGGGACACGGCAGGCTGGTGATCGGCGCCGGTGACGGCGCGGTCTATTGCTTCGGAAAGTGAGAGAAACCCCAAGACCCATAGGAGATCCGAGCGCATGAACAAAATGACGCTGACCTTGACAGTCACGGTGCTGTGTGCGGGCCTGGCCTACTCGGCCGACTGGCCGCAGTTCCTGGGACCGGAGGCCAACGGCATTGCCCCCGACACGGGGATCAACAAGGACTGGAGCGCCAGGCCGCCGCAGGAGCTGTGGCGCGTCGAACTCAGCGACAATGGGTATGCGGGCCCGTCGGTGGCCGAGGGCAAGGTCTTCATCATCGACCGCGACGGCGACAATGACGTGGTGCGCGCGATTGACTTCACCACCGGCGAGGACGTCTGGACCTTCTCCTACCCCGACCCGGGCAAGGACAACTACGGCTACGCCCGGGCCACGCCGGTCTTCTCCGAGGGCAGGCTCTATACACTGGGCCGCATGGGGCAATTGCACTGCCTTAACGCCGGCGACGGGACCGTCGTGTGGTCTCGGGACATCCGTCAGGAGTTCGGTGGCCGGCCGCCGAACTGGCTCTACGCCATGTCTCCGAAGATCGACGGCGAGAAGCTGATCGTCTGCCCCGGCGGTGAGACCGGGGTGGCGGCGCTGAACAGGGACACAGGAGAGACCCTCTGGACCGGCGGCCTCGACGGTCTTCCGGGCTATGCCACTCCGGCGGTGGCGGAGCTGCAGGGGCGCAAGCAGTACGTGATCTTCGCCGGGGTCGACCTCTACGGCGTGGATGCCGAGACCGGCGGGGAGGCGCTGTGGCAGATTCCCTGGGAGAACCGGTCCAAGGTGAACGCGGCCGTCCCCCTCGTGGCCGAGGATTTCGTCTTCATCACCTCCGACTACGGGCTGGGCTGTGCGCTGGTCTATGTCGGCCCCGAGGGGGCCAAGACCTTCTGGAAGAACGAGCAGTTGCAGGCTCACTTCAACACCCCGGTCTACTACAAGGGCTACTTCTTCGGCATCGGCAACGCCGGCAGGGGCGGGGACCTGATGTGCCTGAGCCCCCAGAACGGCCAGCCGGCCTGGCGGCAGGAAGGCTTCGAGAAGGGTGGCCTGGTGGCGGTGGATGACGTGCTGATCGCCATCGGCGGCGCCACCGGAGACGTGGTGATGGTCGACGCCACCGCAGAAAGCTACAGGGAGTTGGGTCGCATCAAGCCCCTGGGCGGCCAGAGCTGGACGGCGCCCATCATCGCCGACGGCAAGCTCATCGTCCGCAACAAGAGCGCCATGGTCTGCCTGGACCTGATGTAGC
>CAZXDD010000375.1:0-7820 GCA_964639415.1 uncultured Armatimonadia bacterium
CGCGGTACAGGCCCGCGCCCTACAGAATGGCGCGGTACAGGCCCGCGCCCTACAGGCTCTCACGGCTCTCGCAGGTGCCGGCCGCCGTCCACGTAGATCACCTGCCCGGTGATGTACCCGCTGCCCAGCAGGAACTCCACGGCCTCCACCACGTCCTCGGGACTGCCCGCACGCCGCAGCGGGAGGTCGCCGGTCAGCCGCTGGATGTCCAGACCCTCATTGTCCACCGGCGCCATCACCAGACCCGGCGCCACGGCATTGACGGTAAAGCCGGGGGCAAACTCCATGGCCAGCATCCTTGTGAGCCTCTCCAGCATGTGCTTGGCCAGGATGTACTGCGCATGCTCGCGGTCGTAGCCGCGCAGCCGGGCGTCCAGCATGTTTACGATCCGGCCCTGCCTTGCGCTGCACGCAAATCCCCGGGCAATGGCGAAGGGTGCCCACGCATTGAGCCGCAGGCTTGCGACGAGGTCGTCCAGGCCCAGGGTGGCCAGGTCGCCTCCGGGATAACTGGAGGCGTTGTTCACCAGAACATCGAGCCGGCCGGCCAGTTCCATGGCGCGGCCCGCAAGGGCCTCGGCCTCACCGGGGTCGGCAAGGTCGGCCTGCAGCAGCCAGGCGCCGACACCCTCGGAGGCCACGAGCCTTGCGACCTGTTGCGCCTCCTGCTCTGAAGACCGATAGTGGATCACCACACCGCAGCCCCCGGCGGCCAGGCGCAAAGCGATGGCTCGTCCCAGCCGCCGTGCCGCACCGGTGACCAGCGCCACGGCGCCGCGAGGCAATGAACCCATTGTGCACGCTCCTGAGGCGGTGAGACCGGCCCGGCGTCGGGAATGGACTTGGCCACCGGAGCCCGGTAGACCTCCCCGGCTCTGTGCGAAGGCTCCCAGGACCGACCGGGATGCCACCGGGCCGCGATTCCGGTAGCGGTTCGTGGGTGCGGAGTGCAGGCCGACGGCTCGCTCCACCGAAGGCCGTGGCGGCAAGGAGGTGTGACGCTCTCTCTCGCCGAAAGCAGCGCTACCTGACCTCGCGGGTCTGTACCCCGGCCAGGAGCGGTCGCTTCCGGGCGCCGCCGAACCGTGCGAGAAGGTGGTCAACCATGAGACGAGCCGGCCTCGCTGTCCTGTGCCTGTTGCCCCTGCTTCTCCTCGCATCCTGTTCCAGGCAGGCTCCGCCGCCGCCAACCGATGCCGTCCCTGCCGACGTGGACCAGCCCTTCGCCGGGCCGTCGGAAGGCGAAAAGGGCGCCGCCGACCAGGGAGCGGCGGGGATGACCCTCGCCGTCATCCCCAAGGGCACCACCCACGAGTTCTGGAAGTCCATCCACGCCGGTGCCCTCAAGGCCGCCGAAGAGCTGGGCGTCGAGATCATCTGGAAGGGGCCGCTCAAGGAGGACAACCGCGACGACCAGATCAAGATCGTCGAGGACATGATCAACCGCGGCGTGAACGGCATCGTCCTGGCGCCCCTGGATGATGTGGCCCTCGGCACTCCCGTCGAGGATGCCGTCCGCAAGGAGATCCCGGTGGTCATCATCGACTCGGCGCTCAAGAGCGAGGCCTACACCAGCTTCGTGTCCACAGACAACTACAACGGTGGTAAGCTGGCCGGAGAGCACATGGTCAAGCTCCTCGGCGGCAAGGGCAAGGTCGCCATGCTGCGCTATGCCGAGGGCTCGGCCAGCACCGCCGAGCGCGAGCAGGGCTTCATGGACGCCGTCGTGGAGGCCAAGGAGATCGAGGTCGTCAGCAGCAATCAGTACGGCGGCGCCACTACCGAGACCGCCTACAAGGCCAGCGAGAACCTCCTGGCACCATACAAGACCGCCGACGGCCTGGGCATCGACGGCATCTTCGCCTGCAATGAGTCGACGACCTTCGGCATGCTCCGCGCCCTCCAGGACGCAAAACTCGCCGGGAAGGTCACCTTCATCGGGTTCGATAGCTCTGAGAAGCTGGTTGACGCGCTGTCCGGCGGCGAGCTGTCGGGCCTCGTCCTGCAGGATCCCATGAACATGGGCTATCTCGGGGTCAAGACGATGGTGGCCCATCTCAAGGGCGAGGCGGTGGACAAGCGCATCTCCACGGGTGAGACCCTGGCGACCAAAGACAACATGAACGATCCCAAGATCCAGGCGCTCCTGGCTCCGGACTACAGGAAATGGCTGAAGGAAGAGTAGATCCACCGACCGGCATCGAGGCGGCAGGGGCCGCTTCACCGCACGAACCGACGGCCGACCGTCTGCGCATGCGGGCGGTCGGCAAGCGCTTCGGTGCGACCACGGCTCTGGACGGCGTGGACTTCTCCGTCCTGCCGGGCGAGGTGCACGCCCTGGTGGGCGAGAACGGGGCCGGGAAGAGCACCCTGATGAAGGTGCTCTCCGGGGCCATCGCCCCGGATCACGGCACCATGCTCCTCGACGGCCGCCCGTACCGCCCGCGCAATCCTCTGGATGCCCGCACCGCCGGCGTGGCCATGATCTACCAGGAGCTCTCGCTGGCCCCCCACATGAGCGTCGAAGACAACATCATGCTGGGGGCCGAGCCCGCGGTGGCCGGCTTCCTGCGCCGCTCCGAGGTCCGGCGGCGGGCCACCGCCGCCATGGCGTTGCTCCACCATTCGGAGGTCTCTCCCACCGCCCGGGTGGGAGCGCTGTCCACCGCGGCCCAGCAATTGGTGGAGGTCGCCCGTGCAGTGGCGGTGGGCTGCAGCGTCCTGGTCCTCGACGAGCCTACCAGCAGCCTCTCGGTGCAGGACGTCTCGCGCCTGTTCGAGGTCATCGCCGATCTGCGTGACCGTGGCCATGCCATCGTCTACATCTCCCATTTCATCGAGGAGGTCCGACAGATCGCCGACCGCGTCACCGTGCTGCGCGACGGGCGCGTGGCCGGTGGCGGCCGGGTCGCGGACCTCAGCGCCCGGGACATTGTGGCCCTGATGGTGGGGCGCGAGATCACCGACCTGTACCCGCGCTCGCCACGGCAGGCCGGGCAGGCCATTCTGACCGTGGACCGCCTTGCCGGATTAGCCGCGCCACGGTCGGCCAGCCTCACCCTGCATCGGGGCGAGGTGCTGGGGGTCGCCGGCCTCGTGGGAGCCGGACGCACGGAGCTATTGCGCGCCCTTTTCGGCCTCGACCCGATCCGCAGCGGCCGGATCACCCTCGGCGCCTACGTCGGCCCCGCCTCCCCCGTCCTGCGCTGGCGCCAGGGAGCCGGGTTGCTCAGCGAGGACCGCAAGAACGAGGGCCTGGCGGTGGGGCTCACCGTCGCCGACAACCTCACCGCCTCGAGGCTCACCGGATTCGGCCCCCTGGGACTGGTGCTGCGGCAACGGCAGGATGCCGAGACCCGGCGCTGGATCGAGGCCCTGTCCATCCGCTGCAGCGGGCCGCGACAGAGAGTCATGGACCTCTCCGGAGGCAACCAGCAGAAGGTCGCGCTCGGCCGCCTGCTGCATTCCGACGTAGACGTGCTCTTGCTCGACGAGCCCACCCGCGGCATCGACGTGGCCAGCAAGGCCCAGATCTACCGGCTCATCGACGCTCTGGCCGCCGGCGATGGCGGGCGCGAGCCCAAAGCGGTCCTGGTGGTGAGCAGCTACCTGCCCGAGCTCATGGGGGTGTGCGACAGGGTCCACGTCATGTGTCGGGGCAGGCTCGGCCCCGCCCGGGTGGTGGCGAAGACCGATGAGCAGAGCCTGATGCTCGAGGCCACCGGCCAGGAGTTCGCATTGTGACAGAGCCTAAGCCGCTCCACAGGGAGAAGACCGCCGCGCAGCCCGCCGCGCCCCGTTTCTGGACCAATGCGGCCCGCTGGGCCAACGTTCTGGGGCCGGTCCTGGGCCTGGCCGCGATCTACATCCTCTTCTCCGTCATCGGCCCCCCCAGTTTCTCCAGCTCCGGCAACCTCGAGACCATTGCCCGCCAGACCGCGATCGTCGGCGCCGCCGCTCTGGGCATGACCGTCATCATGATCGCCGGCGGCATCGACCTCTCCGTGGGCTCCGTCGTCGCCCTGGCCACCGTAGCCATCGCCTGGCTGCTGCAAAACAGCGGAGCAAGCCCCGCCGTGGCCGCCCTCGGCGGCATCGCCGCCGGGCTCCTCTGCGGCCTGCTCAGCGGCATCTTCATCACGCGCCTGAAGGTGGTGCCTTTCATCGTCACCCTGGGGATGATGCTCATCGTCCGCGGGGTGGCCAAGGCTCTGGCCCACGAGCAGAAGATCGATGCGCCCCGCACCTGGCTGGGCGAGCTGCTGGCCACACTGCCCCCGGAGCGCGCGGCCATGCTGGTGCCCCCCGGAGTGTGGCTGGTGGTCATCCTGGCGCTCCTCGTCGCCGGCATGCTTCGCTACACCCGGCTGGGCCGGCACATCTTCGCGGTGGGGTCCAACGAACAGACCGCCCGTCTGTGCGGCGTGCCCGTGTCCCGGGTGAAGCTGGCGGTCTACACCATCGGGGGAGGGTTCTTCGGCCTCGCCGGGCTGATGATGTTCTCGCGGCTCACCGTGGGCGACCCCACCGCCGCAGTAGGGCTGGAGCTGGATGTCATCGCCGCCGTGGTCATCGGCGGCGGGAGCCTCAGTGGGGGAGAGGGCTCGGTACTGGGAAGCCTGGTGGGGGCGCTGATCATGAGCGTGATCCGCTCCGGCTGCTCCCAGATGGGGCTGGACAACTGGGTGCAGGAGGTGGTCACCGGCGCCATCATCGTGGTGGCCGTGGCCCTCGACGGCCTGCGCCACAGGAAGGCGGGCTGAGACGCGGAGCGGCGGGACCGGCATGTGGCGGGAGATGGGTGATAGGTGACAGGAACCGCGGGGACGGTCTCACCTGCCGACCTGTTCACCTCGCGCCGCGCAGCAGATCGCAGCTCCCGGCGATGCAGTTGCAGCGGCAGTCCGCCGGGTCGAGACCGGCGCGCCGCCACACGTCCTCAGACTCCAGGCACAGGCTCACCGGTACCCCCGGCGCATACCGCCGCACCTGGCCCACCATGTGCCGGTACATCTCCACCCGCAGCTCGGGGGCGAAACGCAGCCTGCGCCCGTGCTTGTGAGTCGCCAGACTCGTCATCACATTCCCGGTGCCCAGAAGCGATGCCGTGTGCGACAGGGCGCAGGGGTATGAGCAGATGCCCCCCAGAGTCACCCGCGAGGGGTTCACCTGTCCCAGGGCCTCTCTCACCGCCTCGGCGTAGAGGTCCTGCCAGCCGGTCACCGGCAGCAGGGGCATGAAGATGAGGCGCACCTCGAGCCCCGCTTCGGCGCAGCGTCGGGCCGCCGCAAGTCTCGCGCCGAAGCTCGGGGCCCCCCACTCGTAGGCCCCCGAGATCTCGGGCGCGTTGAGCGACCAGGTCACCGCTACTGCCCCCCGGGCCTCCGTGGGCCGTGCCGCGGCGATCACGCCTTCCACCGCCTCGGACTTGGTCAGGAAAACCAGGTGCGCCCCGGCGTGCGCTTCCACAAAGGCCACCAGCACACGGGAGTAGTGGGCGATGGGGTCCAGCTGCAGGCCGTCCTGGACCTTCCCCACGTAGAAGCTCACGGTGCCTTCAGCAAGCTGCAGCGTCCGGCTCATCGCCGCGAGGATGTCCTGGAGGTTGGTGAAGACGCGAACGGTGGGCGAAAAGCTCACTCCGGGGCTGCCGGCGAGGTAGCAAAACACGCAGTCGTAATGGCAAAACCACGCCGGGTGCACGGCGTGGTAGTTGGTGCACAGCGTCCCGGCGGCGGTCTCGGGATCGTGGTTGGGCGACACCGGGCCCGCGATGCGCCCCAGGACGAGGGTTCGCTTGCCAATCGCTACTCGCTCCGCCTGATCGGTTCCCTCGATGGGCACGCGATTGTGGGCGATGTCGCGTCGATCGACCACTTGGGCCTCGGGGTAGGCGGCGGTCAGCCGCTCGCAGTAGACGGCCTCATCCGGGCGGGCATCGCAGCCCCTGGTGAGCACGATGCGCTCCGGCCGCCATGGTACCAGATCGGTCCGGAGCGGCTCTCTTTCGTGAACGTGTCGGCAAAGGTCAACCAGCGTACCGCCGGGCATAGGTGAAAATCGGCCTTCTGGGAGTTGCGAAGTCCGCGACCATGGCCTCCCGGGCAGGTGTTTCGCCCCCGAGGGAAGAAGACCTGCGCGGGAGGCGAGACCGCAGTGACCGACCACATCCTGTGCTTCGACCTGGGCACCACCGGCGCCAAGACCACGCTGTTCAGCACGACGGGCGAGATCGTCGCCTCCACCTTCAGCCGCTACGAGACCGTCTACCCGCAGCCGGGGTGGGCGGAGCAGAGCGCCGAGGACTGGTGGCGGGCGGCGGCGAGCTCGGCCCGGGCGCTGCTGGCCGACAGACAGGTGTCTGTGGCCGCCGTCGGCCTCTGCGGTCACATGATGGGCTGCCTGCCCGTGGACGGTGCCGGCGTCCCGCTGGGAAACTCCCTGATCCACTCCGATACGCGCAGCGAAGCGCAGTGCGCACGGCTGGGCGGCGAGCTGGGTGCCCGGGGCCTGTACGAGATCACCGGGAACGTGCTGGACCCCCACTATCCGCTGTCCAAGATCCTCTGGCTCCGCGAGGTGTTGCCGGAGGTCTATCGAAAGACCCGGTACATTCTGCAGTCCAAGGACTATCTGGCCTTCCGCCTCACGGGCCGTCTGGGGATCACGGACCATTCGGACGCTTCACTCTCGGCCTGCTACGACCTGCACCGCAGGCGGTGGTCGGAGCGGATCGCGGAGGCTCTGCGGATCGGCCACCTCTTGCCGGAGATCGTCCCTTCGGCCACCGTGATCGGACGGGTGAGCGCCGAGGCCGCGGGCGCGACCGGGCTTCCCGAGGGCACCGCGGTGGTCATCGGCGGCGGTGACGGCTCCTGCGCGACGGTGGGCGCGGGAGCCGTGAACGTCGGCGATGCGTACAACTACATCGGCGGGACCTCGTGGGTCTCGGCGGTGCGGCGCGAGCCGCTGCTCGATGGGCAGATGAGGCTGTTCAATGTGTGCGATCTAGACCCGCTGAAGGTCAATGCGCTGGGCACGGTGCAGTGTGCCGGCAGCTCGCTGGAGTGGTTCGCCGATCAGATCGCCGTCGCCGAGACGCGGCAGGCACAGGTGGAGGGCCAGAGCCGCTACGAGATCATTGGCCGACTGGCGTCGCAGTCGCCCCCGGGGGCCCGGGGCCTGGTGTTCCTGCCGTACTTGATGGGGGAGAGGGCGACGATCTGGGACCCCCTGGCCCGCGGTGCTTACTTCGGCCTCTCGCTGGCCCATACGCGCGCCGACCTGGCCCGTGCCACGCTGGAGGGTGTCGGCTACACACTGCGCAGCATCCTGCGGGTGGTTGAGGAGCAGGGCGAGCCGGTGGCGCAGATACGGGCGATCGGGGGTGGCGCGGAGGGAGCGGTGTGGACGGAGATCCTGGCCGGGATCTACGACAGGCCTGTGGCGGTGTGCGAGAGCCCTTCGGAGGCCACCTCACGCGGCGCTTTTGTGGCCGCGGCCATCGCCATCGGCCTTATCGATGACTGGGCGGACGCCGGCTCTCTGGTGCGCGTGCAGAGGCGCCACGAGCCGGATCGGGCCGCAGCCGAGGTCTACAGGGGATACTGGGCTTTCGCCGAGTCCTTGTACTCCGACTTCCGCGCCGCCTACCGCCGCCTGGCGCAGCTCACCCAGGGCGAGACCGCCTAACCGCCGTCGCCGTACCCGTGGAGCGGGCTTTCCACTCACATCATGCACGAACGCAGTGAGGCTACATACTGCCACAGTCGCGCTTCAGCGGCCGCTGTAGTGCCGTTCTCCCCCCTCCTCCCGTCTCG
>CAZXDD010000376.1:0-7819 GCA_964639415.1 uncultured Armatimonadia bacterium
CGCCACCCATGCCGGGCATGCCGGCGCCGCCGGTCAAAGCGCCCATGATGCCGGCGAGACCGGCACCGAAGCCCTCAGGGCCGCCTCCGCCGGGAGCGCCGCCCATGCCGGGCATGCCCGCACCCGGGCCTGCTCCGGGACCCATCTCGCCGCCGGCACCCGCACCGGCGCCGCCCGCGGCGCCGCCGCCGGCCGAATAGCTGGTGATGCTGCCGGGGCCCTCGGAGCCGTGGATAACCGCCTGCGGCTGGCCGTACACCTGCAGGACGTTGAGGGCGTGCTGGCCTAGACGGATGCCTGCGAGCTGTACCTCGTCGGCACACACAGGCGCGACACTCACTACGGTGACCGTTAGGGCTGCAACTGCGAAGAGGGCCAGAAGCGAAATCCGGCATCTTTGCATCGGCCAGGACCCCTTTTGGTGACGCCTGATGAAGCGGAATTCGGACCAATAGCTGCTTGCCGCCACCCCGCTACCCGTCCCCCCGACGCACGCACAAAGATAGGCAAACCCCGGCGCACGGCCTGCGTCGGCCAGAGTATAGCACACTTGCTTGCAGCGCGCAACGGAACCGCAACCACAACTCAGCCGCTGACCGCGGACTGGCAGAACCCGTCGCTCAGCGGTCTGCCGGTACATTCGCCTCGCCAAGGACCCCGGCCTGCTCCTGTGCGCTCACTCGTACAAACAGGCCGCGAGCTATCTTGCGCTCCCACGCATCCCGGGCATGCTCACACAAGGAAACCATGGCCGTGTAGGGGTCGGCAAAGCTCACCTGATCGCCCCGTGCCTCCGCCGGTAGTCGCTCAGCTACGTCCGCAAGCCGCGATGTTCCGAGCCTCACCGTCCGTGTCCACCCCGGGTCATCCAGGGTGTGGCGAGTGGTGACCACCGATACCGCCCGTCGGTCCGGTCGGAGCATCGTCCCGTACAGACCCGCGCTACGTACCGGCGGCGCAGCGGCCGATGCCTGTACGCGAGTGTGTATGCGGCGCCCGGGATCCGCTTGTGGTCTTTGCACAGCGCCCAGTAGGTCCCGGCGTCGCGGAACACGGGACTGAGAGGCAGCGGCGGTCGCACGAAGCCGATCGGCGAGCAGTCCAGCTCGGCGGCGGCGGCAACGGCGGGCGCGAGCCGCTCGCGGCTCTCCACCGGTAGCGCCCGTTCGTCACAGATGCGCTCGAGCACAGGATCGGGCAACCAGACACGGTAGCCGCGCTTGCCCACCCGCTTGAACACCACGCCCACCACGAACCCGGCGGGGCCGCCCATGCGCCAACACTCGCCGAGCGTGGCACCTCGGCAGCACAGCCGCCAGAAGCGCGGCCGAGAAGTCCGGCCGGTCCGTTGCCTGTCATTCCTCGCCATCTCGCGCGCGAGATAGCGAGGAATCTCGCTGAACGCCAGGAGATTCTTCGAGCTGCTCCCTCCGGGAGCGGACGCTCTCAGAATGACATTCCCGGCGAGCGTGGGGTTGGCGGCCGGACTTCTGGACGCCGGGCTCGATCATGGCCGGGCCTCCGCCGGCCCTCTGTGCGCAACTTCCGGCAGACTGCTCGGTCAAACAAGCTGAAATGAGAGACCTCCTCCATAGACCCCACATTTCCCCATTTGCAGGCAGGTTCCTGCCCGCAATCCTGATCTTTCTTGTACTGGCGGGCGAGTCGCATGCCGCCTGGATCACGGACTCCGCGGGCCGGCGCGTGTTCGTCCGCGGGATCGCCTACGCGCCGTATCATCCCACGGAACTGTGGGCACTCTCGCGCCATACCCAGGGCACCGACCATCACTTGATCCGCGAGTTGGGGGCCAACTGCCTGATCACCTGGCGTCCCACCACGTACGAGGAAATGGAGCTGTGGCACAAGCAGGGGATGTACACCATCCCCCAGGTGATCTACCAGCCGCCGCGGCTATCTATCTTCGCCGACGGTTACGAGGCACCCATACCCGTCTACGCGGACGACGTGAACCGGCGCGGCATGCGGGAGGCCGCCCGCGACATGGGCAGCGCGTTGAAGGGCAACCCCGGACTGCTGGCCGTGAGCATGGGCAATGACTATGCCTGGAGCGCCTACAGTGGCGGCCTGGGCTTCGCCTACGGCGGCTATGATGACATCACCCTCCGGGCCTTCCGGGCGAACCTCAGGAGCCGATTCGGGACGGTGGACGCCTTCTGCCGCCGCACGGGCCAGGAGCTGGCCACCTTCGATGATGCTCTGCCGCCGCCGGGCCTCAGCCCCCTGCCCATCTTCTGGGAGTGGTGGGTGTTCATGCGCGACACCTTCAGCGCGTATCTGCAGGTGGGCAAGGAGGGCCTGCGGGCGGTGGGCTGCGAGGCCCCGACCACCTACTGCCAGCCGTACGGCGTGCGCTGGGACCCGGCCTCCCAAGGTGGCGAGCTGCCGGCGATGGATATCGTCAGCGGCAACATCTTCTACAGCCAATCACTGGACTGGGGGCTGTTTTGCGCCGACGTCAACCGGCTGATCTCCGGCGCCAACGGCCGACCCGTCCTGGTCACCGAAACCGGTGCCCATACGCTCTACTCAGAGCGCGAGCTGGCGCCCCGGAAGATCAAGCAGAGTGTGGCCTGCGTGCTTCTCCATCCCGAGGTCGCCGGAGTCGGCATCTACGAATACTGCGACGAATGGCATCGCAGCGGCAACCCGGAGAAACAGGACGACACCGACGCCCGGGAGCACTGGGGATTGGTCACCGGACACCGCGACCAGAAGCCCACCTTCGGCGCCGCCGCCGAGATGCTGCGCTTCATCCAGCGCAACGAACAGCGGCTGCAACAGTGGCAGTCACGCCCGGAGGTGCTGGTCAGTCAGCAGGAGCTGGACTGGTGGCGTCTGGGCGGTCGCGACGGCTCCTTCTACCAGCGCGTCTGCACCGAGCTGTATCGCCGGGGCGTATCGTTTCGCACAGTGGGCAACGAGGGCCTTCTCAAGCTGGACCCCGCAAGCTGCCCCCGCCTGATCCTCTGCGACAGCCTGCTGTACGGCACCCCGGACGGTCGGCAGGGCGCCGCCCGCAGTGTGGTGGAGTACATCGAGAAGGGCGGCGATGTCCTGTACATCGCCCGGGAGCCGTGGCGCCAGTTGTACTCACAGGCCTTCGTGCCGGACGAGCTCGTCCCCGCACCGGACGGAGCGCCTCTGAACTGTGACTACGGAGCCGGCCACCTGACGCTGATCCCCACCTACGGGCTGGACGAGCGGGCCCTGCGCTCGGTGGTTGAGGACTACCTCGGGCAGGAGCTGCAGGCCCGTCCCGTGCGTGCCCTGACGGCGCCCGAGGAGCGTCCGGAGGTGTTCTGGCGCGTGTTCGCGGACGACGGCGGGCTGTGGATGCTGGTGGTCAATGTCGGCAAACAGAGGGTCCCGCGGCTGGAGTTGGAGCTGGGGGAGGGCATGGAGGCCGGGCGCACCCACGTGCGCGGTGCCGATGGAGCCCGCATGGCGCGTGAGAACGGTCGCGCCTTCCTGCTCGACCTGGAGACCTATGCGCTGATCCACCTGGGTCCGGAGCCGGGGCCCGTGGCCCCCACGCCGGTAACGGAACCCGGGACAGAGCCGGCGGCCGAACCCGTGACGAGCCCCCAGACAGAGCCGGTGGCCCCGACACCGGGGCCGGACCCCAAACCCAACGGCCCCCCGGCGGGGACGGTGGTGACGCCGGTGGGGTAGGGGTGGCCGGCAGCGGCCCATGGCGCGGCGCAGGCGCCCGTCCTGCGGCGGCGGCCTCGGCGCGGGCCGGTCTCTCGCCGCCGTCTGCCGTTTGCCGCGTGCCGCCGCTCCGCCGCTTCTCCCCCCACAAGGTCCCTCCCCGTCTCGGGGCGAAGTACCCCTCGGTCACACGACTGACCTTCCACCACAAAAAGGGGCGTACACGATGTCCGAGCTCAAGATCGCCGTCATGCTGGGCAACCTCCGGATGGATCGCTACGAGGCGATGGAGAAGGTTGTGGAGATGGGAGTGCCCGGTATCCACATAACCGCCGGGGGCGACTGGGATGCCCGCACAATGGACAGTCAGGCCCGCAGAGACCTGGTCAAGCACGTCAGGGGCCTGGGCCTGGAGATCTCCGCCATCTCCTGCTGGGGAGGTCAGGTGGACCTCACCGTCGAGGACAACTGGGACGAGAACGTGGAATGGGGCTGCCAGAACCTCGAGCTGGCCGCCGATCTGGGCTGCGGGATCTGGCAGGGCCACTGTGGCATCATGCCTGAGGACACCTCGGACATCAGGTGGGAGCGCATGGTGGACGGCATGGCCAGGATGGCTGTGCGGGGCGAAGCCGTGGGGGCCTGCCTGGCCATCGAGACCGGTCCCGAGCCGCCCTACGTCCTGCGCCGTGTCATCACCACCGTGGGCAGCAAGGCCATTCGTGTCAACTGGGACCCGGCGAACATGATCCTGTGGGGCGCCCGGTTCTGCAAGGATGCCGGCGAGCAGTACCATCGCGAGAAGTGGATCGAGAAGTTCCAGCCCAACGAGGGGGCCAGGGCGCTGGCCGACGTGATCGTGCACACCCACGCCAAGGACGCCCTCGTCCATGAGGACGGCACCCGTCAGGAAGTTCCGCTGGGCCAGGGCTGGGTGGACTGGCCGCGCTATGTGGGCTACCTGCGCGATGCCGGGTACGATGGATACTTCGCCATCGAGCGCGAGACCGGTGAGGACCCGGTGGGCGACATTCAGAAGGCCGTGGACTTCCTGCGCACGCTGTAGCGGCCCCATCGGCGCGGTACAGGCCGGCGCCCGAGAGCCCCCGGCCCTCGCCGTGCTCCTTTGATCCCGGCGGCCGCGCCGCGACGCGGAGAGGCCGCCGGTGAGATCAAACGCGTGCGTCCGCCTCTGCGCGGCCGGGAGCGTCATCTTGGCCCCCGCGCAAGGCGGGCGACTACGGCAAGCGCCCCTGCGCTGTTTCGGCACCGTGTTCGGTAGGAGTGGTCCTATGCTGCGTGTCCTGCCCCTGTTTGCTCTGACCGCGTGCCTGCTGTCTGCTCCCTCGTGGGCCGCGGACCCGATGATCACGCGCCACGCCAATCTGGGCGCCACCATCATCGTCTCCAATGTGGACCGCTATGAGTTCGAGGACTTCGTGGCGGCCCTCAAGCCCCGATTCGTGGAATGGGTGGATGTCTCGACGCCCAAGCAGCAGGTCCCGACCATGCCGGAGCCTGTGGTGTTCATCATCTTCCTGATCCGCTCGGACAGGGAGGGTGTGGACCTCCACGAGAGCTGGCACGAGGATTACCCGGCCAACCTCAGCGGCATCGCACGCTGGAACATCGAGCTGGCGGCCCGCCACCTCCCCGCCCCGGATCAGAAGCCGCCTCGGGAGAGCCTCCTGATCAAAGCCCCAACGGAACCATTGCTGCGGGCCGCGGTGGCCGAGGCCTTCCGGTTTGGGAGGTTCCCGGAGAATCGGCCGATCACCCACAACGTGATCGACCTGCGCCCCTATCCTTCCGTGGCCTGCATGCCCTCCGTCGCCGGCCCGGGGGCCGAAGCCGTCGGCAATGCGGCGGAGGTCGGTCTGTACCGCGGCCTACTGGACCTGCGGGCGTTCCGGGTGGTGGGCAGGGACAACCCGATCATCACCGATGGGGTATCGTTCTCCACCCAGGACCAACTGCAGCGCCTGGGTCGGCAGCTCGCGGTGCAGGCCGTCACCTTCGCCGAGATCGGTGAGGCCAAGACCCAGTGCAAGGAGACCATCGAGTACAAGACCACCAGCCGCAGGGGTATCTCCCCCGAGCGTCAGGCCGAGTTCGACCGCTGGGCCGCCCAGGAGCGCGCCGCCGGGCGCGAGGTGAAGAAGGACCGCCCCGACCCGGACATGGTCTGGGCCGCTCAGTTCCGAGAGCGCCTGTACACCACCACCGTCTCCGGCCGTGTGCTGTTCGTCGGTACCGGCACGGGCGACGTCGTCTTCGTGTTCGAGGTTTCCGGGTCCACCGAGGTCGAGGAAGCCGACGAGCCCCGGGACCGCGACTATCGCTGGTACCGCATCGAGGATACTCGGTCCTCGTCACGCCTGCGGACTCGGGAGTACCGGGACGACCTGCGGGTCGTGGACGCGGCCCAGCTCGCCTCCGGGAAGCTCACGGAGTTCGCCTCCCGTCTGGCGGCCCGCGCGATCCTCCCCGTGCCCGGCCGCGAGCCCGACAGGCCGTCGCAGACCGACCCCACCGGCCCCACGGCCAAGATACTCAGTGTCGACGGCAGCAGCATCTTCCTCAACCTTGGCTCCGATGCCGGCGTACAGGAGAAGGACAGCTTCAGCCTCTTTGCCGACAAGCAGCTTCGCGACCCGGACACCGGGGAGGTGGTGGAGACGATCCGGACCCGCGTTGCCCGCCTCGAGGTGGTGGAAGTCTTCACCAGGGTCTCCCGCTGCGAGCTTGTGCAGGCCGCCGAGGGCGTGAAGCTGGAACCCGGCATGCTCGTGAACAGGGACTGAAGGCGGACATGACACAGGCCTCGATGGTTGTCTTGGTCCTCAATAGCGGTTCGTCGTCCATCAAGTACCGGCTGATCGACATGCCGTCGGGGCAACCCCTGGCCCGCGGTGTCCTGGAGCGTGTGGGCACCCCGCAGGCCTGTCTGACCCACCAGTGTGGCGACCGGCCGCCTGTGGTGATCGCGGAGCCCATCCAGACCCACCGGCACGGCATCGACCGGCTGCTCGGCCTCTTGACGGCACCGGAAGCCGGGCCGCTGGGCGGCCTGGATGAAGTGGACGCCGTCGGCCACCGTGTGGTGCATGGGGGTGAGCAGCACTGGGATTCGGTGCTCGTGACGCCCGCAGTGCTCGAGTCGCTGCAGTCCATCGCCGACCTGGCCCCCCTGCACACCCCGCCGAACCTCGCCGGCATCCGGGCCTGCCGGGACGACCTCCCCGGCAGGCCCCACGTGTGCGTGTTCGACAACGGTTTCCACCACACCCTCGCTCCCGAGGTGTACACCTACGCCCTGCCCTACGAGCTCTACCACAGGTACCGCATCCGCCGATACGGCTTCCACGGCATCGCCTTCCGCTCCGCTCACGAGCGGGCCTCGGAGCTACTGGGCACCTCCAGCGCCGAGATGCGGGTCGTCACCCTGATGCTGGGTAGCGGCAACACGGCCAACGCCTGCGACCGCGGGCGCTCGGTGGAAGTCAGCACCGGCTTCACGCCCCACGAGGGCCTGGTGCAGAGCACTCGCGCGGGCGATCTGGACGCCGCCATCATTCCCTTCCTGATGGACAGGGAGGGCCTCACGACGGCGCAGGTCACCGACATCCTCAACCGCCGCAGCGGCTGGCTGGGCATCTCCGGAGTGAGCCAGGACCTGCGCGATGTGATCGCCGCCGCCGAGGCGGGCAATGAGCGGGCCGGGCTGGCGCTGGATGTGCATGCCCACCGCGCCCGCAAGTACGTGGGCGCCTACGCGGCCACCATGGGCGGCGTTGATCTGCTGATCTTCACCGGGACGGTGGCCGAGAAGTCGGCCGCCGTGCGCGAGCGCATCTGCCGGGGACTGCAGTTCATGGGCCTGGCGCTCGACCCGGCCGCCAATGCCGCTGTCGAGGGCGAGGGGATCATCTCCACAGCCGACAGCCCGGCCAAGATCGTGGTCACCGGCGTGGACGAGGAACTGGTGATCGCCAGAGATACCCAGAGGGTGGTGGGACGGCGGTGGTGACGGCGGTGGTGACGGCGGTGGTGACGGCGGTGGTGACGGCGGTGGCAACGGCGGTGGTGACGGCGGTGGCAACGGCGGTGGCAACGGCGGTGGCAACGGCGGGAACGGCTGACG
>CAZXDD010000377.1:0-7758 GCA_964639415.1 uncultured Armatimonadia bacterium
TCAACGACCTGACCATCGCGCAGGACGCGCACCTTGGCCACGACCGCACCGGGGGCCTCGCGCACCGTCAGGCGCAGCGTATGCTCGCCGGACTCGGCGAGGTGGAACCGGGGCAGGGCGGGGGTGATGTCCACATCCCTGCTGCAGCTCCCCAGCTCCCCCACAGGCAGGTGGACCACATCTTCGACGCGCTCACCATCCACCTCCAGCCACAGGGAGTTGGTGGCCAGATCGGGGCCGTAGCCGATGAGGTCGAGGACGTAGTCCCCGGCGGCCAGTCGGAGGCTTGCCTGCAGTTGGGCCTGCTCGCCAATGAGCGCCACGGCCTTGCCGCCGTCGGCACCCGGCAACGCGATGCTCTCCACGGCCCGAACGACGCGGAGTGTGAAGTCAACCCGGTTGCGCAGCAGCGAATCGTCGCGCATGACCAGCCGCACGCTCTCGATAGCGGTGGCGTCTCTCCCGTCGAGCTCAACCCGCACAGTCCCATCGGAGCTACAGATTCTGGCCGTCACGCCCGCGTCGCCATCGGCCGGCCTGCCGTTGACCAGAAGCTCGACAGGCTCCGGCACCACGCCGGAGGTCTCGTCGTGCAGAGTGATGACCAGCGAGCGCGGAGGGTGGGGAAGCTCCACATACGGGGCGGCAACGACGTCGTTCCCGTCAACCTCCACCGCCGTGATGCGCGGTGGCGTCGCGTCCTCGAGGCCCTTGCCCGCGGGGCGGTTGAACACGATGAAGGCCTCCCCCGCGGGGACGTCCGCGGCGGCCAGGCGAAGCCACAAGCCGTCCGGGGTTCGAGCGACATCCCGGGGCCTCAGGCCACCCTCGACCGAGCCGGCCTCCACCCTGCGTGTGGCCTCAGCCACGGGCATGCCGACCTCGGCCCCCGCAGTGGCCTGCATTCGGTACACGTCCTGTGCCCGCAGGCTCAGGAAGGCCGCGGTGGGGATGCTGAACGGGGCCGCGGGGGGAAGAGCGAGGTTGGGGAGGTCACGCAGGCGGATCAGCGAGCCCTCGGCCGCCGGCTCTACGGTCGCCACAGTCAGAGCTACGTTGTACGGCAGGTCCAGCGTCAGCACGGCCCCCGACAGCGCGCGGCCCGGGGGGAGGGGGCAATCCACTGTGACTGTCTTGGCCTCGTCGTCGCAGGACAGGACGTGGCCTCGGTAGGCCGGCAGAGCGGCCAGCGACCACGGACCGAACGACAGCTTCCCTCCCTGGACATAGGCAGTCAGCACCTCCCCCGCGCCCGGCGTGGCGCCCGCCTGCGCCGTCACCGATACCGCGGCCAGGCAGTTGGGCTCACCCCCATGGGGCTTAAGCACCATGGGTCCGAAGTGCTTCTCGGTGTCCGTATAGGAGGCCAGGTAGCTGTCGGTGCGGTCGGGCAGGCGCACGGAGACCCCGTAACCCTCGACGGCACCGACCTGCGCTCCCGCCGCGGTGCAGGGAATAAGTGTGACGCCGCGCACGAGCGCATCGCCCCGGACGGGTTCGAGGACCGCGCCGAACACCGTGTCGGCCTGCGTGCGCCGGGCGATTACCAGAGGCACCCGCATGGTTCCCGGTCCCTGGCCGTCGGCGGTGACGACCTGCGTCCCCGGCTCGCCAAGCATGGTGAGACTGAGCCCAAGCCCGGTGGCTTCGTCCGTGGCCCAGTTGGCCTGCCAGTTGCCTCCGTCGGTCTCGCCGGTGCGGAGGTCCTTCATGTACCGGTACCCGTTCTCGCCGTCCCAGTAGGGATCGTCGCCGGGCCTGCCCATCACGACATCCATCGGCGCGGAGGCCACCGGGCAGTCGAGACGTCCCAGGTTCCGGTAGCTCCAGTCGATCGTCTCCACGGGCAGGTCGACCGCCTCGAAGTCGGCGTTGAGGGTCAAGGTGTTGTCCCCGGAAGCGCCTGCCGGGCATAGTGAGATGTCGTCGACGATCAGCACACCCCGGTTGCCCACCGAGCCGATGCGAAGGGCCACACGATCCGCCGCCGCGGGGGCGGTGACCTCGCGACTGTATTCGGTCCAGTCCGAGGCATCGGTGGGGACGGGCACCACGACCCGCTCCAGAACCCTGGCCTCCTCGTTCTGCCACGACAGCACGACCGTGTTGTCACCCGACGCGCCAAGGCACCTGGCCCAGAAGGCGAAGCGGTAGGTAACACCGGGGTCCACCGGCGTGTCGGCGTGGTAGAGAGCCTGGTTTTGGCCGGTGGTGATGCGCGGTGCCGTGGCCCAGGCGGCACTCACATGCTCGGTATGGCCGACGAGGGCGGCGAAGCGGCCCGAGTGGGCGTCCTCCGTACGCTGCAGGAGTGCGCTGTCCCGGGCCAGGCTCTCGGGGGTGGAGTCTCCCCAGGGCTCGCGGCGCCATCCGGGGATGCAGCTAACGGGGTCGTCACGCAGAGCAAGGTCGGTGCTGTCCCGGGCCACGCGGAACATGTCCACAAGGTAGCCGCAGGTGGCAAACAGCGTCCTGCGCTGGCGCAGGCCCGTGTAGGTGTCATCGGCCGTGGCCTGGCAGACCGTCAGTCCCGGGCATGGGCTGAACACCTCCAGCCGGCCCTTACGGTGCTCCTGGGAGCGTTCGTTGACAACCACGGTATTGTGCGACAGCGTCTGACGATCCCAGAACCGCCAGACGGGAGAGAAGTAGCTGCGCGACCCGTTGTCCGGACCCAGGAGGCCGCCTTTGCCGTAGAGAACGATGTTGAGCTTGTCCGCATGGCCGTGGCCGGAGACCGTCTGACCCCAGTCGAAGCACACCGCCAGAGCGTCCTCGTCCGACCCGGGCTTGAGCATGGCCATCCCGGCCTGCGAGAACAGGTGGCTCTCCACCGGCAGCGGCTCCTGCGGGCCCAGCTCACGACCGTACAGGAGGTGACACAGCATGCCGGTGCGGTTCTTGTCCGACAGTATCGTGGCATAGCGCGGATCGCGATAGATGCCGTACAGGTACTCATAGCGGTCCCAGCTCACACCGGAGCGCCAGTGCGAATCATTGACCCCGGGGGCAGTCTGATCGGGGAACAGGAATGCCAGGGGGGCGTCGAAGGCCAGCTTGAGCTTGGGCTCACGGGTGAGGTCCACACCCGCGCGCCCCAGCATCTGCACCAGCTCGAGCACGGTGTTCATCGCGTAGCTGCCGTAGCCGGGCGAGCACTCCCACCACAACCCGTCGCCCAGCACGCCGTACTTCATCTGGTACCGGAAGCTGCCCACGGTGCGACGCACCAGCGTCTCGTCGCGCAGGCACAATCCGGTGGCCCCGACCGCCAGGTTGTGGTGACACTGGCGGTTGCTGAGGCCCTCGTCATAGCGCAGGCTGACCTGCACGTCATCGCGCAGCATCCCCTCGATCGCCCGACGCTCGTCGTCGGCGAAACCGGCGCTTGCGGCCACAAGATCGTAGCCCTGCACCATGTCGGCCAACCACGCGGCCTCCCCCAACGGCTCATAGGCCGCACGCATGCCTCCGCCCCGGGCCACGAGCTGCCCGCGCCCGCTGTGCCAGAGGTAGTTGGGGAACTTGTCGGCATACTCCAGGAGAATCTCGCGAGCCTTCTGCGCGTACTTCTCCTCCGAGGTGAAGACGTACGCGTAGCCCAGGGTGCGCAGGGCACTACGGTTGGCGCGGTGCGCATTGATGTCACGGTTGATGCGCCACTCCTGGTCGAGCTTGGCACCGGTGAGGGTCTCCCCGCCGGCCGGGCACAGATGTTCGTGAGGGAAGTCGGCCCGCCACTGCAGAGGCACGCCGTGGTCGGGGCAGAAGTAGTCCATGCTGTACACATCGCCCTGCTCCGGCACGACGGTGGGGGCCGCGCAGTGGGCGTCGGCGGAGCTCACGATCCCCTCCAGCCAGCGCGCGTACTCCCGGCCCCGCGTCTTGACCCTCGCGATCTCATTCTCGCTCAGAGCGATGTACGGGTGCTTCTGAGGCAGCTCCAGCGGCCCCACGTCCTGCGCGGCGGCCACATAGCGGTCGGAGTAGGTCGCGTCGTCCGCTACGCTCGGCGGCACCTCCTCCACCAACGCCACCTGCTTCACCGTCACCTGCGCAAGGTCGCCGAGGGCCTGGATCTCCACATAGGCCGGGGGGCCGCCCCGCGTACCCGCGAGGCCTTTGAGGTCACAGTAGTGCACCCCTGTGCTCTCGGTGGCCTCCTGCACGTAGCCGCGATCCCGGACCTTCACCGCCCACAGGCCCTTGACCGCACCGATCTCCACGCGCAGAGCCGACCGGCCGGCCTCCGCAGGCAGGGCATGGCGCATACGGGCCACGGGAAACAGCGTCCGCTCATCGCGCTGCATGCTGCTTTGGAGCTGCAACCCACCGTCGGCGGCGACGGGCTCGCCGCCCGTTACTTCCCAGCTTCTGGGGTCATCAAGCGCGATGCTCGCCAAGGGCTCCGCGGCGCTGTACCGGGCGACCTTCACCTCGTCGAACCACGCCGTGCCGCGGAAACGCTCGACCCAGACACGCACCGCCACCTGTGAGGTGCTCTGCGGCATCGTGAACGCCTGCCGGTAGAGCTGCCAGTCGCGATTCACCGGGACTCGCAGCGGCTGGCTCCAGTCGTCCCAGGTGCCGTCGGCCTTCCAGCGCGCGATGCCCACGGTGGGGAAGCCGGCGGTGACGTCCTCGGACTTGACCCGGGCCTCGAAGACATACACTCCCCCCGGCTTCACCGGCACCCGCGGAGCCTCGAGGAACATGCGCGTCGCCGAATCCTCGCTGGTGAGGCGTACACAGTGGCCGTAGCCGGGCGCCCCGTCCTCCAGGGCGACGGAGGTCGCTGCCGACGCGCCCTCCAGGCGCCAGCCGTCGGGGATGCCGTCGGCATCGTCGTCGACCTCGAAGGAGGCGTTGGGGATCGCCGGTGTCTGAGCCGAGCATGAGGCGGCGAGGCAGAGGACCAGGAGGACGGGCGCGACGCGCATGGGGTCACCTTCCGTCACGGGGAAGTGAGCGGCGGCGCGAAGGTTCGCCGAGGCAGAGCGCAGGGCCTTCCGGGTGAGGCGGCAGCGAGGCCGTTGAGGCCGTTGAGGCCGTTGACGCCGCTGACTCGCCGACTCGCCGACTCGCCGCATCACGACCTGCTATTCCAGCATCTCATCCACCGTCACGCACTCGTAGCCCTCGTCTTGGAGATACTCGAGGATCCTCGGAAGGGCCAGAGCAGTGGCCTCGGGGCCGTCCTGGAGACGGACGATCGAGCCGCTCTCGATCTGTGAGCAGACACGCTCGGCGAGCTTCTCCCCCGACTCGTTGTCCTTCGCCCTTCCGTCCACCGACCACAGGACTACCGTGTAGCCAAGCGCCTTGGCCACCTCCATCAGGGCGCTATCGTTGCGGCCATCCGGAGGCCGAAGCAGCCGCATCTGGGGCCGTGCGGGGTCGTGGAGCTGTTCGACGATGCGCTCCAGCAGGTCATCGCAGTCTTTGATCTGCTCGGACATCCCCTGGCGCGAGAGGCCCGCAAGCGGCCTACCGGCCATGGTGTGATTGCCCAGCAGGTGCTTCTCGGCCACGATGCCATCAACATAGTACCGATTGCCCTCAAGCTGCTCCCCTACGACGAAGAAGGTGGCCTTGGCACCGTAGGCGCGCAGGAGGGCAACCAGGCGGCTGGTCGAAGCCGGCACCGGCGAGCCGTCGAAGGTAAGCGCAACCCGCTTGCGCTGAGTGTCGCCCCGGCGCAGCAAGGTGGTCTTGGGCGGTGGCGCGAAGACCGCGGTGCCCGCCGGACGGTGCTCCGGCTCACGACAGCAGGCGTCCTGGCACTCGGCGCCGGGCTCGTGGGAGTGTGCGTGCTCGTGAGTGGCGGTGCCGTCTGGTCTGGAAGTGGCGGAAGGGGGGACGGGAGAGGCTCTTGGGGCCTCGGGAATCTCGTGGGCCGCCGGCGCAGTGGGCCCCGGGCCCGTGGCGATCGCCGCACTCTCATTCCCTCGACGGGCACAGCCCCCGAGCAGGCAGGACAGCAGCGCGGCCGAAAGCAGCAGGCGTGTGGTGAGGGGCAACGGTACCGCTCCTTCCCTCTGCCTCTGATGGCACCGGGGTGGAACCTTCTCCTGTCTCAGCAATCGGCGGGACGGAGAGGTTCCGCCGGGGTCGGCGGTCCGCCACAGGAAGCCGGCCGGGGGAGCTGTGAGGCGCCCGGCTCCACCGGCACCCCATGCGGTCAGGCCGGGCGGTGGGTGAAGGTGTTCGGCTGCGCTCCGGTGAACCCGTCCGCAGTGACGTCGAATCCCGACTTGTCTCGAGGTTGCCCATGGCTATCAAGGTCGGCGTGTGCGGGGTCGGCGCTTTCGCCGAGAACTTCATTCCCCTGTTCAAGGCCCACCCCCTGGTGAGCGAGGTAGTGTTGTGTGATCTGGACAATGAGAAGCTGGCGGCCAAGTCGGCCAGGTTCGGCATCCCAAGGACCTCCCCCTCTCTGGACGCGCTGTGCCAGACCGACGTGGACGCCGTTGCCATCATCACCCAGCACTGGCTGCACGCGCCCCAGGCCGTGCAGGCATTGCGCGCGGGCAAGCATGTGTACTCCGCCGTGCCGGCCGCCGTCAGCATGGAGGAGATGACAGACCTGGTGCAGGCCGTCAAGGACACCGGCCTGGTCTACATGATCGGCGAGACCAGCTACTACTATCCCTGCACCATCTACTGTCGCGAGCGGTTCCAGGAGGGAGACTTCGGTCAGGTCGTCTATGCCGAGGCCGAGTATCTCCACGACTGGGATCACGGCCTTTATGATGTGGCAAGGTGGCGGGGTGGAGAGAACTGGCTGGAGCTGGCGGGCGGCCCTCCCATGTACTATCCGACCCACTCCACCAGCATGGTGATCTCCGTCACCGGTGCCCACATGACCAGAGTCTCCTGCCAGGGCTTCGTGGATCGCCACGAGGACGGCATTTACCGGCCGGGGGCCAACATCTGGAACAACACCTTCAGCAATGAGGTGGCGCTGTTCTCCATGTCCGACGGCAGCGCCTGCCGAATCAGCGAGTTTCGGCGAGTCGGGCACCCGGGCACCGTGGGCATGAGCATGTACGGTACGCTGGGCAGCTACGAGGAGCAGGCGAACGCGAAGGTCTGGGTGACCAAGGATCGGGCGCAGATGCAGGACCTCAACGACCTGCTGGCCTGCAGCGGAGTGCTGGCCGCCGAGGTCACCGGGGCCATGGCGAAGGTCACCTCCGCCGACGGCACCCACTCAGGCGCCTCCCGGGTGCATCCTCTGGAGCGCCTGCCCGGGGAGTTCGTTGGCCTGCCCAACGGTCACAACGGTTCGCACCAGTTCCTGGTCGACGACTTCGTCCGCTCCTGCGTGGATGGCGACATCCCGCCCAACAACGTCTGGCAGGCGGCCAGGTACATGGTGCCGGGGCTCATCGCCCATGAATCGGCCACGCGCGGCGGCGAGCTCATGGAGGTTCCGGACTTCGGGGACGGACCGGGGTAGGCTGGCCCCGCGGCGGTGCGGGGAAGGCCGGGGCCGGAGCGCGGCGGGCTCACGGCCGCCGCTGGATGACGCCCTGCGGGCGCCGATGGCCCTGCGGGCCGGCAGGAGGAAAGGCGGGGGCCGCCGGTCCCTCTCCCACCCGAAGGGTCGGGCGACGTGGCGGGTCGCCCGAAAGCCGGAGCGTTGGCCGCTGAGCGCGGCGCGGCGGGCTCACAGCCGCCGCTGGATGACGCCCTGCGCACGCCGATGGCCCTGCGGGCCGGCAGGAGGAAAGGCGGGGGCCGCCGGTCCCTCTC
>CAZXDD010000378.1:0-7744 GCA_964639415.1 uncultured Armatimonadia bacterium
ATGCTGCGGCAATGGGCCAAGACCGCCCCGGAGGAGAAGGCGGCGCTGGCCGGGGCGATGCGTGAGTTCGTCGTCGCCCGCTACGATGTGCGGGATGTGGTGGGGAGGCTGTGTGACATCGTGACCGGCTCGGTGGCCGGCGAGACGGCCGCGGGTGAAGTGGCGGCCCCGGCGGAGGAGGAAGGCAGCGAGCGTCACCAAAGGGCGCTGGAGCTTGTCCGTCGGTACCTCCCTCCGGGCGGCAGCTTCCTGGACCTCGGCTGCGGCACGGGCTACGTGGCGCGCCGGATCGCGCAGGACGGAGCCTTCGCCTACGGGCAGGATATCTCGCGGGCTGCAGTTGCCCACGCCCGGGCGCAGAACCCCGGCTACGCGGTGTTCCAGATCGCCGATGCCACCGCCGCCCTCATGACGGGGCCGCACCATGTGATCCTGGCGGCGGAGCTGCTGGGCGAGGTGGACCCCAGACGCCACGAGGCGCTCCTGGTGCGCATCGCCCACGAGCTGGCGCCCGGTGGCGTGCTCGTCTGCACCTTCGCCACCGGCGGCGCCCGCGGGGCGTGCCTGTTCCCCAAGGTGCTCAGGCGACAGTGCATCAAAGCGGGGCTCCAGGTCAGGCACTACGGCGAGAACGAAGCCTCGGGCTTTGAGATCGTGGCGACGAAGGGGGTCAACTGATGCGAGTGCTGGTCGTGGGCAAGGGTGTTGTGGGTGACGCGACGGGCTATTGCCTGGGACGGCGCGGGCATGAGATCGTGTACCACGACCCGCCCAGGGGCCTGGAAGGGTCTATTGAGGGTGTGGACTGCGCGCTGATCTGTGTCCCGACGCCCCGGGGCGCGCTGGGGTACAACTCGCGCAGCCAGGTGTACCGCACGGCGGACCTGCTGGAGCACCGGGGCTACCGGGGACCGGTGGGAGTGCGCTCGACGGTAGTGATGGGCACCTGCGACGAACTGCAGCTCGAGTTCCCGATGATGACCTGGTTCAGTTGGCCGGAGTTTCTGCGGGCCGAGCGGGCGCGGGAGATGGCCGGCAATCCGCCGTACCGTGTGATTGGCTTCTCCCACTGGGACGAGCCGGCGTACGCTCCATTGCGGGCCCGGCTGCTGGAGCTGGCCGACGCTATCGACACCGACCCCACCTGCAGGCTGGTGCGGCCGGTCGAGGCGGAGTTCATCAAGTACGCCACCAATGCGCTGCTGGCGGGTGCCGTGGGCCTGGCCAATGAGCTATCCGAGCTCGCCGAGGCCTATGGCCTGAACTGGAACGCCCTGGTGCCCCCGATCGCGCAGATGGACGGCGTGCTGCCCGGCAATGTGCGGGTGATTGATCCCGGAGGCTTCGGGGGCGCGTGCCTCCCCAAGGACCTGGCGGCCCTGCTGTTCCACGCGGCACGGGACAAGGGCGTGGAGCTGCCGGTGCTGTCGGCGATCGAGGCCGAGAACCGGCGGAGGCGGCCCGGGGACGCTGAGGGCAGCAGCCTCGGAGCCCCCAACACCGAGGGCACGGCGAGCGTCGCGCCGAGCGGGAGCGGCCGGTAGTGGCGGCGGGGGGTGGAGGTCAGGGCGGCGGACTCTGGGTGCAACAAAGTGGTATGGGAAGTGCAGGAGGTGGGAGGAGGCGGAACTGCAGGCGGCGAAGAGCGTCTGACTAGCTGGTCTGAGCATCAGGGGGTCCGGCGCTGAGATGAGCATTGGAGTGGTCTGCAACCTGTCAGACGGTGTGGTGCTCGGCGTGGACAGCGCACTGACCATCTCCGGGACCGTGAAGGGACCCACAGGAGAGACCAGCAGCGGCGTACTGAACGTCTACACCGAATGTGAGAAGCTCTTCCACCTGGCCAACCTCAAAGCGGGGGTTATGTTCGCCGGATTGGCGATGCTGGGGGACCGAACGCTGGAGAGCCATGTCCGGGAGTGGGAGAGCGCGACACTCGCAGGCAGCGCCGAGCGTCCGAGCATGGGTGACGTGGCTGACGGCCTGCACGGGTTCTTCCTGGACATCTACAACAGGACCATCGTGCCTGCCGTGGAGAAGGAGACGGGCCTGGCTTTCGACAAGGTCGACAAGGCGCGGTTGCCGATTCTGCAGATCGCCGTTGCCGGCTTCTCCGACGAAGCCCACCTCTCAGAGGTCTGGGAGATCACGATACCCGGGGCGAAGCCCAAGGCCGCGAGGGAGCAGGGGCAGTTTGGCGCGAACTGGTACGGCAAGAGCGAGGCCATTGTCCGAGTGATCAAGGGCTTCGAGCCGGCTCTGATCGACGCACTACTAGACCGGCTCCAGAGGAAGGCAGGCCTCAGGCGTACTGAGCAACTCAGGGAAGAGGTCAAGGAGACCCTCCGGCGCTTCGAGGCTGTGGTGCCATATGGCGGCATGCCTATTGGCACCGGAGTGGAACACGTGCGCTTCCTGCTGGATCTTGTGATCGGGTACACGGACTATGTTGTGGGTGCGCCCGTCTGCGGAGGTCGAACGCGGATCGCCACGGTAACGCGCGAGGGGTTCCGCTGGGTAGCCGGGCACGAACCAGTCATATCGCGTCTGCAGGCGGATGGCGCGTCCGCCTGACCCATACAATACATAGGTGCATGCGACAGACGGAAAGGGAGAACGGAAGGGGGATCGGCATGGCTCCGGCGTGGATCGAGCGGGGCACCATGCAGCATGACGGCATGGGAAGCAATGAACTCATGCAGCGGGTTGTGCACTACGCGATGTCAGTGCAGGCGAACTGCAGGATCGAAGATGAACTGTCGGGGACCCAGCCCATGCAGGGACGCCTCTACCCGATAGAACTTCACAACCCGTGTGACGAGGCTGTGATCGCTGACGTGATGCAAAAGCACCGCGACGGCCTTGCTCGTCTTGCGAGGCGTTAGGACGGATGGCATTCCGCGCGGTCGGCTTCTCCGCCGTGCTGCACATACACGACTTGGCAATCCGGCAGCATGGTGGTAGGTCCGGCATACGCGACGAAGGCGCCATTGACGCCGCACTTCAACGTCCCCATAGCGGCTTTGGGGACGTTGAGCTTTTTCCGGACCTGTTCGGGAAGGCAGCGGCACTGGCCCACTCGATCGCCACCACCCACCCATTCGTTGATGGGAACAAGCGGACCGCCTTGGCTGTGGCGATCACTGCGCTACGCTTCAACGGGTATGAGCTGGACGCGACCGGCGAGGAGGAAGAGGACGCCGTGATGTCCTTGGTCCTCGGGGGTATGTCCCTCGAGGGGTTTGCTCAGTGGTTGCGGGAACATTCTTTACCCCTCTGTGAGTAGCCAGAGCTGCCAGAAGCGCACGACATGGGCCGGACGGGCCTAGAGGAAGGCGCAGCCCGTCGCCGGCCACCCACTCACCCCCGGCCGACCATGGTCCGGGGGCTTTCTGCTAGAAGGGCATCTCACGCTTCGTCACCCCTGGTGGCACAATACCCATCGGAGGTCAAGCGAAGAGGCGGAAGCACGCGGTTTTCGACGCGCAGAGCACGTCGCAGAGGCTTCTCCCTGCTCCGCGGCAGTGCCGTCACGTCCAAAGGGGCAGCGAAGACGGGGTCGCCACGCTTGTGCTGCGTTTCCGCCTGCCGCGGTACCCGGCCGACCTCGGTCTCCAGTTGGAGAGCATCTGGCGGCTGTACGTCGACACGCTACAGGACGACGACCGCTGGCTCCTGGTGACTACTGACTACGTGCCACTGGTGCCATGACAGGCCCTTACTGCTGGGAATGCCTATTGGATCTGGCCGACAGCCTCCTGGGCGCCCCGCCCGATGGCGTACATCCGGAGGCTGTGTACCGCACCGTCATCAACCGGGCCTATTACGCTGCATTCGGCGCGCTGTCAACATTCTACCGAGACAAGGGCGTGGAGCTCCCGGTGCTGTCGGCGATCGAGGCTGAGAATCGGCGGAGGAGGGGGGCGTGATAGGAACGGCGGGCGGGGAAGGGGCGCCGCAAGTCCCGCCTGCGTCCCATCCCGATCCCAGGGGGAGCGCGGTGTCCGGCAGGCTCGCGATTGGCGGGGGAGGGGAGAGGGCGCTGCGCCTGGAATACTGGAGCGAGTACAGCACGCGCGGGCAGAAGAGCGTGCCGGCTCGGGGGCTCGCGCGACGCGCACAGGGGGGCATCCGGTGAGGAGAAGGTACGGCAGACCGCCGGTCGTGGAGGCCGTCTGCGAGATTGCGCTCCAGGGAGACACCCCGTGGGACACAGCAGTCCCTGGGCTGGTCTATTGCGAACTCAGTGGGGAATACCCCAAGCGCGAGGGAGTGCGCCGCCACGTTATCGAGGGCCGAGTGACAGGCTCGGGTGTGAGCCAGTCAGTGGATGTCGCTGATGGCCTCCGCATCCTGAGCGATGATGGCCGTAGGTTCGTGCAGCTCCTGGACAGGCGCGTTTCGGTACACCAGCTCAGTCCCTATGTATCATGGGATGACTATGGCGCACGGATCGAGCGGGTACTCAACGCCGTGCTGAACAACGTGAATGTCACGGGGTACGAGCGCCTTGGCCTGCGCTATGTGAACGACGTGGAGCTTGCCCAAGAGCGGGCAGAGTTGGAGGAGTACTTCCGGTTCTACCCCGAGGTGAAGAGCGACGGCCGAGACGGACTGCCAAGAGACCACGGACCATTCCGGATGGCTGTCGATTTCGTCTACGAGGACGACCAGGCGATCTGCCGGGTGCAACTGGCCAGTCTTTTGCGGGCCGCGGGCGAGCCGCTGACCGTGCGGCTCGACCTGGACTACTTCCGGCCGATGCCTGGGCACATGGAGCGCGAACAGGTGGTAGCATGGATCGGCATTGCCCACGCGCGACTGGGCGGCCTGTTCGAGGGCTGCATCACCGACAGACTGCGAGAGCAGTTTGGCGAGGGGAGTGAGTAGAGGATGGCACAAGCGGCCGCGATGGACGGCCTTTGGCCCGACATGTCAGCGCCATCGGGGGTGGTTCGGCGACGGGACCCGCGCCACGGCCCGGAGTCCGAGGAGAGCTTCGGCATCGCCGCGCGCCCCGGTATCCCGGTGGCGCTGTCCGAATGGGTGCCGATGGTGCTCGGGCATCTGAGAGACATGGGTACCGACGTGGTCAGGCCGCGGCAGGTAGCTCAGTTCATCGGCGACGACGCGTCGCTGGCTGCTGCCGTCCTCGTCGCGCAAGGCGCAGTGCAGACGCTCTTCGCTGGGGCGCGGCAGTGTCTCTACGTGCAGGACAGCGGCGAGGATGGCGTGCCCACGCTTGTGCTGCGTTTCCGCCTGCCGCGGTACCCGGCCGACCTCGGTCTCCAGTTGGAGAGCATCTGGCGGCTGTACGTCGACACGCTACAGGACGACGACCGCTGGCTCCTGGTGACTACTGACTACGTGCCACTGGTGCCATGACAGGCCCTTACTGCTGGGAATGCCTATTGGATCTGGCCGACAGCCTCCTGGGCGCCCCGCCCGATGGCGTACATCCGGAGGCTGTGTACCGCACCGTCATCAACCGGGCCTATTACGCTGCATTCGGCGCGCTGTCAACATTCTACCGAGACAAGGGCTGGGCACCCAGGGGCGGAGCAGAGGACCACTCGGGCCTCCGGCGTTACGTCAGCAGGAGACGAGGCGGGCGCCTTCAGGCGATGCGCCTGCGCGAGCTGTACCAGGCCCGCGAGAGTGCCGACTACGACCGCCCCGAGGACGACGACGAGCCGTTACCGATCACGGAACGGTACGCCCGTGAGATGGTGGCGAAGGCACGCACGACCATTTCCTGTAAGTGAGATAGCTGCCGCGGCGCCGAGGCGCCTGTGGGCCGGCAGGCCCGGTGACACATGAAGACCCCTCCAGACGACTGGAGGGGTCTTCTCTTTGGCACCCCACGCCGTGCGTCGCGGGTGCCCGCTGGGTCGCCCGGCGCGGTACAGGCCCGCGCCCTACACAGCGGCGAGCAGTGCGCCGCCGGCGTTCGTCGCGGGTGCCCGCTGGGTCGCCCGGCGCGGTACAGGCCCGCGCCCTACAGCGCGGCGCGACCCAGAGCATACCCACAGACCGGGACCTTGAGGAGGAACACCATGCGCGTGGCTCACTTCAGCATCTGGGCGCCGCACCGCTCGGGGATGTACCACACCACCGCCGATCTGGTCACGGCCGAACGAGAGGCGGGCGTGGACGCGGGCTTCATCGATGCCACCGACGGCCGGGCCAAGACCGACGGGCATTTCGGCTCCCACCCCGTGCACTTCGCCGACACCGCCGATATCTACATGCTCCATCTGGGCATCCCCGAGCCGTACTTCTCGGACGGCACGCCCACTATCGTGGCGCTCCACGGGCACCCGCTGTACTCGATGCAGATCGAGCTCTATGGCCTGGAGCCCGGCAATGACCGGCCGTTCTCCACGGTGCTGGACTACTTCTCGCGCACCGAGCCGACGTGGTTCGTCTCTTTCTGGCAGCAGGAGCAGGCCGGGTACTGGTCCGCTTTGGACGGCGCTCGCGGGCACCCCCGCATCCGCTACATCCCGCGGGGAATCCGGTTCGGCGACGGCCTGGGCGAGACCGGGCCGCGCCGGGACCTGCAGGGGGCGCCGGTCATCGTGATCGCCGACCAGTTCCGCCTCTTCAAGGACGCCCTCCCCTCGCTGTGGGGCGCCTACCGCTACTGGCTGAGCAATCCGGCGGCCCGGGTGCACCTGTACGGCCTGCCACCCCGCAATACCAGGGCCCGCGACGCCCTGGAGCGCTGGATCGCCGACAGCCAGTTGCACCGCTGCATCGGCGGCATGTGGGAAGTGGTGGACTATCTGCCCGAAGTGCTGCGCTCCGCCGACGTGCTGCTCAGCACCGTCACCGGCGAGAGCCGGGTGCTGCTGGAGGCTCAGGCGTGCGGCTGCCCCGTGGTGGCTCCCGCCCTCGCCGCCGATGTCTGTGTCAACGAGTTCTGGCTCCCCGACCGGGTCGCCGACGCCATCTCACACGCCCTGGCGCCCTCGGTGGTCACCCGCCGAGACCGGGCGGAGGCGGTGAGGGAGCGCTACGACATCCGCAGGACCGCGGCCGCGCTCAAGGAGCTCTACGAGGAGGTGCTGTGAAGTGACGCTGCCGGGACCCAAGACCTACAGCGAGGACGTGGTGCGGGCACTGCGGCTCAGCGCCGGGGAGTTCGACTGGGACCGGGGCGATGACCAGGCCGTGGTGGGAGCCAGAGTGGCCGGGGCGATCGAGGACGCCCGGGCGCGGACGCTGCAGCTCGTGGGAGCGGCGAACTACTCCAGTACCGACGAAGTGACCGCCGCCGCCATCGCCCTTGCCGAGCGCAAGCTGGCCTGCGCGATCATGCTGCGCCAAAGGCTCATCGTGCTGTGCAGCCGCCCGGAGGAGGCCCCTCCGCCGGAGTTGGTGGACCTGGGGACACTCAGGGGCGAGATCGAGGCTTTGCAGCGCGAGTGGGAAGAGCTTCTGGGCCCGTATGCCATCGAGGGCGGCGGCCGGGCAGGCACCGGGTTCTCCTGGGGCGCCTCCGGAGTGGATGAGACCCCTGAGGACTACCACAGGGGGGACTATCGGGAGACGGACCACGGGCTGCTGTGAGGGGGACGGCAACGGCGGACGGCGGGGAGACGGACCAGTACGGAGGTATGTTTCTTGGCGCACGGCGGCTGGGGCCAGCCGTGCGCCCTGTGCTCTTTGCCCCGGAAGGCGATTGGCGCCGCGCGAGATCGGAAGAGCGTCGTGTAGGGAAAGAGTGTAGGATAGGGTG
>CAZXDD010000379.1:0-7739 GCA_964639415.1 uncultured Armatimonadia bacterium
GATGGAATCTCGTGACTGGAGTTCAGACGTGTGCTCTTCCGATCTCGAGAGCCTCTCGCGGAAGCGCAGCGAGCGCAGAATCGAGCGCCTTCTCCGCGCCGCCTGCGTGCAGGGGGAGGAAGTGGCTCCGGAGCAGTACGAGGAAGCGGCGGCGACGTTGGGCCATGTGGAGCTGATGGTGCTTCCCGAGTACGCCCTCCACGACGACCCTGCCTGGGACATCGCCTCGGCGGAAGTGTTCTCGCGCATCGCCCGCCGGCACCGGGCTTACCTGCTCTACGGCTGCCTGCGCCACACAACTCCGCAGCAGGCCCAGTTCTTCAACACCGCCCTGATGCTGTCGCCCGATGGCAACCCGGCCGGTGAGTACCGCAAGCGTAACCCGCTGCCGTTCTTCAACGACGGCCTGCCCGGACACGGCTCGCAGCCCATCACCACCTCCATCGGCCGGATCGGTGTGGCGGTCTGCTTCGACGGTGATTTCGAGAAGCCCTGTCGCGAGGTCACGGCTCACGGGGCGCAACTGCTGGCGATCCCCACCTTCGATTCGCGAACATGGGGCGACGCCATGCGCCGGCAACACGAGGCCTTTCCCCGCTTCCGCGCCGTCGAGACGGGAATGTACGTGGTCAGGGCCGCGAGCAGTGGGTACAGCATGGTCGTGGACCCGAAGGGACGCGTGCTGGCACGGGCGCGGACCACGGAACCGGAGGCCATCCAGGCCCGGGTCGGCCTGCGCGAGGATCTCACCTGGTACGTGCGCTGGGGTTGGCTTTGGCCGCGGGTATGCCTCGCTGTCTCGGGCTTGCTCGCAGCCATCTCAATGATGTGCCGGCGACGCCGCTGCCCTGCAACGGCGGTGGTAACGGCGGGGTAACGGCGGTGGTAACGGCGGTGGTAACGGCGGGGTAACGGCGGCGGGAACGGCGGGGTAACGGCGGTGGCAACGGCGGTGGCAACGGCGGTGGCAACGGCGGTGGCAACGGCGGGGGCAACGGCGGTGGCAACGGCGGTGGCAACGGCGGGGGGTACAGCAGATACGGCAGATACGGCTGACTGCCGCGGCATCGCTACCTGGGCCTCACCGCCGCCCAAGAACCCGCGAACTGCTCCCGTTGCCGTCCCCGCGGTCACTCCCGCCGTTGCCGTCCGCGCCGTCACTCCCGCCGTCACCCCTGCCTCAGCCACTCCCCGCTCGTGAGCCACCCTTCCAGGGCATCGATCTGCAGCAGCGGCTCAGTGATGTCCTGTAGCAGGTACGAGAGCTTCTCCTCAGGCGCCACCTTGCGCTCCATCGCGTCGACGCGGCAGAACATCCAGCGGCATCTCAGCAGATCCGGCAGCGCCTTGAGCTCCTGGGGTTGGGGCGCGATGTGGGCGCCGTAGCCCGCTCCGAAGGCGCCGATCCACTCCTGTCGGAGGTTGAACGATTGGGTCAACGCCACGATGTCGCCGGCCTCCGTGGGGAGCGATCGCTCGCCTCCGAAGAACAGCACCCCGTCGGCCAGGTCCACCATGCGCGGCCCGCGGCCGACCCAGTCGAAGTCGAAGACCCCCACCACGTCTGAGCCGGAGAACTTGAGGTTCGCCGGGTGGTAGTCGCCGTGGATGATGCACTGCGGCAGCGCCCAGTAGGCGGCGTCGGGCAGGCGTCTGCTCAGCCCTTCGGCGACATCCATCAGTTCCCGGATGCGGGTCTCCGCGTTGCCGTCCCCCGTCCGTCGGGCTTCCTCAAAGGCCCAGCGAAGGCCGCGCAGGATCGCGGAGGGGGCGTGCAGCCTCACGGGCCTCTTCCCGTCGCCCGGGTCGAGGCTCTCGGTCCGCCGGTGAATGCCGCCCAGCACCGCACCGGCGGCTCTGATCTGCTCCACGTTGCCCGGCACATGGTCGTCGCCCTCGATCAGTGGGTACAACTCATACACGTCTCTATCCCACTGCAGCCAGCGGCTACCGTTGCGCGTCCTGACCGGCGGCGTCACCGGCAGCCCGGCCTGGTGGAGGCGGCGGATCACCTCGTGATCGAAGGTCAACTGCCCGCGGGAGCTGTAGCGGGGATTGCGCAGCTTGAGAAAGTACTGCCCCTTCTTGGTGACGACGATGACGGCTGGGTTTGCCGTACCGGCTCCGGGTCGGATGAAGAGTACGGGGCCGGTGTCGTAGGCCTCCAGGGCGGCCTCGGCGTCACGCCTGGGTATGGCGAGCTTGTCGTTGGACATGGTAGAGAAGACGGACCTTTCGCCGGCGCAGACAGCGCAGTCGCCGGGTGTCGGTGCTCTGGAGCATGCACATCATACACGATGGCGAACCGCAGGGGAACGGCGGGGCGCCGGGAGGGGAGGAGGGAATGCGGATGGGGCCGGTGGAACCACGACGGACGGCAACGAGGAACGGCAAACGAAGGGGCCGGGCGTGCAAACGGCGCACACCCGGCCCCTTCCATGCGAAGGACGGCGGACGACGAGCGGCAGACGGCAATGGACGGGCGGCCGTCGGCGCAGGGGGCGCGCCTATTGCAGCGCGAATAGCCTCGTGGTGCGGTCCCCGAAGTCTGCGGTGAAGCCGCTCTCGCCTTCGGCCACGGTCTCGTGGCTGTAAAGGTCCCTGACCGTCGCCTCACGCGGCAGCGCGATCGTCCGGGGTCCGGGCTCCTTCACACTCACCGCCAGCAGGTCACGGGCCGCCCACACCACGTCGGGAGTGTCGATGTACAGGTGTACCCCCGCCGCCCGGGCGACGGCGCGTAGCAGCGGCGTCGGGAGCATGGGGGCCGAGGAGTAGACGGCCGTCCAGTCGCCGAAGTCCTTGACCACCAGCCCGGCCCGCCCGTCCGGCAGGCGGCCCAGTACCGTAGCCGCCGGATCGTTGGCAAAGCAGTACGGAGCCACCTCGCCCACCCCGTAGGTGGTGCCCACCAGCCCGTCGGTCAGCGCATGCTCGGCGTCAACGGTCACCTGCAGCCTGGCCGGCTCACGGGACACGCCAAGAGCGATGCCGGTGAACTCCTCCATGCCCGCCGGGTTGGGAAGGCCGTCTGTGTAGAGCCCGGGGTAACCGACGAAGAGCAGGACATGACCGTCGCGCTTGAGCGCGTCGACGGCAGCGCGGTTCTCGGCCGTGGGGGCGAAGCTTGTCGGGATGAGGAACGCCTTCCGGTTGGCCACTGCGGCGGCGTCGCCGATCAGGTAGTGCCCGACCGGCGCCCCGATGCGGTGGAGGGCCGGGAGCTGGGCCAGCAGCAGATGCGTACCCAGGGAGTGACCGGTCTGCAGATAGCAGAGGCTGCTCTCATCTACCAGCAGAGCCATCTCGTCCACCGTGGAGCGGTCCAGGGCGACGGCCTCGGTGGCGGTGTCCACCAGCCCCCCGATGCGTGCCATCAGCTCCGGGGCATCGAAACGGATCCCGCCCACGTCGAACCACCAGTTGGCCGAGCCGGTGGTGATCGCGTGCGCCAGCTCCTTCTCCTGCTGGATGATGTCCTCGGCAACCGTCTCCGGCTTGCCCCAACTGCCGACCGGTCCGTCGGTGATCGATGTGCGGACGTCGTCCTCGTTGAACCAGATCTTGCCGTGCAGCTTCACGCTGTCGAGAAGCGACATGTAGTGACAGGTACCCTCGCCCCCCACCTGGCGGAAGGCGTAGCTGGTAGGACTGGTAAGGAAGTCCACGTCCGGGCAGGCCAGTACCTCGCCGAGAGCAAGGTGTCCGGCGTTCTGCTGCCGCTGCTCGCCACAAAGCTGCAGAACGTAGCCGTAGAACACCCCCACCAGCTTCTCACGGTTCGTGAATCCCTTCACGGCGGAGGCGAAGGTGTTGATGGTGTCGGCCACGAGGTGGGAGTTGTAGAGGTAGAAGTCGATGACATCCTGCTCCCCGGCCGGATCGCGCAACACTCCGAAATCCGACTTCTGCCGCCTGGCCTTCGGAGGAATGGCGGCCTTGTCGAAGGTCATCTCCGGGTCGCCCCAGGCGGCCGCGAGCTTCTCTTCGGTGGCGTACTTGTCTCGCAGCCACTGCCGGAACCGGGCCACATTCACCGGTGAGTAGTCCACCCATTCATTCTCGTTGGCCCCCCACATCATCCACTCCTCCGTGGTGCCGGAGGCGATGTGATAGCCCACGATGCGGTCCGCATACGGGGAGGCCTCCACATGCTCGATGAGCCGGCGCAGGCCCTCGATGGTATCCGTGCGCCAGGTCTCGGAGGCCCAGCTCGGAGCCGGCTTGCCCCCGGAGTGGATGAAGGGGACGTAGTTGCCCGATCCGTCGTCCATCAGGACGATGTCGTCGGGATGCTGCTCGCTCCACCACTTGGGCGCGTGCACGTATAGCCGCGGGAAGAAGTAGGCGTCCGGATTGGCCTGCAGGAGCATGAGCACGCGCTCGTCCAGTTGCGAGTAGTTGTACTCGTCGGGCGCCACCCACGTGGTCTTCGACAGCCCGTAGCCGGCCTCGGTGGGCGTTGCGCTGAAGGTGAACAGGTTCACCCCGGCCCGGGTGAAGTCGGAGAACACCTCCACGGTCGGGCGGTACGTGGCCCAGGCCATGCCGTTTTGGGGCTCGTCGTTGATGAAGATCGTCGGCGTGCCGTTGTGAGGCCGGACGCCGGCCACGGTCTTCCCGACCTCTCGCTGCTGGATGTCCACGGTGGCGACCTCCTCGTCGCTGGGCCTGCCTTGATACGAGATGTGTGCCTCGCCCACTACCAGCCTGACGGCGTGCCGGCCGCCGAAGACATATTGCGGGACCTGGATCGCGAAGCTCGCCTGGACCGTCTCCCCCGGGCTCACTGCGGTGAGCGAGATGTCGGTGACCGGCTTGGCGACGATGTCCCGCGTGTTGCCGACCGAGAACTCCAGGCTCACCCGGTCTTCCAGGCACGGCTTGTCCACAGTGAAACTGGCTGCGGCCTCGTACTGTCGACCTGCCTGCATGGTGTCGGGCACCGACAGGTGCGTTACTGTGGCGGTCGGAGGGGTAGGGCGCACCAGTTCCACGGCGGCCACCGAGAGGTCATACTCCCGGCCCTCGCGCACTCCGAAGGCAATGAGGGTCACGTACCTGAGTGGGAAATCCAGGCTCCCGTCGGGATCCCGCGACCACGAGGCCACTTCCCACTGCTCCCGGGGGAACTGGACCCATCGCCAGTCGCCGGGCTCAAGATGCACGGCGGGGACCGTCCATTCGGCCCCCTTGTCGTCCGCGACCTTGGCGGCCAGATCGAGGCCTGCCCCTTCATTGCGCACCCGGACCCTCAGCACCGAGAACGGACGGTCCACCGGCCTGCGCAGAAAGATGTCATTGAACGCCACGCCCTTCGACGCGAAGCGCCAGCGGAGATGGGCGGGGTCCCCCTCGGAGGTGAGGTCGTTGTGGGTGAACTCCTCAAGGGTGCGTTCGGCGCCCCGTGCCGTGTCCCACGCCGCGATCGAGGAGCCGTCAAACAGCACCTCCGTCTCGGTGTCCTGGGCCCACGAGACACAGCAGATGGCGGCGGCGACGGCAATGAGATGGGCCTTCATGCGGGGGGCTCCTCCCCAAACAGGGTCATGTCCGTACAGCGTCCCGGGGCGCCCGGCTACTCGCTCCCCGAAGATTGTCCCTTGCGCGCACCGGCGAAGCCTGCGAGAACCGCCAGGAAGATGGCCAGCTTGAGGGCGGTATACCAGGAGATTGAGCCTGCGACCAGTCCTTGTTCCACCGCGCCGGGGAATAGGTCGGGAACCGTCCAGGCCCAGAGCCACCGCAGCAGCAGCAGCGCCACGACAAAGGCCGCCACCATGAACGCCAGGATCGTCGGCACCGCCACAAGGCACAGGTTCGGTCTCATCGCGTAGCTGCCTCCTCACACGACTTCACGAGTTCTTCTCGCCCCGGACAGTTGGCCGCGTCGGCGCGCCGCACCTTCTCGGGCTCAACCAACAGGCGAGGCGCGATGCCGAGCCCATACGCTCTGATACGAAGCCCCAGGTTGCGCTGCTCGCCCAGGGCGAGGCCGACGCCGTCCCGAAGATGCACGATCGGGAACCATGGTTGAGCGCCCACATCCATCGGTACCCGGCGGGTGCCGTGGCACGAGTCACTCTACGATAGGGCCCGTGGCAATGCATCTGCCGACAGTGCCTCTTGACACTTGGGTGCTATCGGCTATAATACGTCCCTGTTAGCACTTGGCTTGCGAGAGTGCTAATGGGGAGTGACGGAGAGCGCTCCCGCGGTGCCTATCGAGGGAATTGGGCGCCGACATTGATTCCAGCACTATCAAGGTGGTGTACTGTAGATGTTGAAGCCACTGGGTGATCGAGTCCTGGTTGAGCCGCTCGAGGCCGAGGAGAAGAGCGCCGGCGGTATCTACCTGCCCGAGGCCGCACAGGAAGCCCCGCGTGAGGGCAAAGTGGTCGCAGTTGGTCCCGGCAAGCTGCTGGAAAACGGCGAGCGCGCCGCGATGAGTGTCAACGAGGGCGACATCGTTGTCTACACCAAGTACGGTGGCAACGAAGTCAAGGTCGGGGACAAGGAGTACTTGATCATCGACGAGGGTTCGCTACTGGCGGTCAAGAGCGCCTAGCGTCGCAGCGGGCCGCCGCAGATGCACCACCAGACCACTCGTCAGATATCAAGGAGGAGCTGAACCATGGCTGCCAAGATGCTGGCCTTCGATGAAGAGGCCCGTCGTGCGCTGGAGCGCGGCGTAGACAAGGTCGCAAATGCCGTCAAGGTCACTCTCGGCCCCAAGGGCCGCAATGTCGTCCTGGACAAGAAGTGGGGCGCCCCCACCATCACCAAGGACGGCGTGACCGTTGCCAAGGAAGTCGAGCTGGAAGACGAGTACGAGAACATGGGCGCGCAACTGTGCAAGGAAGTCGCCTCCAAGACCAATGACGACACGGGCGACGGCACCACCTCCGCCACCGTTCTGGCTCAGGCCATCGTGAAGGCCGGGCTCAAGAACGTCGCCGCCGGCGCCAATCCGATGCTGGTCAAGCTCGGCATCGAGAAGGCCACCGAGCGCGTCGTGGAGGAACTGCGCTCCATGTCCATCCCGCTCGAGGGCCGTGACGCCATCGCCCACGTCGCGGGAATCGCGGGCAACGACGAGGAGATCGGCAACCTCATCGCCGACGCCATGGACAAGGTGGGCAAGGACGGCGTCATCACCGTCGAGGAGTCCAAGGTCGGCAAGACGGAGATCGAGGTCGTCGAGGGGATGCAGTTTGACAAGGGCTACATCTCCCCGTACTTCGTGACCGAGGGCGAGAGCATGGAGGCCGTGCTGGAGGAGCCCTACATCCTCATCTACGAGAAGAAGATCTCCTCCGCCGCCGACATGGTCCCGGTCCTTGAGAAGTGTGCCAGCGCCGGCCGCCCGCTGCTGGTCATCGCCGAGGACGTCGAGGCCGAGGCACTCGCCACGCTCGTCGTCAATAAGATGCGCGGCACCATCAGCTCCTGCGCCGTCAAGGCCCCCGGATTCGGCGACCGGCGCAAGCGCAACCTCGAGGACATCGCCGTTCTGACCAACGGCACCTTCATCAGCGAGGACCTGGGCATCAAGCTGGACTCGGTGGAACTGGACCAGTTGGGCAGGGCCGAGCGCATCGTGATCACCAAGGACGAGACCACGGTGATCAAGGGCGCAGGCTCGCAGGAGGCCATCAACGGCCGCATCAACCAGATCCGCAAGGAGATCGAGACCACCGACTCCAACTACGACCGCGAGAAGCTGGAAGAGCGCCTGG
>CAZXDD010000380.1:0-7709 GCA_964639415.1 uncultured Armatimonadia bacterium
ACAGGTTCGGTACGCCTCAGTTCAGAGATCTCTATGAGTATGTAGTGTTCTTAAACCCATCCCTGCTTCCATAGCCCACGAATCACCGCTTGACAAGCACCGGTCATTTGGTCTATCCTATTAACATAGGTAATATTTCGCAGCTCGGACAGCTTCACCGCGCGATTTGCGGTCTTTTCGATGCTTTCCTCCTTCTCAAAGACGCATTCTCGGTCTACACTGTCCCCCGCAGACTAACCGGCGCGCATCGCCTGTGGCGGCGCGATGGGAGCTGAAGTTCGCGGGGGCACGGTGAGGACCGACAGCGACTGACGACAGCGCCGATGACGCGCCCGGCCATGGCCCCGCCAGGGGATTGTGGGCGGGCCTTTGTGTTTGCGGACCCCGAACAGGGCTCTGCTCCCGGCGCCGGCGCTGCCTCCCACGCCTCCCCGCTGCAGCAGAGGCCGACCGTACCCGCCCACAGGTCGAGCTCGACCACTCTGAGGGAGGCACAGTGTCTTGACCGCATCACCGATGGGGAACGGAGAGCCGACACGCACGTCCGGACGGGAGCGCCTGCGGGCAGCGACGGCGCAGTTTGCACGACTGGCCAGGCACTACCCACGTGCCGTGGCCCTGGTCTGGCAGTCTGCACGGTGGTCGTCGTTGGTCGTCCTGGTGTGCACGGTCATCGTGGGTCTGGTGCATCCGGCGCAACTGTGGATCACCAAGCTGCTCATCGACCGCATCGCACACCTTCCACCGGCCCCCTCGCCGGAGGCGGTGCGGGCGGTGGCGGTGCCCTTCGCGCTCCTGGCGGCCACCTGGATCGTGAGCAACCTGGCCTCCTTGCTCCAGAATCGGTCCAACACCATCGCCGGCCGCCTGGCCTCACTGCACGTGAGGAAGATGCTGCTCCGGAAGGCCTCCCGGCTCGACCTGGCCCACTATGATGACCCCGAGCATCTGGACCAGATGAACAACGCCCTGCAGCAGGAGCGCGTGGCCAGGCTGGCGTACATGGTCACAGGTTGTGCTCAGACTCTGCTGCAACTGCTGGCGAGCATGGCCCTGCTGGCGGCCCTGCACCCCCTGGCGCCGGTGCTGATGCTGCTGGTGACGCTGCCGGAGGCCGTCGTGGCGGGCTCGGCGACCAGGGAGAGCTACGTGCGGTGGACGGATCGGGCCACCGTCCGGCGGATGGCCGAGTACATCACCGAGCTGCTGGGCTCCCGAGTGGCGGCCATGGAGATCCGTGTCTTCGGCCTGCAGCCTCTGCTCATTGGTCGCTTCGCCGACTGCTGGCGTCGGCTCATCGATGACGACCGGCGCGTCGAGGATCTACGGGCTCGGGGACTGGCGACCGTCTCGCTGGTCTCGACGGCGGGAGCGGCGGCGATAGGGGCGTACACGATCCACCAGGCGCTCCATGGCGTTATCACCGTCGGCGATGTGACCATGTACCTCGGCGCCGCGATGGCGGTCTGGAGCGGCTCGGGCTATCTGCTTCGTACCGGCGCGCTGGCCTACGAGAACAGCCTCTTTCTGGACAACCTGTTCGGCTTCCTCGACATGGACGAGACCTCCATCGAGGGGTGTCTGGCGCCAGGTACCGACGAGCTGGCGGTCCCCCGCCCCATGCAGAAGAGCATCGAGTTCAAGAACGTGTCTTTTAGCTACCCCAAGAGCGAGGCGCCAACCCTCAAGGACCTGAGCCTCCGCATCCGCGCCGGCGACACCGTGGCCATCGTGGGCTGCAATGGTGCGGGGAAGACGACGCTGGTCAAGCTCCTGTGCCGCCTGTACGACCCCACGGAGGGGGAGGTCTTGCTGGACGGTGTGCCGCTGCAAAGCTACGAGCTGTCCGACCTGCGCCGGCAGTTCTCCATCATCTTCCAGGACTTCGTGCGCTACCCGTTCACGGTGGCCGAGAACGTGGGCCTCGCCGATCTGGAGCACCTCGCCGACCGAGAGCGGCTGGAGACGGCCGCGGGCAAAGCGGGTGCTACAGAGCTGATCGCGGGGCTGCCGGAGGCCTGGGACACGTGCTTGGGGCGGGTCTTCGCCGGAGGGGTCGAGCTGTCCACGGGCCAGTGGCAGAGGATCGCGCTGGCAAGGGCCTTCATGCGCGACGCGCAAGTGCAGGTCCTCGACGAGCCTACCGCCTCGCTGGATGCCCTGGCCGAGCAGGACATCTTCACCCGCTTTTCGGAACTGACGCGCGGGCACACCTCGATCCTGATCTCGCATCGGTTCTCCACGGTCCGCATGGCCGATCACATCATCGTGCTCGACGACGGGCGCGTCCCCGAGCAGGGCACCCATTCCCAACTCATGGCGCGCGAGGGGCTCTACGCCAGGATGTTCCGTGCCCAGGCGGAGCGGTACGTCGATGGCCCCGAGGCGGGAGCGAGTTCGGTGGCGGAGGCATAGGCGGACCAACACGGCGGAACGGATCAACACAGAGAGCGCGGAGAGCATCCCGGACAGGGGGAGCGAGAGAGGCTTGAGAACGACGGACGGCGGCGGGCTGGAAGGCCCGCCCCACGTACGGCTGGAAAGCCCGCCCCACCGATGGGAGGGAACCGCGGTGCCGAGAGCCGCCGGGAGATGTCGTCCCGGCGCCTCTCGGTTACATGCTGCGGTGGGGCGCGCCGGCCGTGTGCTACGCCATCTCGCGGATGCGCTCCACGGCGTCGATGATCGCCGCGGAGATGTAGGCATTGTCCTCTTCCGTCATCAGCGGGTGTACTCCCGGGCAAAACAGCCGCCGACCGATGTCCTCGGAGACCGGCAGGACCTGTCCCGCGGTGTGGCGGCGCAGGTACGGGTTGGCCAGATACCCCGGCGGATTGGCCACCACGGAGGTCACCCCGTAGTCGTCGCGGAGCATCTGCATCAGCAGGTCACGCTTCTCTCCCGCCCATTCCGGGCAGACGAGGATCGAGTACAGATAGTACACCGGGCTGTGGTCCGGGGAGGTGTACGGCAACTGCAGCTCCGGTACGCCGGAGAGCATCTCGGTGCGCGCCTCGGCCAGGGCCACGCGGGCCGCGATCATCTCATCCAGGCGGCTGAGCTGGACGATCCCTACCGCCGCCTGCACCTTGGTCATCTTGTAGTTCGAGCCCCAACCCCAGCGTGCCTCCAACGCATCGCCCTCGGGGTACGGACTGCCCTGTAGTTCGGCGATACCGCTGCCCCACTGGCGCAGGCCGCGCAGCCGCTGGGCCACGGCCGGGTCGTCGGTGGTGATCATGCCGCCCTCGCCCAGGGTCGTCATCATCTTCATCGTGTGGAAGCTGTGCACCGTCATCCAGCCCCTCTTCCCTACCCGCGTCCCCTTGTACTTCGCTCCGCCGGCGCGGGCCGCGTCGCAGATGATCTTCAGCGGCCCGTACTGTGGATGCGGATGAGCCTGACACAGTGCCTCCAGCTCGTCCATCGGTGCGGAAAGGCCGTTCATGTGCGTGGCCAGGATCGCGCGCGTGTTGGGCGTCAGGCGCTTTTCGATGTCGGCGGGGTCCACACACAGCGTGTGCGGATCGGCCTCGCACAGCACGAGCCTGGCGCCCTGCCCCAGGATCGAGTAGAGTGCTCCGGGGAAGTTGGTGATGGGGGCGATGACCTCGTCCCCGGGTTTGAGGTCCAAACACATCATGGCCATGTCCAGCCCCGACCCGGCGGAGGTGATGGAGATGGCAAACTCGGTTTGGCAGAACTCGGCGAACCTGCGCTCGAACTCGACGATTTCCTCGCAGATGAACCCGAAGCCCTCGGCCGGGTTCATCGAGTTCCGGACGCAGGTGATGATCGCCTCGAACTCCGCGTCGGTGTACCAGCTTCCGAGACCGGGCTCACCGCCCCACATGGCGCTGAGCGCGCGTCGCTTGAGGATCTCCTGGCGTTGCTGTTTGTCCAGCATCATACTCCACCCTTATCTGGGATTTGCCTTTCGAAGGCCTTGCCTCCCACGAGGCAACACCTGATCTGCTACTGGAGCATTCGGCCAGAGGGACCCCGATACCTGCCTGCGCCTCACCGGTCGCCCGGACGCCGCCACACCGGCGGAGGGACGAGTGTCTCACCGCGCGGATCGGGCCACTGCGCCCGGTCTGCATGACACAGAGAGCACGGAGACGTACAGGGAACGGCTAACGGAGAGGAGGAAGGATGGCACGATGAGTTTGGTATGGTTCACTGATTCGCGAAGGGCTCAATACCCACTTCTCGACAGAGCACGTCGAAAAGCCGCTTGCAGTCCGGGCACTTGGCTCGGACGACGGCGGGATCGAGGAGCTTGAGTAGCGCCGGGCCGTCCGCGAGCTCGTCATATCCCGTCTTGCCTCCCGCGGCACGGAGCGCGGGCTTGAGGTCGCCTTTGGGTATGTCGCTCGGGCACCGCGCCGCGGGCAGCGCCTTCTCCCTGAAGTCGGCCTTGTAGTGCTTCCTGATGGCTTGCCTGTCCGCGATGAGCCAGGCTTCCATGGCCTGCACCATCAGATGCACCTGGTCGTCGTCGACCCCCTCGAGGTCCAGGCTACCCCCGTGCCGACGTGACAGGTGAGCGCGGGGCGGGAGCGTGACGGGGCCCTCGGCATCCACAAGGAGAATCACGAACGTCTGCGGATGCGCCTTGTAGGCCTGGAGGAACGCCTTGCGTGTCCGCCCCCCGTCCCCGCAGGCAGTGACCTTCGGGGTGGCCCGGTGCAGGTCGAACTCGCGGAGGAGTGCCCGGAAGCCCGCCTGCAGCGCGCGCTTGCCTTCCGGTCCGCGCCTGCCGCCCTCAACGTAGATATGCACTGCAGCCATTTATGGGTTCCCCCCGATCTCGCCCATCGCCCATAGGTCGGCCAGACCGTACTCGTCCAGCCAACCCCTCAGCATCCCACGGTCCAGGCGCCGAAGCCTGGTGCCCCCGTCGTCGCGCTCGCAGACAACGACGGCCTCAGGCACATGGGACAACGCCTCGATCAGTTGGCTGGAGTGGGTCGTAACAACCAACTGCGTGCGCGTCGAGGCCTCGACCAGCAGGTCGGCCAGGGCCAACTGGGCCTCGGGATGGAGGCCCAGCTCGGGCTCCTCAATGCAAACGAGCGGGGGTGGTTCGGGATGGCAGAGCACCGAGAGCAGGCAGAGGTACCGGAGCGTGCCGTCGGACAGACGTGTGGCGGGCACGGGTTCGCGCAGGCCGCGTTCGTGCAGGTACAACTGCACCGTGCCGCCGTGGACCCGCGTCGTGAGGTCGTTCGTGCGCGGGTAGAGCCTTCTGACCTGTTCCACGAGCACTGCGCGTGTATCCGGCCGGTGCTGCAGGTCATTGAGCACGAGAGCGATATTGCGGGCGCTCTCAGACAGGAAGTCCTCCGGCATGTCGGTGGGCTGTGGACGGCGACTCTCCGCGCGCCGCCCCATGTCCCATTCACCGAACACACGGATTCCATCGTACTCGCCTGCCAGGTACCTCAGTTCCGGGTACAGCCGCGGCTCCCGCAACTCCCGCAGCACCGAGCCCTCGGGGCTCACGTCCTCGCGCTGCAATCGCCTCTGCACCGGTTGCGCCGTGGGCTCGCCCGCATCGCGTACGTTCAGCACCGGCTGCCCGCGCTGGTAGCGATAGTAGAAGTACACGTCGGAATGCCCCTCGTAGGGCGCTTCGTTCTCGATGGCCTCATCCACGACCTCCAGACGCTGCCTGACCTCGGTGAACTCCAGCCGGTGGCGCAGTGGCTGCGAGCCGTGGGGATTGCTGACCACGACCTCGATCTGTGCGACCGGCGTCTCCCTGCCGCCCTTCCACAGCAGGTCTGCAACCCCACCGGCCGCTCTGACGGCAGAGGCGAGGTCTGAGGGGGCGCTGTGGAGAAGGGAAAACGCTTCCACGAGGTTTGACTTCCCCGAGGCATTCGGACCGATCAGCACGTTCAAGGGCTGTAACTCGAAGGCCTCGGTCTCCGGACCATAGGACAGGAAGTTGCGTAGGCGAATGCTCTTGATGAACCGGTTGTCTTCCATGGTCGTCTCCCCGTTCGCGCCCGCTGCGGCCCGGTGTGAGTGGGTCAGAAGGGCGCAAGGCATCATTCGCCGCGGCCGTGGCCGCACCTCTGAGCCGCAGAGGACCGGGGCGGCCCGGAGCGGAACTGCCGGGTGCCGGGGATACGGCGCGTTGCATCGGTTCCCGACCCGGCCCGGGCGAGGCTTCGTCTCAGACCGATCGGTGCGGTGCGGAGGTTCGCCCCGGGGCGGTGACACGGCCGGACGGCGATCCCGCCGGGCCAGATCGCCGAGTCGGGCCAGGAAGCCCGACCTACGGGGTTGCGAACGGCGGGGCGGCGAAGGGTCGAGGGTTGCCGTGCCAATCCTCGACCACAACCCAGGGGCGGGCGCAACCCGAACGCAAGATGGAGAGCCGCATCCCGGCGCCCTCGCTTGCCCGATAGCGGGGTCTGGGGCCCGCGGCCCCCCAACGACCCGTAGGGTCGTCGGGGTGCAGGGGCGGAGCCCCGCGCCGTTCGCCGGTTCCCGTTCGCCGTGAGACGGGCATACGCGATGGCCGTCGCGCGCAAGGACACCAACGGAGGCATCGCCCGCAATGACAACACCGTTTCTCGCCGCCGCCGCCGAGGTCTGCATCACCCCGCCGGTGGGCGCAACGCTGCTGGGCTTCCTCGGCCCGTCTACCGGCGTGCATGACGACCTGTTCGCCCGAGTGTTGATGCTGGGCGACGGCAAGACGACCGCCGCCGTGGTGTCCCTGGACCTGGTGGGCATGGACTTCTGTCTGGCCGACGAGATGCGCGAGGCCGTCGCCGTCGCAGCCGGCGCCGACCTGGTTCTCCTCGCCTGCTCGCACACCCACTCGGCCCCGTTCACCATTCCCTGGAGCCTCACGGGGCGCCACTGGCTGGACGGGCCGGAGGGCCTCGCGTGGCGCGAGGGTATCATCCACCGGGTCGCCGAGACAGCGGCCGGCGCAAGAGAGCGCCTCCGCCCGGCCGCTCTCCGGGCCGGGCGGGCGGAGGTGCAGGTGGGCCACAACCGGCGAGCCGTCACCGCGGAAGGGGTCACCATGCAGCCGAACCCCGATGGGGTGACGGTGCCGTGGGTCGATGTGCTCTGCGTCGAGGATGAGCGGGGGGCCACGCAGGCCGTGCTCTTCAGCCACGCCGCTCATCCGGTGATCGTGCATGCCGCAAGCTCGCTTGTCAGCGCCGACTATCCGGGGTATGCCGTGGCCGCCTTGCGGCGCAGGCTGGGACAGGGCACGGTGGCGATGTTCGCCCAGGCCTGCGGGGGGAACAACAACGGCCACCCGCTGCGCGGCGGGTTCGAGGCCGCAAAGCGCGCCGGGGAGGAGTTGGCGGAGGCCGTCCTGCGCGCCGTGGCCACGGCGCAGCCGCTCCCCGCAGCGCCGCTGCGAACCGCGACCGTCACGACCCGGCTTCCGCTGCGCCCGTTGCCGCCCGTGGAGGAGTGTCGGGAGCTGGTGCGGAGGGCCGAGGAGCAGGCGGCCGGGGTGGAAGCCGAGGGTGCCGACGACGAGGCCTCGTGGTTCATGCAGGACGACGTGCTGTGCAGTCGCGACCTGCTTGCTCAGGCGACCGCGGGCGGGCCGGGCGCGATACGGTTCGAGGCCTCGGTGCTGGGGATGGGTGACACGTGGGGCCTATGCGCGCTGACGCATGAGGTGTTCGCCGAGTACCAGCGCCGGCTGGAACTCGAGTCGC
>CAZXDD010000381.1:0-7704 GCA_964639415.1 uncultured Armatimonadia bacterium
ATCCGAGGCGCAGGAGATGTTGTAGTTGAAGCTCCCGTCCTGGTAGACGGAGGTGATGTCCGGCGGGCTCTCCTCGGTGTAGAGCGCACAGTCGGGGCCGACGGCCTCCCGGACGCGTCGGGTCATCTCGCGCTCCCCGGGGATGGGACCGGCCGGGATCGGGTGGTCGTGACTCTCGTTGTGGCAAAAGTGCCCCGGACTGGTGAAACCGTACTCGTCGATGTAGAAGCCCACCGCCCCGGACTGCTCCCTGGCCCGGGCGTAGGTGGCCGAAAGGTAGTCCTGCCATTCCCCGACCCAGGAGCAGATGTTGAAGCTGGGGGCGAAGTAGGTGTAGGGCTCCTTCTCGGGCCCCAGCAGTTGCCACTTCTCGCCGTACTGCTTGCCCAGGTTCGACTGCGGGTCCACCAGATAGCCCTCGATGTACAGCCCCACCGGGATCCCCATGTCCTTGACCTCTTGCACCGCGGATCGGAAGTTGTCCACTCCGCCCAGGTAGTCCCAGGGCTCATAGTCGCCGCAGCGGCCGCTTACCGGGTCCCATCCCCAGTCGAACAGGTGCAGATAGTCCACGCCGCCGAAGGCCTCGATGTCGGCGTCGATCACGGTGCGCATGTCGAAGGTCTTCGTGTTTGGATCGAACAGGCCGCTCTTCTCGGGCAGCGCGAAGTGCAGGAAGTGCTGGCGGAAGTTGAACACCTCGCGGAACCACTGCTTGGGCGGCGCCGCCGGTCGGTGCCAGGTCGAGACCCAGCGTAGATAGCGGGCGAACTGCTCGTGCCAATCGCCCTGAGAGCAGCCGATCAGCAGCCGCGGCGTCTCTTGCCCCTCATACGGGGTGAACTCCACGCCCATCGTCACCGCGCCGTCGGCCTTGCGCAGGTTGTGGAGCCGGGGCATGCCGGTGAGGTCCTCGGTGCGCAGGTATACGCCGGCCCCGGCCTGAGGGCCGAAGGCCCCGAATACCTGCAGAGGGCTCAGCCCGCCGTAGGGCTCGCGCAGGTTGATGGGGATGTTGTTGATCACATCTCCCCGGCGGGGCATCCAGTACCACGTGTCTTCCGGGCCGTCGCCGACCCGGACCTGCGCCAACTCCGGGAAGAAGAACTGCGTCCGTGTCTTCTGCAGCCCGGGCAGGCTGCAGGTGGCGCGGAGCTCCACCTCGGGCCCCTCGCCCACACCAACCCACACCGACACCTGAAGAGGCTCGGCGGTTCCATCCTGAGAGAACCGGAGCACGACCCGGCCGTCGGTCTCGCGGGTCACCTCGGTGACGGCAAAGTCCTCGCTGGTGAGGCTCAGCTCGCCGGAGCGGATGCGGAACAGCGGGCCGGGGGCCACGGCCAGCGCGTCACCGCCGGGATGGAGGCTCCGCAGCTCGGCCAGGCGCAGCCCGGCGGACCAATCGAGGCGTAGGGCCATCTCCGCTGTGGTCGCCGTCAGTTGCTGCTCGCCCACGTGGATGCCGGTCGGCACCGCCGGGAGGTCTTCCATCGGGCGCGGCACCTGGATGGCCGGCGCGAACTCCGTCGCCTCCGTGGCGGGTCCCGGACGCTCGCTGAGCGTGGCGGCGATCAGGCCGAAGGCCCCGCGGTGGAAGCCGTCGTGTAGTGCGATGCGCCTGAGGGCCTTCTGTGGGTCCAGCGCCAGGGCGTACAGCCCCAGACCGCGGGAGATGCAGTGGCGGGCCGAGGAGGGCTGGAAGGGGAACTGCTGCTCCGAGGAGCCGTCCTCGTAGTCGATCTGCGCCACGAAACGCTCCACCTGGTCGATGGTGCGCAGCGCCTCGCTGCGGAAGGAGGGCTCGTCCCGCGCCGGAAGCTTGGCGGCCAGGAGTAGGTACAGCTCCGCCGCCCTGCCCGAAACCGGCACCTCAATGGCTCCGGCTCCGCGGATCGGCGTCATGCACACCGCCTCGGCCTCGGGGCGAAGGGTGAAGGGGATGTCCCGGACGGTCACGTCGCCCTCCCCGATCCAACCCACATACCCCAGGCGGCGCGATAGCTCGGAACCCGCGGTATCTCCGGGACCCAGCTCCACGATGCGGAACCCCGCCGGCGGCGGGCCCTGCCGATGCCGGCACGGGAACTCGGCGGAGACGGGTACGGGCGCCTTGTGCTCCAGGAGGGTGATGTCGGAAACCTCGAGGCTCGCGGGCGCCGCGTCACACTGGACCTGCACGGCCAGGGATTTGATGCCGGGGACTTCCACCAAAGAGGTCTGCACATGCCAGGCGCCGTCGTCGATGATGTCGCTCAGGGTGATGACGTACTGCTCCTGCCTGGCCTTCCCACCGGGCTCCTGCGCGATGTACAGCGCATAGTCGGGGCTGCTCTGCATACCCGTGGCGCGGTAGCGCATGGCCACCCAGCGGGCGCCCTCGACGGCCTCGGGCAGCTCGCAGGACCACTTGGCGCCGCGGCCCGGCTCCGCCACGGAGAACTTCAGCCCCTCGGCGGTGGCCTCGCAGGCGCTTTGGGGAGTGTAGTTGGCCAGCCACGAGGGCTCAACGCTCCAGGCCTCCGGGGTCAGCCTGTCCAGCGGCCGGCGCCACCCCTCGGTGGTGGCGGGCTCCACTCCCGGGGCGTCGGCGGGGGGCGCGTCGGTGATGGCGATGTAGTCCACCTCGAGGGTGGCGGGTACGGCCTCGCCGGCGAAGCTCTGCACGGCAAGAGCCGTCAGGGGCGGACGGGCGCCGATGCGGACAAGGTCGAAGGCCTGTACATGCCACTCGCCGTCGGCCGGGATCCCCTCCTTGGCGATCAGCTTGATCCCCTCTCCCCCGGTGTCGCCCAGCCACAGCAGGTAATCGGCCCCGGCGGAGGCGGCATTGGTGACCCGATAGCGGATCACCAGCCAGGGGGCCAGATCGGGGTCGACATCATCCAGCTCCCTGCGCCACTTCATGCCGCGGTTGGGCTCGGTGATGGTGAAGCGCCCCACGCCGTCCACGGCCGTGGCCTCGGGAGCCTCGGCCCGGGCCCCGAGCCAGTCGGGACGGGCCACCCACGCCTCCACGGAGTCGAAGTCCTCCCGAAACTCGTCCTCACACAGCGCGAGGGTCGGGTAGATGACAAGAGCCGCCACAGCGAGATAGCGCATGGTTACCGCCTTGTGCTAAGGGTGTGCGGAGGCCCGCGGCCGCCGGCCGTAGACCGTGCACCGCAGTGGAGGGGCCGCATGTGTTCCGTTTGCGTATCGGGCTCGGACGTTTGCCGTGGCCCGTCCGTCGTCGGCCCCGGCCTTCCTCCTACAGCCCCGCTGCGTTGTTCGCCTCGCAAAGCTCGGGGATCAGCCCATCCGGGTCCACCACGACCCGCCACCCCTCCGTGTCCGCCGGCAGGTTGTCGAAGCTGAAGGGCTCTCTCTTGGGCTCCAGGTCCACGGGGGCCTTCAGCGGCGCGATGTCGCGGACCGCTCTGGTCCGCCCTGCGGCATCGACCAGAGCCAGCGTGCAGGCGGGGGCATCGCCGCCGCCGATGTTGTGCACGACGCCGGTAAGCGTGCCGCCCTCGCGGCCAAACTCCCGGGCGCACAGCGCCAGATCGGGACGCAGCAGGATGTCGTCCAGGGCCTCGATCTGCTGCAGATGTAGCACCGTGACGACGCCGGGCGGCAGCGTGACCGGCACCACGTCGGCCCGGACCAACTCCGCGGAGCGCTCGACCGTAAGCGTGTCTGGATTGTCATCACCGTCGGTGTCGGGGCCCAGGGTGATGCGGTAGCGGCCGTGGTCCAGGGCCCACACCCGCGCCGTGCCGGCGATTGTCTCGGAGGCGAAGTTGTACAGCAGGACCTTCAGCTCGTCGCGCCTGGCCCGCAGGACCAGTGCGGCGTAGTCTGTCCCGAAGCCCTCCCAGCTCACCGCGTGGGTGTGGTTGTACTTGTTCCGCGTGGCATAGCCGCCGGTGTAGCAGATCGCCGCGGTGGTGACGGCATCCAGAAAGACGCGATCGGTGAAGACCTCGGCCTCCTTGTACATGGTGCCAAACCGCTGCAGCTCGGCGATGTCGGCCTTCAGGGCCACGGCCAGTGCGCTCTTGTCGCCCAGCGCCACGGCCCTGGTGACCGGATTGTGCCCCAGGATCGTGTCGAGGTTCTCAAGCCCGTCGAGGAAGCCCCGGTGCCACAGCTCCGGGATGTGCCGGCGCGTCCAGTAGTTGTCCTCACCCCTGCGGAAGATGTCCATGAAGGGCCAAAGGTACCTGCTCTCATCGGTGAGTCGGTAAAGGAACCCGTGCGCCGAGGCCTGACCACCGTAGCCGCCGTACAGCGGCCGGGGTCCGCTCTCGATGACCTGCTCGGTCCTCACATCCACGGAGGTGGCGTACTTGCCGGGCTCCATGTGCTGCAGCCAGCCGTCGGCCCATTCGCGCAGGTACTCGATCACCCTCGGGCTACCGTTGTACCAGGCCACCTCGAAGCACGGATGCCACATGAGCGGGTGGGCATGGCCGTCCACGCCCAGCTCGCGGTCGATGCGCAGGTCCTCCGCGCCGCAGTCCTGGTTCTTGAAGTGCCGGTGGCCCTCGCCGGTGACGGTGGTGAGCGCCGGCATGGACTTGGCGGCCAGCAGGCAGCGCTCGAGATACACCGGGTCGCCGTAGTTCCAAAGGACCATCAGGGCCTCGTGATTGACGCCCTCTTCGTAGGCGTGGAGCGGGTCCATGGTGCGCCTGTTCAGGCCCTGTTCCAGGTGCTCCAGTTCGGCCAGCTCCGCCAGATTCGCCGCTCCGGCCAGTATCTCGGCGGCGACTCCGTCGCCCTCGAACATCGGCAAGTCGGCGTAGTTCTGGTACATGTCCGAGTCGTCACCCACGAGGCCGCCGAACTCGCCGGTGGGGACGAGGCGATTGTCGATCCACCACCTGGGCACCTCGCGGGAGGTCAGCCAGGCCTGGCGGGCGAGCACCGCCCACTCTGGGGCCCCCGGCACCTCGTGGATCCGTGGCTCGAAGCGCGGCAGATCCCGCACGGAGCGCCAGACCCATTCATCATAGCAGCGGACAAGGTCGTCCTCCGGCCCGAGCTCCTTCGCTGCCGCGATGGTCTCGGCGAGGTCTCTCACCCCAGGCCCCCAATGGTTCTGGGCATACCACTCCTCAAGGTCTGTGTCCCTGCGGATCGTGCCCCACTGGCGGGCCTCACTGAGCTGGCAAAACAGGCCCCGCATGATGAGCTTGCGGAAGGCCAGGGCCTCGGCCAGCGCCTGGCCGCGCGGGACCTCGTAAAGCTCCACCTGCGCACGATCGAGCCGCACCGGGTTGCCGAAGGTCGCCGACAGCCAGAGGCCGCGCTCCGGCCCGACGATCTGGTCGGGGAAGTCCAGGATCGCGGTCAGCTCCCCGCCGCCGCCGATGGTGAAGTCCACGCCCATCAGCTCCTGGCGACCGTTGAGCGGGTCCTGCACGGAGAGCGTGACGGGGCAGCCGGCCGGGGCCGTGGGCGACGAGAGCCGGAACGCAACCGCCCCCAGAGCCATCTCGCGACCGGGCGCAGGCGCGACGAAGTGCACGGTGCGGCCGGCTTCCAGGTTCAGCGGCGCCGCCGCGGAGCCCAGGGCATGGACGCGGCGGTCGCCGTCGCCGAAGCGCCGGGTCAGATGCTCCGGGGCCTGTGTCTCCGCCGCCGGTCCGACGCTGAGCACGGTCCGGCGCACCGCCTCGGGCTCGGTCTCCGAGAGACGCAGGAAGCACACATCCGCGATCTGGCCGTCCTGAAGGTCGAAGAAGCTGAAGCGCCCGCCGGGGACGCGCCGGGAGAACAGCGCTCTGGAGTTCCGCGCCCGGCCCTCGAAGGTCCACAGCAGCGGCGCATCACCCGGGTCGTCGTAGCTCTCGGACCCCGCGTAGAGTTTGACCCTGGCCCCCCGCCGGATCTGGACGGCGTCGACGCCGAGATCATCGGCGAGCGCGATGTGGAGCCCGTCGTTGTCCCGATAGCGGTACCCCACCCCGGCTCCGGCGCCGGGCGTGTTGTACTCCCAGACCCCCATGTTCCAGTCGTAGCTGCTCAGGCGGCCGTCCACCGGAGCGGTGATGAACCCCTTCAGGGCCCGGCAGTCGGTCACGAGCGCCTTGGTCACAACCGCCGTCTTCCCCGGTGTCAGGGCGACGGCCGGGCCTTCGGATTCGTACACCAGGTCTTCCCGCACCTGCAGATCGGCGATGAAGACCTCCCCGAGCCCCAGGCCGCCGTAGCTGCCGAGGATAATCAGCGCCGAACCGTCCTGCCCGGTGGGAAACTGGACCTCGTAGACCTCATACTCCTCGGAGGGGCGGGTCGTAGCCGTGTAGGCCGTGCTGGCCTCCCCCGGCCGGGACGAGGTGCGGGCGCGCAGGTAGACGCCCGCCGTGCCACGTACCCTCGCGCTGAGCCGGTACACGCTCTCGGGCTTCAGGCGAAGATTCTGCTGGGCCACGCAGTACCGGTCCGGAGTGGGAAAACGGATTGCAGGCCGCCCTTCATCCTCGACCGATGAGAACAGGGACGCGTCGTTCTCGCCGAAGCCCCAGGAGGTTGCCCTGCCCTCGGTCTGCCGCGACATGTCCGGATTGGGCAGGAGGTTGGGGTCGCCCAGGTACAGGCGGCCTGCCCCCTCGGTGCCTGAGTAGGGGGAGCGCGCGGGCCAGGTGGAGAGAGCGGGGGCGCCGGAGACGTAGTCCTCGCGGCCCAGCTTGGCCCTCAGGAGCGTTCCCGGCCTCGGCGTATCGAGGCCCAGGGTGTTGAAGGGAATGGCGATCTCGGCGGTCCACGCTGCCTCCCCGACGGCGGCGGCCGCCGCCCACTCGAGCTGCGGGTCCTCCTGCCGTCGGCCTCCGCGCAGGCGAAGCGATTGGCGCACGCCGGCGGCGTTGACGATGAACTGATCCACGTCGCCGGCGGCGGGGCCGACACCCAGCCAGACCTCCACGCAGTCATCCTGCCAGACCCTGTCGCTGCCCGGCGCGGCGCTGGCCTTGATCCCGGCGGGCTCCGGCTCGTCGCAGGTGAAGGCCAGGTAGAGCACGGCATCGTCGTGCGCCACCTGAACGGTCACGGGCTTGGCGGGAGGCTGCGTCGACAGCGGAAGGCTGAAGGCGTCGGTGGCCGCGGCGGCGGCCCAGCAGGCGTCCTCGAGACTCCCGTCCAGCGCCGGCGCCTGACCGATGTGGACGGACACCAGCTCCGAGCCCGGCTGAGCCGGAGTCGCGGTGGGCAAAACGGCGCTGACGGCGAGACACAGGGCCATCTTGGAGAAGCGATGCATGCGGAACCCCTCCTGTGCCGGTCGGGTCCAAGGACTACGCGCGATTGTACCACAAGGGAGGCCGGGGTGCCCGGGAATGTGGCGCCCGCAGCCGGCCCCGGCAGCCCCCGGGCGGGGTTTGCGACCACTCGCGAACGGGACGGTGATGGGGCGACAGAGCGCGCACGCCGTCCCGGGGCTCGCGCCCCGGTCCCACGGGGCAGGTGATGCACGCGACCCCGCCGAATTGCCGGGACGAACGAGAGGCTTTGCCGGAAGGGTGTGTTAGGGATGCAGCAATCGCGACGTGACTTCATCCTCGGGGCCGGTCTGGCGGGTGTTGCGATGGCCGGCGCCGGACAGGCGGCTGCGGCCGCCGGGGACGGCGGACCTTTGGACCTGCAGCTCGGCGACAGCCAGTACATCCCCGTCGAGCACGGGGGTTTCGCCAACTACGTGTCTGAGCTGGTCTTCCG
>CAZXDD010000382.1:0-7688 GCA_964639415.1 uncultured Armatimonadia bacterium
CGCCGTAGCCCTCTCCTGAGCACCCGCATCGCGAAGGAGAGGGAAAGCGGGTCCCGCAGGGAGCGGCGCCGTTCCCGCCGTTGACTCGCGACCCGCCTCTACCCCACATGCTCCTGCCTGAGGACCACCCACACCGCCAGGTTGCTCACGGTCCCGCTTGGGACAGCGTCGACGTCGACGCGCAAGAGGCCGTTATCCGGCAGGGCTCCCAGCGCGCCGCTGGGAGCCGCCACCTGGGGGGCGAGGTCGTTGCCGGCGCTGAGCGTCAGCTTCTGGCCGGCGCCGAACACCGAGGCCGCTGTGGAGCTATCGGCCCCCACGTGACAGTCGACGGTGAGCGTGCCCGAGCTGCCGCTGTCACCGGCGCACAGGCCGATCTCGATCACCTCCGCCGCGCCGCATGACTGGTAGGTGAGCACCCCCTCGGCAGGGGTGGGCGTCTGCAGGAGGCAGGGCCCCAGGATCGCGATGCTCCTGGGGCTTGCCAGCTTGCATGTCGTCACCGCCGCCGGCTCGATGTCCGCCGTGGCGACCTTCACTCCGCTGAGCCAGGCCGCCGGTGCGTTGGCAAAGCCCATCTTCCATCTCCTCCTCCCGGTACCGGCCGCGGTACCGTAGCCCGCGGGCTAGAGCACGTCATTGCAGTCCAGCACCTGCGTTGCCGCCGAGTCCCACTTGCGGAACCCCGCCCAGTACGAGAAGGTCCAGACGCTCACCTGGCGGGAGATGATCTTGTCTTGCTCCTGCAGGAACCCGCCCCAGACGTACTTGCGCAGTGCCTGGCGGCTGTCGATGCCGATGCCCAGCCGGTCCACGTAGGCCGAGCCGCCGACGCCGCCGTTCCAGCGCAGGTACTTGACGGCCTTGGGGCCGGGGACGGAGAAGTTACCGCCGAAGTCCCGATAGCTGTCGGTCTTGAACTCCGCCAGGTTGCTGATCAGGGCCAGATCGGTGTCGCCGAAGACCGCCCTATCCAGGAGGTAGGGAGCACCCATGTCGAAGTACCAGGAGATCAGGTCCGAGTAGGCGATGCTCCCGGCCCCGGCCACGTCGGTATCGGTGGCATCGGTCTCCGCCGCGCCCATCACCGTCCCGTCTCCGGCCACCAGTACGTGCAGCGCCTGGTCGGTCTCGTCCACCGCCACCTGTGCCGCGATGCGCCGGATGTGGTGCCCCAGCGCATCCACCTTCTGGCTGCCGATGGTCTCGTACGAGGCGTTGATCTGCCGGCCGTACTTGTGCAGCGCGATGGTGCTGTCGCTGAAAGTCAGCGTGACTCGCGGAAGCTCCGCGCCCTCGCCGATGACCCGCAGCTCTCGCTCGCGCTCGGGGGTGCTATCGTACAGCGCCGTGACCCTGGAGCTGTCCACCTGCTCGGTGCCGAAGACCAGGTCCTGCACCAAACCATTGGCGATCAGGCCCGCCTGGATCTCGGTCTCGATCCAGGCCGGGAACAGCGAGGTGAGGGCGGTATTGGTGTAGAAGTCCTGCACCGTCGTGATGCTCTGTCCGTGCTGCTTCTCGTACCAGGCCAGTTGGCCGGCCAGGGCCGCGCGGCCCCGGGCCCACTGGCGCACCGGGTGCTCGCCGTCGGCGAAGTGCGCGAAGTCCGCCGGGTCCTTGCCGTGCTGGGTGTAGAACCGGCTCTCGGCGGCCTCCACCAGCTCATCGGGGACGGGATCGCGCTCGGCCAGCAGTAGCGGCGCCGGCTTCCGCAAAGCACGTGCCTCGGCGTAGAACCCGTCGTCCACCTTGATCGTCGGTTCCGGAACCATCACCGTCTTCATCTGGCCACCGCCTCCTACTGTGCCAAAAACTGGCACTTGCCCGTTGTCGGGTAGTCCACCGCCACACAGACCGCCTTGCGCGTGCTTGCCGCCGCCGTCCCGCTGCCGGTCACCGTCTTGCCCGTCGCCTTCACCGGGTACTGCCCACGCGCCAGCGCCCCCGAGTAGTCGGCCTCGAAGGCCTTGCTGTAGCCGAACAGTTGTACGGTGGCGATACTGCGGTCCTCGGCAAGGTCCTTGACCACACCGGCCACCGTCAGGTCCGTGCCGGCGGCGCAGGAGCCGACCGACCAGTTGCTCGAGGTGCTCAGGCCGACGATCGCGCCCACACTCACCGCGTCTCGGTACGCCGAGACCACATTGAAGGTGGCCACCAGCGGCGCGCCCATCTGGCCCCCCACACTGCGTATTGCCATCTGCCATCACCCCACTAACGAGTGAGCCGGCGCGCCCGGCCAATCCGGGTCCCGCCGGCCCTGGTCATCTCCCTATCCTACAACCGCACCCCCGCCGTCTTCTTCTCTCCCGCCGTCTCCGTTCTCCGCCGTTCTCCGCGTTCTCCGCGTTCTCCGCGTTCTCCGCGTTCTCCGCCGTTCTCCGCCGTTCTCCGCGCTCTCTGTGTCTCTGTGGTAAGCCGTTCTCCGTGGAACTCCGTGCTCTCCGTGTCTCCGTGGTCTGACGTTGCCGTTTCCCTGCCGCCTCCGTCGTCTCTCGTCGTCTCTCGTCGTCTCTCGCCGTTCTCAGATGAACCGCATCTTGCTCGGATCGCAGGCCGCGGCGCCGGCTCCGCCGACCCCGGCGCTCTCCCGCTCCCGGGACTGTCGGCCGCCCGGAGTGCTCTCGTCCCACGCCTGCGTCCACTCGGAGACGAGGTTGAGAAGGCGCGAGGCGCGCATCAGACCGAGGTCCTCGCCGGCCACATCCCGATAGGTCGCCAGCTCCGCCTCTCGTCTCAGCAGGCGGCTGAGGCGCTCCAGCTCGGACACCGCCGCCGCCCGGAACACCTTCTCCTCCCCTGCGAGCGCCTCCAACTGCTCCCTGTCGCGCTGCCGCCTCCGGGGCTCCGGCTCAGCGGCTCTCACGCGCTCCACAGCCGCTCCCACCTCCGCGACGATCTCGGTGCCGTTGAGCTCCGGGAGGTACACGATACTGCCCTCCACCGCCGTGCCGGCGCCCCTGTAGGTGATTCCGCAGTACACCTTCCCGGGGTCGTCGGGGCAGGCTTCGGGCTCCAGGTCGAGGGCCTTGACCGCCGAGGTCGGGTAGCGCTCGCCGGGGATGTGGGGGCAGCCGGGGTCGAGGATGTCCAGGCCGCAGACCGAGCATTGCCGCCAGTCCAGCTCCATCCCGATCGAGGCGTACTGCCACACGCCGCCGTCGATCTGCGAGCGGGCGTGCTCGTTGTGGGCGGTCTTGACCAGGTAGAACTTGGCCAGGCCCCAGAGAATGCCGGTGTCCGGGTCCCGCCATTCATGGGCGTCGAAGAACCGGCCGATCGGCTCGGCGGCCATGCCCTTGACCTCCGGGTGCCCCAGCAGGAGGCTCTTGCCCGGAATGGTGGCGATCACGCTGTGCTGGAACTCGGGCGACAGCCGCACGTGGTGCTTGCCCCAGCGGTCGTTGGTCAGCCGCATTTCCCTGACGTAGACATCTTCCGGGGCCAGCGGCTCCAGTGCGTACTGGTTGATGAGCGCCATCTCGTCATCGGTAGGTACCGCCCCGGTCTCGCGGCTCGGGAACGCCGTCTCGAAGCACTCCACCTGCATACGGGGCTCAGGGTCCCCGACGCCCTTGGCCTGTATCTGTGCAACCCAGTCCTGGCATGTGGAACGGTCCGCCCACATATCGGGGTGGAAAAGGTACTCCTTGATCTCCCACCGCCCGCTGGACAAGACCGGCGCCCACGTGGCGCGAACGCCCCGCGCCCGATCCAGCGTCTCCGTGCGCTCTTTGTCGCCGAAGTCACCCGGTACCCGTGCAGGGTTGGGTACGCAGTGGCAGCTCTGCCAATCCTCACTCACGGTCATTCCTCCAGTTACCCGCACGCCGCGATCGCGCGGGAGGTGAGCTTCTCGCGTGCAGGCCGTTTCCGGGATCGCGCGCCCCTCGCCCTACCCCTCCCTCTCCCCCTGAGCCCGCTCCCCGTCGTCCTCCGTCTCTTGCCCGGCGTCCTCGGCTATCCCTGGATCCTGCCGGTAGGGCGTCATCAGCGCCGTCCGGCAGTCCTCGCACAGCATCACATAGCGCCCGTCCAGCACACACTGGAAGCGCGCCGCCTTGTCGCAGTCTTGCGCCTGGCACCTCATCTGCCTGCCTCCAGTCTCGGGAGGATCCGGGCCGGATTGCCCACCGCCAGCATCCCCGCCGGCACGTCCCGGCAGACCACCGCGCCCGGCGCCACCTTGGCTCCCCGACCGATCCGCACTCCTGCGTCGATCACCGCCGCCGCGCAGATCACCGCCTCGTCCTCCACCACCGTCCTGCAGGGGACGAAGTCCCCCTTGCCCACGCGTGGGTCGTTGTCGTTGCAGAACGTCACGTTCGGGCCCACGAACACGCGGTTGCCCAGCTCGACGCCGGTGGTGATGCCGCTGCCGTCCTGCAGCCTGCAGCCGTCTCCCATCACCGCCGCCCGGCCCACGTGCGTATTGCGCGCCAGCAGGCAATCCTTGCCGATGCGCGCCTGTGCCGCCACGTAGGCATGGCCCCAGATACGCGTCCCCTCACCGATGCCGGCGCTGCCGTCCACCTCGGCGGTCGGGTCGACATACACCTGCGCGCCCGTCACGGTCCCTCACCCCCGGAATCGCGAGAGCCCCGCCTGGTGGCGGGGCTCTCGGTCACTTGCGCTTCTCGCGCTTCGGCCGTTGCGGCGGAGGCGTTGGGGGCGCTGGAGGTGGGTCGCTGCGCCAGTCGATCACCTTGCCGTCCGGCCCGATCAGCGTGGTACATGCGTCGAGGCTCGCCTGTCCGTCCGCGAAGCGGAAGTCCGTCTCAGCGTCTCGTCGGGTACGCCTGCGCCGCTCCCTGTCCTGCCTCATGGCTGTCCCACCCTCCGGCATCTGATGACCGTCATGCTCCGGTCTCCGACGGTCTGCTCAGCCCTGGGTACTACCACAGACCTCTGCTCAGCATCCAGGATCCGCTCTCTTTGATGCCTCTACCTGGGGTGGACCAGGGGCTCGATGTTCCGCCCGTCGGCCTTCTCCAACTCCCACAAAACGCTTCGCCCCTGACGCGACCCACGGCGCGCGAAGCTCACCGCAACCCTACGATCGACAGACGCACTCCGTACGGTGTCGAGTCTGTGGACGGTGCCGGGCCGTATGTGGGCGAGGTAGCGCTCGTTCACATCGTGCTCTCCGCGGTAGAACGTCCCCGTCTCCCTGGCCTGCTTGCGTACGGCCTCTTCGAAGGCTTGGGCCATGTCACACATCCCGCGATCTGCCTTCGTGCAGTTGGCCCGGCTGCGGAGCGTCCAGCGGACGGCGTCGGCGTCGTCCATGCTGCGTGCATAGCGCCGCACCGCCTGAGCCTCCGCGTCTGTCAGGCGAGCTACCCATGGGTCCCGCTTGTCTACCCAGCTCGGCCGGTCCGCCGGCGCGGCACGTTCCATCTCGTGCGCAGCGGCCGGTACCCACACACACTCCGTGGAACCGGCAGCGCATCCCGTGCCCAGTCGCCGCCGTCCTGTGCCGCCCCGGCCTCGCCCCTGCGCATCCTCAGCTCGGCCCCCATCAGCGCATGCGCCCGACTCTCCCACAGCAGGCATACCTCGCAGGCCCCGGGCTGTGTCACAGGAATCAGATAGCCTGTGCCCTCCTGAATCTCGATGACGCAGCGGCATTTCTGATGGTACTTCGGCAGCCTGATGGGTGTTCCCACCAGGGCTCCCGGGATCCTGAAGCCACGAGCCACATACTCGCCCTGTTTGCCCTTCTCCACCGCGGCGCCTACCTCCGTACCGACCAGGCGCCGCAGATGCTGGCTGCCGATGTCGTCCAGCCTATCCCTCAGCCGTCGGGCAACCTCTACCGGAGCCTCGCCCTTCCGGGCGGCCCGCGCCAGCATCTGTTTGACCGACTCCCCGAGCTCCGGCAAGCCCTTCAGCAACTCTCCGATCCTGATCCGCACCCCGTCGCTCAGGCGCGCGAACGCTTCGCGAAGCACGTTGCGCACGCCGTGGAGGAACCCCGCTCCGCACAGGTAGGGAGCCATGTCGCCCAGCGACCGCGCCGCCCCCACAATCCCGACCTCGAAGCTCGCGCGCAGGTGGCCGGGGAGGATCGGCTCTCCCTCGTAGATGGGGTTCGTCACCCGGGTCAATGCATTCCGGTGCTCGCTGAACCCCTGAGCATCTCGCACCGGACCCAGCAGGCTATCGAGCAACCACTCCACCGCCCGGTCGAACTCCTCCCGGTCCGCCTCCCGCCACTCGTACCTCTGTGCGCTCCCCGACGGCTCCCGGTCCGGCCCGCCCCAACGGCCCGGCACGCCGCAGTGCGGCCAGACATAGCGGCAGAAGCGCTCGAACACCCCACCCACCGCCGTCTCCAGCCTCCACTCCTCCAGCAGGGCGATGTCATGGCTCGGGGGCACAATCAGCCGCCGCCCGGCCACGGGTCCGTTCCCTGCAGGCCCTGTGTACGCGCCTCGAGTAGCCCCAGCATCTCCTCCCATTCGTCCTGTGCCTCCTCACCTGCGGCCTCAGCCCCCGCCGGCCTCTCGAGGTCCACCGCCACACCGTCGATGTCCAGCCCCGCCATCTGCGCCGCCTGCAACTGGTCTAGCCAGCCGTTGCGCCAGCACGTCAGGCCATTGCCGATGCGCTTCTCCGCCGCCTGCGCCGCATAGAGCTGGCCCCGCGCGCTTTCGACCTGATCCTGGAGGTTGATGTCCAGCCAGTGCAGACGGATGTCGCCCCGAAGACCCCGCAGCCGCTGCACCCACGAGAGCACGTGCAGGAAGTCCGGCTCCAGCTCCGCACGCATCTCCTGACACTGCCCGATGATCACGTCCGCCTGCTGACGCGACAGCCGTTCCGTGGTCGCCCACTGCAGCCCCAGCATGAACGGCGCCAGCTCCACGCTGCAGATCACCTGCTCCATCAGCGCCCGGTAGGGGGCCGAGAACTCCAGCTCCCCCTCGCTGTCCAGTGCCCGGATCACGAACTCGCCCTGACTGGCGCTGATGAAGTCCACGATCCCCTCATTGTTCCAGCGCGCCCGCATCGCCCGCTCCCAGTCCGACTGAATGCCCTCCCGCTGCTTGTCCAGCGCCGCGTCGCCGAGCTGGATGTCGCCGTCCACCCGGTGATGGACCAGGAAGCTCGGCGCCCCGTGCCGCTGCCACTTCTGCCGGGTCGCGTTCTCCATCCTCAGCACCACATCGGCCACGAAAGGCACCGCGCGCAGCACCGAGACCCCCGTGGGGTCATCGCCCTCGCTGTTGCAGGCGCTGTAGATGAACAGCTCCTGATGCTCGTAGGCGCGCACCATGCCCAGCGCATCGCTCTCGCCCAGTAGCAGGCGGCCGTGCTCGTCGGGCAGCAGACGAATCTGCCGGGCGTCAATGGCGTAAAGCCCCGCCACATCCCGCTTGCTGCGGGTAAGAGCGATCTCACCGGCGCTCTTGCCGTACTGCAGCATCTGCCTTACGTGAGCCCGGGCGAAGGGCGCAAAGCCGCGCAGGATCGAGCCCACTCTCACATCCTGCAGCCAGGTGTTCAGCTCATCGGCGGTGCCGTCCACGCGGCATTTGACCTCGAACCGGGGGATCATCCGCGACAGCTTCCGCAACGCGGCGTCGATGAAGGGAATGCCTTCGGCGATGGCCTTGTACACGGCCAAGATCGGAAGAGCGTCGTGTAGGGAAAGAGTGTAGGAGTGGGTGGTGGTGGGG
>CAZXDD010000383.1:0-675 GCA_964639415.1 uncultured Armatimonadia bacterium
CAGAGGGTGTTTGGAGTTGAGCGTCCGCGGGAAGGCTATGGTGGAGCGCGGGCGGCCGAGGTTGCGCGGTCCGGCGGAGGAGGCGGGGTGGGTTGACGAGAACCGGCCGCGGAGTTACGATAGGCGCTGAAGTGTCGCCGGCAATTGTGCCCCGCCGTGTGCAGCCGGCACGGGGGGACCGGAGTCTTGGAGGCTTGGCAATGAGACTGCTTGGGTACTCGTCTATTGTCGCACTCACCGCCGTCCTGTGCACCGCAGCCCTCGGCGCCGTTCCGGGCGAGATCGTCTTCTACGGGGACGAGGCGGTCAGGCCTCCAACCAACGCCGCCAACTACGCTCCCACGGAAGTTGCCATCCAGTTCGACGCTGAGATATTCTTCCGCATCCGCACCGGTGCGGTGGGCTATTCCGTGGCCGAGCGCGAGAGCATCGTGCTGCAAAGGATCGTCGAGGCCGTCGGGGCGGGCAAGATCGCTCCGGTGTATGTGGATGAGGTCCGCGGGGCCCCCACCGTGTATATCGACAGGTACCGCATCGTCACGGTGTACCCCCAGGACGTTGTCGCCGCGGCGGCCCCCAGTGCGGAGGCCCTGGCATACCAGTGGGCCGCCGGCCTCCGCCGCGGTCTTGAGCGCACCGCCCCCACCTGGATCGTGGAGCCCGAGCCCGTGTTCA
>CAZXDD010000383.1:685-7665 GCA_964639415.1 uncultured Armatimonadia bacterium
GTGGTGATCCTGCGTCTCCGCACCGCCGCGGGCTACGACTCGCTGCGCGATCGTGCGGCGGCCGTCAACCAGGTCCTGCCGGACCTGATGGTCGACTTCGACCCGGCTCTGGTCGCCATCCGGCCGGTGGAGGCGGGAACCGCGGTGCTCTATGACGGCAGGGTCGTCGTGGTCGCCACCCCCGGCGACGCCGCCGCCGAGGGCGCCGCCTCGGCCGAAGCCCTCGGCGCCGAGTGGGCCCAGAGACTGCGGGCCCTGCTGCCGCTGTGCGCCGCGGGGTAGTCTTCCGGCCAAACCGGCCCGGTGCCGCCGGGCCCTGGTCGATGGCGTGGCCATGGGGCAACGCGCCCGCCAGATCACTGCGCCGACCCCGACGCGCGGATATCGCTGCCGATGTCCGCGCGTTTTCGTAGGAACTCAGTTCCGCGTCGGCACCCCCTGGAGGTAGACTGCGTGCTGCGCTTCATCGCCACCTGTACCCTGATCGCGGCGGCGGCTCTCGCGGCCCCCGCCGACACCTACCGAGCCTGCAGGGTAGGCAACAGGCTGATGGTTCACGACCCCCGGGTCGAGCTGGGCATCGGCATGCACGACATGTCCGCGCAGCAGATCGGCCTCGTCCGCGACCTGGGAATCCGTCTGGTCCGCCACACGATGTACTGGTACCAGATCGAGACCGGGACGCAGGCCGGGGCCTACGATGAAGCCGCTCTGGGCCGGTGGGACGAGCTGGTAGACCGCTGCGACCGAGAGGGGATCATCCTCGAGGTGGTCGTGCACGGGAACGCCCCGGGCTGCGGCTTTGCCAACCGTGTGGAGAGCTATGAGCGCTTCGCCCGCTTCATGGGCGACATGGCGTCGCGCTTCGCCTCGGTGCGCTACTGGGAGCTGTTCAACGAGATGGACGTGGCGTTCACGGACCTGTTCGGCGCTCAGGACGCGGTGCCGATGGTGCAGCGAGGCCGCATGTACGCCGAGATGCTCAAGCTCGCCTACCCGGCGATCAAGGCCGCCAATCCCCGGGCCTTCGTGCTCACCGGAGGGATGACGGACACCGGCGATTTCCCGCGTGGGATCTACGAAGGCGGGGGGCGGGAATACTTCGACATCATGAACATACACACCTACGGTGTCCCGGTGGTGTGGGCCTTCGTGGACCGTGGCATGCAGGTTCGTCAGACCATGGCGCGCAACGGTGATGGCCCAAAGCCCCTGTGGAACACGGAGTTCGGCATCGATGCCGGCAATCTCGTGGGTGCCTGGGGCTATCCGCACGACGGCGGCGAGGAGGACGGCCCGCGTCTGGACGAGCTCATGCTGCAGCAGTGGGAGGCCTGCCTCGATGCGGCGGAGAAGTACGAACTGTACCAGAAGATACTGCCCTACCAGCTCCATGCCGGAAACGAGAGAGACGACAACGGCGACCTGGCCGCGACGCTGCGTCTGCCGGTGGGGCACACGGTGGACGACTACGGCTTCGGGATTCTGCGGCGAGACGGCAACACGCCGCGCCCGGTCTACACCTGGCTCAAGCAGCGCGACTTCAACCGGCCGATCCTGCAGCGCCCACAGCTAACCGCTGACGTGGAGTTCTGGGACCCCGAAGGCCTGACGCCTGTGGGCTACGAGCCCAACCGCTGGCGGCCGCACTATGTCAACCTGCCCGGTGTTGTGGTGGACAGCGCCTACCCCACTACCTTCGAGCTGACCGCACGGGAATGAGAGTCATGTCAAGTTTGATGGAGCTGGGCGAGTTCGGGTTCATCCAGCGCGTCGCGGCGATGGTGGGTGGCACACCCGAGGGAGTGGAGTGCGGGATCGGGGACGACTGCGCGGTGATCGACGTCGGAGGGCCCGAGAAGCTGCTCATCGCGACGGATGCGGCCCTGGAGAGCCGGCATTTCGATCTGGAATGGATGACGACCTTCGAGGCGGCGCAGCGTACGGTGGCCGGGGCCCTTAGCGACATCGCCGCCATGGGCGGGCATCCGCTGGCGCTGCTGTGTACGGCGGCGATACCCCGAACCACGCCCTCCGATGCGGCCCTGAACCTGATGAGCGGTGTGGCCGGCACGGGCACGCGCTACGGCGCGCCGCTGATCGGCGGCGATACGGTGGCCGCCGCCGAGCACATCATGCTGGACGTCGTGGTCATCGGATTCGCCAAGAGGCCCTGGCTGCGGTCGGGCGCGCGGCCCGGCGACAGGCTCGTCCTGACGGGCCCGGTGGGCGAGGCTCAGGCCGCGCTGCAAATCATGCTCACCAATCCCGACCTGCTCCGCGAGCCACAGTATGCCCCTCTGCGCAAGCGCATGGTGGACCCCACCCCGCGCCTGAGGGAGGCGGCGGTTCTGGCTGCGACCGACCACGTCCGGGCCGCCATCGACGTCAGCGACGGCCTTTACCAGGACGCGTCCCATGTGGCCAGGGCCAGTGGCGTACGGCTGGAGATCGAGGTCCGCTGCCTTCCCGAGACCGTCGCCACGCGCCTGGCCGCCGACTACATGCGGGACAAGGCGCCCTGGTGGGCCGCGGCCAGCGGCGAGGAGTACGAGCTCCTGCTGGCCGTGGACCGCGACAGCGTGCCGGACGCCAATCGGCATCTGAAGAAAGCCGGGCTGAACCCACTCACGGTGATCGGAGACGTCGTGCACGGCGAGGGAGTGGCGCTCATCAGACCGGACGGCAGCGAGATGGAATTGGAGCGCGGTGGGTGGGACCACTTCAAGGGGGTGCAGGGCTGATGGGCGTTGCCGACCTCTCGGCCGGTCTGCGCCGCCCCCGGGCCGCGGTGCTCGCCGCCCTGCTGATGCTCCTGCTGACCTCGCCGTCCCCCGAAGCCAGGGGCGATGAGGCCGCGATCGCGACGGCCAAGCAGCTCAGCGCCGCCTTCGCCGCCGTCGCCGCAAGGGTCACCCCGGCCGTGGTCAACATTTCCTCCTCCCGCGTCGAGCAGGGCCGGAGGCCCCCGGTCTCGCCGCTGTTCCGCGGGCTTCTCCCCGAGCTGGACGAGATGTTCGTCCAGCCCCGCCGCGAGGTGGTCGGCCTGGGCTCAGGCGTCATCATCCGCCCCGACGGCTACATCGTCACCAACAGCCACGTCATCGAGGGCGCCCAGCAGATTACCGTCACTCTCGCCGATGACACGGAACACGAGGGGCACCTGGTGGGCGAGGACCCCTTCACCGACGTGGCCGTCATCCGCATCGATACCGGCAATCTCCCGGTCGTGCCCTTCGCCAACTCCGATACGCTGCAGGTGGGGGAGTGGGTGATCGCCGTGGGCTCCCCACTGGGGCTGGCCCAGACGGTGACGGCGGGGATAGTCAGCGCCACCGGACGCAAGGACATCGGGCTCGCAGGCTACGAGGACTTCATCCAGACAGACGCGGCCATCAACCCCGGCAACAGCGGCGGAGCGCTGGTGAACCTCGACGGTGAGCTGGTGGGGATCAACACCGCCATCGCCAGTGAGGGCGGCGGGTATGACGGGGTCTGCTTTGCCGTGCCGGCGGCGGTGGTCTTCCCGGTGGCGGACCTGCTGATCCGGGAGGGCAAGATCGTCAGGCCCTTCCTGGGCGTCACGCCCAAGACGGTGGACCGGAGGCTTGCCCAGCGCCTGAGGCTTGCCGAACCCCGCGGCGTCCTGGTCCAGAACATGATCCGCCAGGGCCCGGCCCACCGGGCCGGTCTGCGGCCCGGAGATGTCCTCATCCAGTGGGGTGAGAAAGCCGTGCAGGGACGCGCGGACCTGGTCAACCACGTGCAGGCCACGGAGATCGGTTCCGAGACGACGGTGATCATCGTACGCGAGAGCAAGCAGTACCGGGCCACCGTCACCCTCGTGCAGCGGCCGCAGAACGCGCAGCTCCGGGGCGTCCTGTGACCCGCCGCGGCCCACGCTCCCGGCCTATCTCCGGTTGCGTTCCGCCACTCTCCTGACGATCTCGGCCGCGATCTCACAGTGCTCCGGCTCGTACTTCTCGCAGAACGTGGACCAGCGGATGAAGGTCTGCAGGAACTCCCACGCCGTCGGGCAGGCCACGGCGCCGTAGCGGTACGACCGCGAGGCCGGAGGACGGCTGTAGGGGTACCTGCCGGCCGCGGCCCACTCCTGCAGGAACGTACACGCCTCGGGCATCAGATAGTACTTCCCCGTCCCCGCGCCCGGAATCCCCTCGGCCGCCAACTGCCGGGCGAACTCCTCCGTCGAGCAGGTGAAGGCCCCCGCGTCGATGCTGAGGCCAAACATCCAGCACGAGTACAAAGTGACATGCGGCGGAATCGGAAGAGGGGTAATCCCCTCAACCTGCGCCAGCAGCTCCGAGAGCAATCTCGCCATCTTGTCTCGGTGCGCCACCTGCTCCCGGACGATCTCGAGCTGCGCCAGGCTCACGGCCGCCGTACACTGGGGCATACGGTACGCATAGCCCGCCGCCACATGTCTGCGGCCGAAGCCCGAGTCGTTCTGTGCCCCGCGGCTGTGGCCCATGAACCGCAGCCTCTCGGCCAGCGCGTCGTCATCGGTGCACACACAGCCCCCGATGTCCGAGCCCATCGTCTTCTCCGCATCGAAGGAGAACCCGGAGGCCTTGCTCAGAGTGCCCGCCGGCCGCCCCCTGTACTGCCCGAACACCGCCTGGCAGGCGTCCTCGTACACGATCAGCCCGTGGCGGTCGGCCAGGCTGTTGATGGCGTCCATGTCCGGGATCAGGCCCGTCTTGTGCACCACCAGCACCGCCCGTGTGCGGTCGGAGAGGCACGGCTCGATCGTCTCGGCGCTGAGGTTGACGGTGCCCGCCTCGGTGTCGGCGAAGACCGGGATGTAGTCCTCGCTCACCAGGCCCTGTATCGTGCCGTAGTCCGTGATCGGGCTGACGATGATCTCGTCTCCGGGCTCGAAGTCAAACGCCGCCGCCAGGATCGCCAGAGCAGGCGTACAGCCGGGAGTGGCGATACAGTGGACCACCCCCAACTCCGCGGCGAAGGCCCTCTCGAAGCGACCGATCATGTCCACGGTCAGGCCGCTGTCGATCACCTCCTGCACGTATCGGGCGGCATTGGGACCCATGGTGCGGGGAAACGGATTGGGCAGCTTGCCCGTCAGGTCGGCCACCGCGGCGGCACCGTACTTGGCGCGTTCGGGTCTGGGCTCCACCTCAGGTCTCCTCTCAGAGCGTCGCTGCAAACGCCGCTAGGGTTCCTGCAAGAAGCGGGCGGAACCTCCCCCCGATGGCACCGCTGCGGGCAGGTCCGGCGCACGGAGCCGGCGAAGCGCTCAGAGACCGGCTCCGACCGGGCCTTCGCACCACAATCCAGGGAAGTGGGTTCATCGCACATGCACGGCAATCGTCCGCTGGGAGTAAGCACCTCGCTGTTCCGCGGCACCCTCGGCCCCGACGGCGAGCCGCAGGGCATCGACGCCATGCGCGGCACGGGCATCACCCACATCGAGTACTTCTGTGACGACGACACCCGCAACCACACGAGCCCTCAGCACATGGCCGCCGTGAAGTGGGCCGCCGCCGCCGGCGGGGTCACCGTCTGGAGCTGCCACGCACCCTTCGGCAGCACCGACATCTCCGCCGAGGACGAAGCGGTCAGGCGCCAATCCGTGCAGAACGTCATCGAGGCCTTGGACGCGGCGGTGGAGCTGGGCGCGGGGAGAGTGGTGGTTCACGGCAGCCGCGAGCCCATCGCGGAGGAGGATCGCGAGCGCCGCCTGATCCAGTGCATCCGCAGCCTCAATGAGCTGTGCAAGCGCGCCTCGCAAAGGGGCCTGGTGCTGGCCCTGGAGCTCCTGCCCCGCACCTGTCTGGGGAACCGCACGGCCGAGATGAAGCGGCTCCTGGAGATCGTCGACGGCGACCTGCGGGTCTGCTACGACGTGAACCACATCACGCTGTACGAGGGCGTCGAGGAATCGCTGAGCGCGCTGAAAGGCCGCATCGAGACTCTGCACATCTCCGACCACGACGGGGTGGATGAGCGCCACTGGATTCCGGGCAGGGGGATCGTGGACTGGCCGGGCTTTGTGGCGGGCCTGGACGCCATCGGCTACAGTGGGTGTCTTCTCCACGAGGCCCGCGATGTCGAGCTGGACCTGGCGGGAAACCTGAGGAAGATCGCGGCGGCGGCAAGAAGGCACCTGCAGGCGGGGCCGGCAGATCGTTGACGGAAGGCGCCGGGTGGCCTTTGCAGCCCGGTACGGCGCCCACGCACCCATCGCGCCAGGCCGCCGCCGGGCCCTGCATGTCTTCGGCGGCACACGACAAACGGCCGGACGAAGCGCGGCGCGCGCGACGTCCGGCCTGTTGGGTCTCCAGCGCCCGCGAATACAGAGGCTGCGGGCATGTGGTGGCTTTGCTACGGCTCGATGCCCAGGTCTCTGATGGTGAAGATGGCCGAGAAATCGAAGCCCTCGGCCTCGATGGCCTGCCGGGCTCCCTGGAGCCGATCGACCATGGCGATGATCTTGACGATCGTCACATCGAACTCGCGCTCCACGGCCTCGATGGCCTTGAGCGTCATGCCGCCGGTGGTGACGACATCCTCCAGCATCACCACGCGGTCGCCCTTGCGTAGCGGGCCGGCGACCTGGTCGCCCATGCCGCGCTCCTTGCGCTCCTTGCGGACGATGAAGCCGCGCAGCTCCCTGCCCAGCGCCCCGGCCACCGCGATGGTGGCGCCTACGATGGGATCGGCGCCCAGGGTCATGCCGCCCACCGCGGTGACCTCCAGCTCGCCGATGTCCTCGAGAATGAGCCGGGCGAGACAGTAGACTCCGACACTATCCAGCGTGGCCTGCTTGCCGTCGATGAAGTAGTGGCTCTTTTGCCCGGATGCCAGGGTGAACTCGCCCGTCTTCAGGGCGCGCTTCGTGATGATGGCTGCCAGTGCCTGCCTGAGCTCCTCCGGTCCGGCGGCTGCCAAGTCGGCCATGCAAAGTCTTCCCTTCGATGCGGTGGCGGTGTGGTGCG
>CAZXDD010000384.1:0-2456 GCA_964639415.1 uncultured Armatimonadia bacterium
CCTGTACCGCGCCCGGGCCTCCTCCAACACCGACGACCAACGGCGGCGGCGCACAGGTCGCCGCCCTACAGGCGGCCAACGGCTCGGCACCGCCGCTCTGTAGGGCGCGGGCCTGTACCGCGCCCGGGCCTCCTCCAACACCGACGACCAACGGCGGCGGCGCACAACACGCCGCCCTACAGACGGCCAACAGCTCGGCACCGCCGCTCACCTCAACGCCTCATCCAGCATCGTCAGATAGTTCTCCAGCGGCACATACGAGGGGATCGAATTGCCCGAGCCCACCGCATAGCGCCCCCGTGGTCCACACTCGTCGATCACCCCCCTGACATAGGCCCGCAGTTGCTCGGGCTCGGCGCGGCTCAGTACATCCACGTCGATGCCACCCAGGATCGCGATGCGGCTCCCGTAGCGCCGCTGCATCTCGGCCACCGGGACGATCGCGTCCTCGAACGAGTGCTTGCCGTCGATGCCCACTTCCTCGATGAGGTCTTCCATGATGGCCTCGAGGTTCCCGCAGGAGTGCAGGAAGTACGGCAGGCCCCGCTCATGGGTCATCGCGCAGAAGCGCTTGTGCCAGGGGAGAGTGTACCTCCTGAGGTCCTCGGGGGAGATGAGTGTGGCGGTGCGGAAGCCCATGTCGTCGCCGGGGAAGACGGCGATGAGCCGCTGTAGATCCAGAATATGGCGATAGTAGCCCTCCATCAGCTCGCCGATGCGAGCGCACACCGCGGCAACCAGCTCGGGGCTGTCGATGAGGGACAGGCAGAGCCCCTCGTAGGAGAAGATGCTGCTGAGGTGCTCGAAGATGCCGCCGGCGTGGCAACCGATCAGCCCCATGCCCTCGGGAAGATGGTCGTTGATGTACTCCAGGGGGAAGAAATCCATGTCCTGAAGACGCGGCCACGGATAGGTCTCGAAGTCCTCCCAGGAGGCGATGGTGCCGTGATGCTGGTCGGCCCAGGCCCGCTTGGCTTGCGCCGCAGCCGCGGTATCGTCGCTGATGAGGTGATGGGTGGCGAAGGGGAGAGCGATCTCCAGGCGGCAGAAGTCGTACCCCATGTGGAGCCAGAAGGCCACGAAGTTGTCCCAGTAGCGGGCCTGCGACTCGCGGTCGCCGGGGGTGGGGTCCACCCATTGCCGCCCCAGCATGTCGGTGAGGATCGGGCGCATGAGGGCGATATCCACGAGGTACTCGATCAGCGGGGGGCGAGCGGGACGGGTGCGGCCCATCAGGGCGGAGATGAAGGCTTCGCAGTCGGGCCGGGGTGAAGCGAGGGGGACGCGCAGCTCTGCCATCCGAGACGACCTCCTATTGTACGGGCGCCAATGGCGCTCACAGTGGGCCCCGCGGCCGCCGGTACTTGTCATCCGGCCGCTGCCTGTCATCCTGAGCCCCAATCCCGCGCAGCGGGATAGCGAAGGATCTCTTCTGGCGCCGCGAGATTCCTCGAGCTGCTCCCTGCGGCCACCAGCGAATTCCTCTCCCCGCCCGCCGGAACCTGCATCGCCCGCCGCCCCGGCGGCGACCGCAGGAGTTGCACATCAAGATGGGGAACTTTCATGCAGCCTGGCGACATAGAACAACCGAGTCGCTGTGCCCCGCCGCCTGCCATCACAGGGCTCTGAGACGCGGCGGGCCGGGCGGCACCCGTGCCTGCCATTTGCCTTTGTCCCCGGGGAGTTGATGACCGGTGCGCCTCAAACCCGGCGAGCTGATCGCCGTTGTGGCTATCGTTATCGTGATCATCATTGGGATCGGCTTCGGCGTGTACCCTGCGCTGCGTCGCGCCCCGCGCGACCAGTGCATCAGCAACGCCAAGCAGGTCATACGGGCCGTGAGCATGTATGCCGCCGACTATGCGGGCCTGTTTCCCCCGGCCGACGACTGGGCGGACCTCATGTTCGAGGGGCACTACAACGACACGAAGCGGATCTTCGTCTGCCCGGAGGCCAGCCCCACCTCGGAGCAACTGGCCGCCATGGATCGGGAAGACGCCCTGGCCCTCCCCATCGGCTATTCGCTGTTCCGGCCCATCGCGGGGGCCAATGTGATGCTCATCGCGGACATGGAGCATACTCCCGTCCTGTTCGACAGCGACGACTACAACCCCAACTCGGTGGGGACTTTGGAGTCCCTTTCCTTCCGGCATATGGGGAAGACGGCGGTAGTGCTGTTCGCCGACGGGCACGCCGACCCGGTCAAGGTGGCGCCCCAGGTTCCCGCCAAGCTGTTTCGGACCGAACAGGAGTTGCAGGCGCTGACGGAGGCCGGAAAGGCGCCGGAGGCCTTCGGCACCAGACTGGGCGAGGGCCTGGGACACGATCACGGGCACAGCCACTAGATGCCTGTATGCACCGACTTGTGCACAGATGAACCAAGTCGTGGGGTCGCGATCGCGCCGTTCGGTATCCGCGTAGGTCGGGCTTTCCAGCCCGACTCGGCGATCCCGCCT
>CAZXDD010000384.1:2556-7631 GCA_964639415.1 uncultured Armatimonadia bacterium
TCCCGCCTTGCGGGATCGCCGCCCGGCCGTAGCACCGGCCCGAGGCGGCTCTCCGCCCCGCGGGATCGCCGCCCGGCCGTGGCACCCACCCGAGGCGAACCTCCACCCCACACCCGCGCAGCCCAGGCAGGTGGCGCAGATGACCTCCCGCGAGCGCGTGACGCTGGCCCTCAACCACCGACGGCCCGACCGCGTCCCCATCGACCTCGGCGGCTCGCGGGTCACCGGCATCTCCGTATTCGCCTACCACGACCTTTGCCGCCATGCCGGCCTCCCCGAGGCCCCCCCCCGGGTGTACGACGTCTTCCAGATGCTGGCCGAGGTACAGGAGCCCTTCAGGCGGCGGTTCCACATCGACACCGTGCCGGTGCCCCAGCTTCGCCCGGAATACGGACTGCGCATGGATCGCTGGAGGCCCTGGCGGCTGTGGGACGGCACCGAGGTGATGATGCCCGCCGAGTTCTCCCCGGAAGAGGACCCGAGCGGTGACCTGCTCATCCGCGACGCCCGGGATCCCGGCGGCCCCTACGTCGCCCGCATGCCCCGGGGCGGCTATTACTTTGACACCATCGGCCAGACCACGATGAGCGCGGAGCTGACGCTGCCCGACCCCGCCCGGCACGCCGCCTCCCTGCGCCCGCTGGACGACGAGGCCCTGGAGTTCGCCGCCCGGCGCTCCCGCGAGCTTCACCAGAGCACGGACTACGCCCTCATCGGCGAGTTCTGGGCCGGCGGGCTCGGGCTCCCCCTGAGCTTCGGCGATCAGATGCTGGCCCTGGCCACCGAGCCCACCTGGTGCGCCGAGATCCTCGAGGCCCTCGCCGACAGCGCCATACAAAGCGCCCGACTGTACAAGCAGGCCGTGGGCGAGCGCTGCGTGGCCTGGCTGGTCTCGGGCTATGATTACGGCACCCAGCGGGGGGAGCTGTTTCGCCCCGAGCTGTTCGCCGAGCTGTTCGCCCCCAACTTCAAACGCATCAATGACTGGATCCACCAAAGCACGGGGGCCAAGACCTTCTACCATAGCTGCGGGTCCAACCGGGCGCTCCTGCCGATCTTCGTGGAGATGGGAGTGGACATCTTCAACCCGGTGCAGGTCACGGCTCGGAACATGGCCGCCGCCGAGCTGGCCCGGGAGTTCGCCGGGAAGCTGGTGTTCTGGGGCGGTGGTGCCGATACCCAGAGCACGCTGCCCCACGGCACACCGGAGGAGGTGGTGGCCCAGGCGCTGGAGCGCTGCCGGACCTTCGGCCCCGACGGTGGCTTCGTCTTCAACCCGATTCACAACGTGCAGGCCAAGACGCCGCCCCGGAATCTGGCGGCGATGCTGGACGCCGTGCACGAGCAGGCCGGGTACCCGCTGAGCTGAGGCGATTGGCCGCGGGCCGCTCCCATCCGCCCTCGGCGGCAGGCACCTCGTGCCGACATGCAGACGGCCCCGCTGTCGCCGGGGCGAAATGCGGGGCCGTTGGGTCTGCTCGCCACCCGAGAGGCGCGCAGCGAGCGGGGGCGATTGAGCTTCGTGCCGCAACGATGCCTCAGGGCGCCGGCTGGCCGCTCACGGCGCAGAACATGGCCTTGGTGAGATTGTCCGGCTTCTGCCACTTCACATGGCCATCGGCGTAGGCTACATTGGCGCCCCCGTTGTGCACGAAGCTCGCCGGCCACGTGCCCGTCTGCCAGAGGCTGAAGATGTGGCTGCCACCATTGCCGTTATTGTACTCGCCACAACCCATGCAGCCGGAGTCCATGAACGTGATGAGTTCGGCGGGCCGGTTGATGGCGGCGAGCTTCCTATTGCTCAGCCAGCCGGAGTCGCCACCCCAGCCCGGATCCACCGCGTCCCAGCTCCAGTTGTAGCCGATGCCCGTGCGGTGCCGGTCCTGACAGTCGCCAATGCCTGCGTTGTTGAAAGAGGGACACTCCCAGACCTGCCAGTTCTTGATGTAGGGGGTCAGAATCGTCTGTGACCAGATACAGTCCTGAGGGTATGGCTGGTTCGTGCTGGTGTGCTGGGGGCAGGCCCTCTCGTCGCAGTCCTGTGAGTACATCATCCAGGCGATGCCGATCTGCTTGAGATTCGAGGCACAACTGGCCTGCCTGGCCTTCTCGCGCGCTCTCGCGAACACCGGGAAGAGAATGGCCGCGAGGATCGCGATGATAGCGATCACAACCAATAGCTCAATGAGGGTGAAGCCGCGCCGCGTCATCTTGGAGCCTCCTGAGTATTATCTCCGATTTGCACGCCTTTCCTGGTATTCCTCCGGTGTTTGGCAATCTCCTCCCGGTCTCACAGGGCTGACTGCGGGAATCCTCAGGGCCCTCCCGCCGTGCCGGCCCCGGCGAACCTCAGGACGAGAGCGGCCACGCGCCCACGCTGCTCTTGCCCCGCTCATCGCGCTCATCCCAGACCCGTGAGTCTCCACCCATGCGATTAGGCTTCCATGTGAAGAAGGCCGGTGGCTGGCGCACCGCCGTCGCTCAGGCCGTGCGCCAGCGCTGTACCACCATCCAGGTGTTCACCGCCGCGCCGGTGCAGTGGGCACGGGCGCCCATGGACCCCGCCGAGGCGGCGTGGTTTGTGGAGGAGCTGGCGCGTCTTGATGTCGGCCCCCTGTTCGTCCACGGCATGTACCTTCTCAACCTGGCCACAGGGGATGACCCCCTCTGGGCCAAAAGCCGCGATGCCCTGGCCGACGAGCTGCGCCGGGCCGCGATGATCCAGGCCGCCGGTGTCGTGGTGCATCTGGGCAGCGTGGGAGAGGGGGGAGAGATGGCCGTGGGGCTGAAGAGAGTGGCGCGTGCCGTGGACGAGGCCCTCGAGGCGGCGGGTGGAAGGGTGCCGGTGGTGCTGGAGAACTCAGTCGGCGCCGGATGGCTGGTGGGCTCGGAGATCCCACAGCTCGGCGCCGTCGTCGCCAGATCGCGTTACCCCGAGCTTCTGCACGTGTGCATCGATACCGCCCATGCCTTTGCCGCGGGCTACCCGATCCAAACCCCCGACGGACTGGACGAGTTTCTGGCCACCTGCGAGGACGGCTTCGGACTCGACCGCCTCCGCCTGATCCACGCCAATGACTCCCGGGGCGCATTGGGCTCGAACCTGGACCGCCACGCCCACATCGGACACGGTGAGATCGGCAGGGCGGGGTTTGAGACGATCCTCAACCACCCCGCGCTCTCCCACCTGCCCTTCATCATGGAGACCCCCGACGAGGAGGACCGGCGGGCCGCGGACATGCGCGCGCTCAGGCGCCTGATCGATCCCGAAAGGCGCCCGGCCCTCCCCAGGGTCCGGGAGGTCAGGCCGTACCGGCGCTGAGCCGGGGACGGAGAACGGCGACGGAGAACGGCGACGGCGACGGACTCAACACGGAGACACGGAGAACACGGAGAGCACAGAGAACGGCGGAGACGGAAGGAGAACGGAGACGGCGGCCGGCGACGGCGGACGGCGACGGACTCAACACGGAGACACGGAGAACACGGAGAGCACAGGGAACGGCAGAGACAGAGGGAGAACGGCGACGGCTACGAACTCAGCACGGCGAGCACTCCCAAGGTCCGCATCTTGGTACCGTCGAACTGCCCCTCGAGCTCACACGCCCGACAGGAGACCGCGATGCCCCCCTTCCCCCGCCTGCTCGTGTTCGGCCTGCTTCTCACCCTGTCCCCCGGCGCCCTGGCCGCCACCTACACGGTGGACGGCGAGCGGGGCGATGACGGCAATGACGGCATCACCGCCCCGTTCCGGACCCTGGGCAAAGCCGTCGCGGCCCTGCGCACCTCGGACACGCTGGTGATCGTCAAGACCGCCGCGCCCTACCGCGAGAGTCTGCCGCTCACCGTGGGCGGCACCGCCGCGGCGCCGCTTGTGATCGAGGGCAACGGCGCCACGCTCTCGGGAGCCGACCCGGCCCCGCAGGACGGCTGGGAGCGCAGGGGCGAGGTGTTCGCTGTCGCCCAATCGCAGGAGGTCAAGTTTCTCTTCGGCCCCGGGGTCTGCTACAGACAGGGGCCCTCGGCCGCGGGGCTCTCGGCCGAGGAGTGGTACTGGCACGAGGGCCGCCTGTGCTTCCGCCCGGCCGCGGACAAGACGCCCGGCGACTACGACCTGCTCATGAGTGTCCGCGTTTCCGGTGTGCTCACCACCGGCGCCGGGCAGATCGTGGTACGGAACCTCACCTGCGAGCACTTCTACAATGACGGGTTCAACATCCACGGCGGCAGCGCCCCCCTGTGGTTCGAGCAGATCCGCGGGCTGTGGAACGGGGACGAGGGTTTCAGTTGCCACGAGAACTGCGAGTGCTACGTACGGGACGCCGAGTTTGCCCACAATCAGTGGCACGGCATCGCCGACGTGAACTTCGCCCGCAGCCACTACTCCGGTCTGTCGGTGCATGACAATATCTCCAAGGGCATCTGGTTCCTGGGCGGCATGCACTCGGTGATCGACAGCGAGGTCTTTGGCAGCCCGACCAACATCGCCCTGTCCCGCGGTGATTACGGCAACGTCCCCCTCGCCGACCAACACCCGCTACGCCGCAGTGTCACCAATCTGCGCAATGTGATAGTGCGCAGTACGGGCGAGCAGGTCGGGATCGCCATCGGCGGCGGCGCCGCCGGCGTGCTGGAGCACTGCCTCGTGCAGGGCGGCAAGACGGCGCTGGATGTGGAGGCCGATGCGACCGCCTATGTGGTGAACTCGATCATCTCCGGAGCCCAGGCCGCCGAGATCACCGCCCGGGGTTCGTACCTGGCCGACTACAACCTCTATCACCCCGGACGGCTCAGCATCGCCGGGACTCTCTATCCACCGGAGCGGTTTGAGGACTATCGGGCCGCCACGGGCAATGACGCCCACTCCTTCCTCCACGAGCCCCGGTTCATCGACGGTACTCTCTGGACAAGCCGGGCCTCGCCGGGGAAGGGCGCGACCTTCAACTCCGCCTACGGAGGCCCGGATATCGGGCCACGGCCCCGGGGACCGGCCCCGGAGGAGGACCCCTCGATTCTCCCTCCCGGCGCCACAACAACCGCCGATGGCGGCATCGTCTACAGGTACGATTTCGAGG
>CAZXDD010000385.1:0-7627 GCA_964639415.1 uncultured Armatimonadia bacterium
CCTAGGCCTTTCCGTGTCCTCCGAGATCGTCGCCGCCCATGGCGGTACCCTCTCGGTGCGCAGCACCGTGGGGCAGGGCACGGTCTTCGAGCTGCGCCTGCCCGCCGAGACCACCACCCCCTGGAACGGCTCCCCTCCACTCCCGGAGCCCGTGGCTCCGGCCGCCGCCCTGGACGGTGTAGTCCTGCTCGCCGAGGACGACCGCCCCCTGCGCAGGAGCCTGGCGGTCGCCCTGCGTCATGCCGGCTGCGAGGTGCTTCAGGCCGCCTCCACCGAGGAGGCCTTGAGTATCCTGCAGACACACCGGGTCGATGTGGTCATCTCCGATCTCATGATGCCCGGAGGCGGCGGCAGGGCCGTTCTGGGCGCCGCTCACAAGATTGAAGACCCGCCTCCCGTCGTGGTCATCACCGGCATGGACCAGCAGTCCCTGGCCCCGGAGCTTTTCCAGTTGGGCGCCGCCGAGTGCCTGCAGAAGCCCTTCGAGCTCCACGACCTGGTCGCCCTTGTAGGCCGACTGCACCGGCGCTGACCGGGAACGAAGCTCCCCTGCCTTTTTTTCGCGAAACCATGGAACATTCCGACCGTCGCATACGTCATATAATGTGAGTCGAGCAGGCGGGGCTAGGCCTCCCTTACAAGGTTGTAGGCGACGCTCAGGAAGGCCTCACCCTCCCTCCTTCCGGCGTAACAAACACTAGCCCCGTCTGAACCACTCGGCCCACGTGACGGTGTTGCGCGGCCAGGTCCCTGGGGGCCGTCCACTCCCCCGAACGGTCTCCCTGAGGGGACCACAGACACAGTAGCGATCATCGACTCATCGCTCATCGCCGCACCCTTCGTTGCCCATGGTCAGGGGTAGCCTCAAGGGAACGCGAGACCGGGCATCACAGCAGACGAAGTAGCACAGCCGCATCGACCAGACCGCGGCGAAATCGGACGCCAACGCCGTCACAAAACGCCTTATACGCGAAGCCGGCCGACACTCGGCCGGCTTGGCCTTTTCCACCGACAGTAGACCATGGGCCAAGCCCCCAGTGAACCCCCGGGCTCTGGCAGACGTCCACACCCCTGAGCGCACACTACAAAGAGGGGGCAGCTATCATGAGACTCCGCGGCGCTATTGCCATCTTCTTCGCACTTGTTCTGTCAATACCCGCCGTCGCCCAGGGCGTCGGGCAAAGGCGAGCCCCGCGGCAGGCCACAGGGCAGGTGCAGCGGCAGGTCGCTCCCATCGTTACGCCCAGGAACTACACGGTGCTCGAGCTTCATCGGATCGATCCGGCGCTGGTCGCCGACATATTCGGCGGCTCCGTCATCTACAACACCACCGCCGGCGGCGGACGCACAGGTGGCGGCACCGGCTCCGGCTACGGCTACGGAAGCGGAGCCAGGACCGGCGGACGCGGCGACTACGACACCTCCAGCTACGGTACCAATCGCAGCTCGGGGACCCGAACGGGTGGCCGCTCATCCTCCTTCAGCGACATCTACAGATAGACCCGTCTCATCGAGCCGACGAAGTCTGCAGCCCAAGAGCCCGGCCCTGCCGCCGGGCTCTTTCGCCGTCTGTCCGCAGATAGACGTTGACGCCACCATCATCTGTGCCATATGGTGTCGCAAGTCACCCATAGGAGCACAGGAGGCCCGTGATGTCACTTCGTATCGGCGTCTGGGGAACCGACCATCCCCATGCCGGCGGTCACCTCGAAGCTCTCGAGAACCTCCCCGAAGTCGCACGCCTGCTTGTGTTTGACCGGGACCCCGCCAGGGCCCGGGAGGTCGTGGAGGGCTCGGACAAGGCCGAGGCGGTGACGAGCGTCGAAGCCTTGCTCGCACCGCACAGCGTCGACGCGATCGTCTGCCTCCTCCCTACCCGCGAGGCGGGCCCCGCGACGCTCCGCGCCCTCGAGGCCGGCATCTACGTCTACGCCGACAAGCCCGGAGCCCGCACGGTGGAGGAGATGGAGCAGATCGCGCAGGCCGCGCAGGCCGGTGGCGCCCACTTCTGCCCCTGCTACCCGTGGCGCAGCGAGCCCATCACCCGCGAGATCAAGGCGCTCATCGACCGTGGCATCCTGGGCGACATCTGGTCCTTCGAGGCCCGTTTCATCACCTCTCAGGTCTCCCTGCGCGACCCGCGAAGCTGGCTCTTCCATGACGAGGTCTCCGGCGGGGGGATCCTCGCCTGGCTCGGCTGCCACTGGATCGACCTGCTGGCGTACCTTCTGGGTCCCGCGGTGCAGGTGAGCGCCATGGTCGCCACCCTCTGCAAGGAGGACATCGATGTGGAGGATACCGCCGCCGTCCTCCTCCGCCTGGCTTCCGGAGCGGTGGGGGTCGTCCGTGCCGGCTACAGCCACAAGCCCTTCGCCGGATACGAGGAGCAGGACCTGGGCCTGACCTTTGAGGGCTGTACGGGATCGTTGTACTGGCCCGCTCGGGAGCCCGTGGGCTATCGCCTGCGCACCGGACACCCGGAGTACGCCGGGCTCTCGCGCCGCTGGGTCAGGGTCGAGCCCGACGCGCCCTGCGATGAGGGCTACTCCGCGGGCTTCCTGCGCCGGTTCCTCACCGCCGCCACGCAGCGAACCTTGCCACCCGCCACCGAGACCGACGCACTCTATGTGCTGAAGGTCCTCCGGGCGGCCTACCGCGCCTCGGCTACCGGGGCGGTATCATTGACATAATACCTTCAAGTGCTTTCCAAGAAAACTGAACACATCCCGCCCCGAGACCGTCAACCGATACGTCGCATCACTACCCAACGGAGGGTGCCGATGAGCAAGAGTAACCTGAGCCTGATCGCGGTGTTCGTCATAGCCGGTCTGGGTATCGCCCTGAACGCATCCATAGACGGCGAGCGGCCGGCCCATGCGCAGGGCGTCCAGGCGCCGCCGGACGCTGCGACCGGGGAGCACCCGTGCGCTGCGGCGCGTAAGGCCAAGTGCGCCGACTGCGACAAGTGCGCCAACTGCGACAAGTGCGCCAACTGCGACAAGTGCGCCGACTGCGAGAAGTGTGCCGACTGCGAGAACTGCGCCGGCTGCGAGAAGTGTGCCGACTGCACGGCGGACTGCCCCCGGGCGGGTGCCGGTGCTATGGGTGCGGCCATCAAGGTGACGCCGGAGAGCACCAAGGCTTGGCAGGAGCTAGAGGGTCTCATGCTCAAGCGCCACAGGGCGGTGTGGGAGTACTACACGCTCCTGGGGGCCGAGAAGCCGGACGAGGGGGCGCTGAAGGCCAAGGCCGACGAGATCCGCGGGATCGCCGGTAAGATGACGCTGATGCACAAGTCTCTACGGGCAGGCCAGAGCGGGGCGGTTGCCGGCTGCGGCGCAGCCGGAGCACCGGCGGCGGGCGGCTGTCCCATGGGGCGGGGAATGAAGGCAGGCGGGTGCGGAGCCGGCGCCGGCTGCGCCGTGGGCGCGCAGTAGCCCACACGGGCCGTACAGGACACAGGGCACGTGGCAGAGGGCACCCCGGCGTGGGGTGCCCTCCGTCGGTTCTTGGCGCAAAGACTCGGAAGGTGGCTGCGTGCGGCACTGCGAAGGTGGTCCGGACCACATGTCGCGGACAGGAGCTCCCCGGATGGGACAGACAGCGACGCTGCTGGCACTGGCACTGGCCGGCCTGTGGGCCACCGCATGGGCCGACAGGCTGGAGGTCCAGGGCGGCCGGCTCTCGCACGATGGGAAGGCGATCTGGGGGTGGGTGCAGCACAACGGCTGGTGGCGGGCGGGCATGCGGCCCAATCTGACGCGCCGTTCCGTAGGTGACCCTCAGGGCGATGTACGCCCCAACCGCACCGAGGACCTCGACAAGCTCACCGACGCCATGCTTCAGTTCGGCTATCCCGGCTTCGAGCATAACTACGGCCTGTGGTACGACCGGCGCCGTGACGCCCACGATGAGGGGCCGCGCGGCGACGCCCACGTGCAGCCTCCCTTCCTGCAGCAGCCGTGGGCCCGGTCGGAGCAGGGCACTGCCTGGGACGGGTTGCCCAGGTACGATCTGACCGCCTTCGACCCCTGGTACTTCTCACGCCTGGAGCAGTTCGCCGCCCTATGCGACAAGAAGGGCACCGTCTTGTTGCACAAGTACCACATGCAGCACGCTCTTCTGGAGACCAACGCCCACTATGTGGACTTCCCCTGGCGGCCGGCCAACTGCGTCCAGGATACAGGGATGCCGGACCGGGTTCCGGCGGCCAACGTCTTCTACGATGTCACTCATCCCACCCGCCGGGAGCTGCACCGGCTCTACATCCGCCGCTGCCTGCAGTCATTGGGCGGGTTTGGCAATGTCATCCACCTGGTAGGCCAGGAGTTCACCGGGCCCGGGGAGTACCAGGAGTTCTGGCTCGATACCATCGTGGAGTGGGAGAGAGAGACGGGACAGGACGTGCACATCGCCGTGAGCGGGACCAGGGACGTGGTGGACGCACTCTTGGCCAACCCCGCGCGAGCTGCGGCGGTGGATGTGCTCGACCTCCGCTGCTGGTGGATCACCACGGCAGGAGAGCTCAAGGGCCCCGCAGGCGGCAGGCAGGTGCCCGGCAGGTACACCGAATGCGGCTTCAGCCAGTCCGAGGAGAGCTGCCCGGAGCGCATCTACGAGAAGGTGCGCGCCTATCGCGACCGCTACCCGGAGAAGGCCCTCATCGACGCCCTGGGGCAGGACCGCCGACAGAGCTGGGCCTTCCTGATGGCTGGGGGCAGTCTCATCGTCGCCGGACAGATCCAGTATCCCGAAGACGCCGACGCACCGGAGTACATCAGGCCCGCCAATATGGAGGTCATCCTGCCCACCTACGACTTCATCCGCCGGCACCTGGCCGCCGTCCTGCCGCGCATGAGGCCGGCGGAAATCGTCCTCGACGCACCAGAGCGCAACTGGTGCCTGGCCGCAGAGGGCGAGGCGTACCTGGTCTACGCACTGGAGGGCGGCGCCTTTGGCCTGGACCTGTCCGGAGCAGAAGGGGCATACCGCGCAAGCTGGTTTGACCCGCGCTCGGGAGAGCTCATGCCGATGGCCCATCCTATCGCCGGGGGCGGTGAGGTGAGGTTCGAGGCACCGGGTGAGGGCGACTGGGCCCTGTGGTTGAGCAAGACGTAGTAGATCGACGACCGGGGTGCCGAAACAAGCGGGGGGCGAGCAGAACGCTCGCCCCCGCTTTGCATAGGGCTGCGGGTCGACTTCTGAACGGCGTGCGGCAGGGCTCCGGCTAGTCGGCCTCGATGGTGTGGATGGTGCGGACGTCGTTGGCGTTCGTCTTCACCATCTCGTCGCGCCGGACCCACTTGGCGTGACCGTCGCAGAACCCGCAGTTGAGGCCCTCGTTGTGGCGGTTGGTCCAATAGGTCACGGGGATCGATGCCTGGCCGGCGATATTCGCCCAGCCGTACTCGAAGCCCCCGGTGTGGTCCAGAAGCACGACGCAGCCCGCGGGGTCCTGGACCCTGGACAGCTCCTTGCCGTACGGAGAGTTCGCCGAGATCCCGGAGACACCACTACCGCTGTAGTACGCCACGTTCATGGCATACCCCACGGCGAGGGTCTTCTGGCTCGGGCACTGTAATATCTGGGTGTTCTTGATGTAGGGCTGCATGCAGTGGGTCCACTGGTAGTCGCCGGGGTAGGCCGAGGGGCCGTACCACGTCCTGGTGAAGATCTCATCGTAATCCTGAGCATACATTAGCTGGGCGAGGACAAGCTGCTTGACATTGGACAGGCAGCTTGTCTGCCGGGCCTTCTCCCGTGCCCTGGCGAACACGGGGAACAGGATCGCGGCGAGAATAGCAATGATCGCGATGACAACCAAAAGCTCGATGAGCGTAAAGCCTCTGCGCATGGAACCGACCTCCTGTGAGGATGGTAGTATGTAACACCATCTTGTAGCATACCCCACGACGGAGTCGGTACACAAGTGTCTGGAGCGCAAGACCCGGCAAATCTGGTGGGACCCTCTGATGCTCTGATGAAGGTGGCGCGGCCACTGCAGACACTCGACGGATGCCGGCCGAGAAGGACTCTGCGCCGGCCCGGGACCTCGGTGTCGACTTGCCGCCGGGAAGGCCTGTGCGCCCGAGGGGGTGAACTAACGTATCTGTAGGTGCACCGCGAACCGTCACTGCCCGGAGGGATATCATGATCCTGCGACTCTCTTCTGTCCACATGATCTGGGACCAGGGCCCGCACAATGCCTTCACCGACCTCATCCGCTGGCGAGACCGATTCTACTGTGCCTTCCGTGAGGGTAGCGGACACGTCGAGGGCCTGGGCACGATTCGGGTGCTGGCATCCGGCGATGGGGAGAGTTGGGAGCCGGTGGGTGTGCTGGAGATGGACGGCTACGACCTGCGCGACGCCCATCTGGCCGTGACGCCGGATGACCGCTTGATGGTGCTGGGGGGAGCCGCGATCGTCGATGAGAAGGGCCGCCGGACTGGGACTTTCGCCGCCTTCTCCGAGGAAGGACGGACCTACACCCGGCCGCAGATCGTCGTGGCTCCCGGAAGGTGGCTGTGGCAGGTGACCTGGCACAAGGGCAGGGCCTATGGCGTGAGCTACGGCGGCCCGGGCGAGGGGGCGCACAGCTCTCTACTGGTCAGCGACGACGGCATCACCTGGACCGAGCACGTCCCGGCCCTGCTGAGCAAGGGCTGGCCCACCGAGGCCACCGTTCGCTTCGATGGCGACCTCCTGCTGTGCCTGCACCGACGCGACGGCGAGGACAACAGCGCACATCTGGGGGTCTCAGCGCCCCCGTACGAGGATTTCACCTGGCACGACCTGGGGCGGTACTACGGTGGCCCCAACTTCATCGAGGTCCCGGGGATCGGCTGGATCGGAGCGGGACGGATCATCGAGGAGCAGGCGCGGACGGTCCTCACCGCGATCGATACCGATGCGGGAACGATGACCCCACTTCTGGAGCTGCCGTCCGGCGGCGATACCAGCTATCCCGGTCTGGTCTGGCACAACAACCTGTTGTGGGTCAGCTACTACTCCAGCCACGAGGCCAAGACATCCATCTACCTGGCACAGGTACGGGTCGATAGCTGACGCGGCGGCTCTCAGCCGATCGTCAGAGTCTCAAGAAGGTCGGGCAGGATGACCTGGGCGGACGGCGCCAGGCGCTGAGCCTGGCGGCGGAACCCCTCTACGTCTACATACGGCTGCGGCCAAAGGCCGTCCTCCAGCGACCGCGTGAAGTCATCGAAGTGCACGGCCATGATCCGTGGGGTGGTGACGCAGCCCAACACGCGCTCGACGAACCTCGGCGTGCGCTCCATGCGGGCGATGCTCACCAGGAGTAGGTCGCAGTGCTGCCCGGCGATGGCCTCGTCGATGCAGTTGGCGCTGCCGATATCCAGGACGGAGACCGCGCCGAAAGAGAGCAGAGGCGCGAAGGTACCGCCCTCCAGGTAGTCCTCGCGGCGCAGAGGGAGCGGCGGTGGCAGGGCGTAGCTCCCCGGGTAGGCGACCTTCCCGTCGTCGGAGAGCGCGTGCAGAGACGGGAGCAGGCGGACCTTGAACTCTCCCTCGTGGTAGACGCCGTCCGCGCCCTCAGTGACCAGTTGCGCCTCCGGCACGCCAAAGGCCCGGCAGATATTGGTAGTGG
>CAZXDD010000386.1:0-7601 GCA_964639415.1 uncultured Armatimonadia bacterium
CCCCCCCCCCCCCCCCCCCCCCCCCCCCCCCCCCCCCCCCCCCCCCCCCCGACGCGAGTGGGCGCCTGCCACTGAACTGCGCGGCCCGATCCGCAGTGCAAGACGACCTCCGAGACCCTGACGGCCCCATCGAGACGCATGGCCTCGACGGCGATCTTGCCCATCACGGCCCTGTAGCACATCACAATGGTCTGCTCGGCGACGGCCGTATGGAGCAGCGCGAAGTGCAGGTCCGGGGCCCTGGCCGCAGCGGCGGTCCGGCACTTGCGAACCTGCGGTCGGCCGCACAGGGCAGACGCCGAGCCGCCGGGCGCGAGGCGGACCGTCGGCGAAGTGACTTTGACGTCGGCCGAGTAGTGGCCAAGGATGGTGTCCAGGTCGTGCGAGTTCCGGGCGGAGATCCGCTGGGCGGTGAAGGCGGCGGGCCGCGGCAGCATGGGGGCCTCCGGGGTCGATAGGGCGGTGATGGCCTGATGGCGGCCCCTATCGTCCGGCATGGCCCCCTTGCCAAGGGTGGCGGGGCCCATCGCAAGACGGGGCGCGGTCCGCTCTGGCCCCCATGTCGGCCCCTACTCAGTCCCATCTGCGGGCGTCGCCCCGGTTCTGATCCGTCGCACGAGCTGCCGCAGGTCCTCCACCGCCTCCGCCACCTTGATCTGTAGATCGTCGATGGCCGCGCTTGCCTCGCCATCATCCGCCGCGTGCTCGCGGAGACGGTCGAGCTGCGCGCGCAGCTCGACCAGATGACGCTGGGTGGTGTCGTGCATCTCCAGCGACAGGCGGGTGCGGTAGTCACCGATCGCGGCCTGCTCCCGCAGTCGCGCTACCTCCTCGACGCGTGCCGCCTCGTTGCGCGCGAAGGCGTAGGCCAGAAGCGTCATCAGCAGCAGGATCATCAGCCGCACGATGAGGCTGTGCATGTATGCCCAGGTGACGATCGAGGGCCATGTGGCTCCGACGTAGAGCGCGCCGATGGCCCCACCGACCAGCAGCGTCTTCATGGGCGCCCGGGTGACGGCCGAAGTCATCAGCGGCCAGACGTACGTCAGAGCCGCCTCGCTGAGGATCCCGCCGGTCAGGCGCACCGCCAGGCTGATGATCACCAGGTCGATGGCCAGCCACATCGAGTCCAGAGCCGCCGCGGGCCTGCGGGTCAGCGTTACATAGGCCCGGAGCCCCACGTAGACGAGTGCGGCCAGGTCCAGGGCGTAGAAGAGCTGCAGGTTGGGGCCGATCCGCTGCCGAACATCCTCAAGCTGCACCCACAGGAGGGCGACCAGGAGCAGGCCGGCGTATTCCAGGAAGAACAAGGCGTCTCTGCGGATGCGCGCGTCCATGACTGGTGCACCCTCGTGGTGACGCGGGCCGGGTGTGCCGGGCCGTCTCGAGCCGCACGGCAGTTGCCCTCGCCGGGCGCCATGTGCCGGTGCAGTTACCTTCGACGGACTACGGGAGCGACCTTCCACCACCATGCAAACAGACGCCGTGAACTGGGGCATCCTGCCTACTGTGGGTGACTATGACGTTGTCGTCTGCGGTGCCGGGCCGGCCGGCCTCGGCGCCGCGCTGGCGGCCGGGCGCGCCGGCGCCAGGACGCTGCTTGTGGAGCGTCAGTTCTGTGTGGGCGGCATGGCCTCCTGCACCGGAATCAACACCTGGTGCGACACGCCCGGGGGCGCTATCTTCGACGAGCTCTTCGACCGCCTGGAGGCCCTGGGTAAGGCCCGCCGGCACTGGAACCCCGAGGGCCACCTGCACCCGCCCGGCCGTGCGGTGCTCCATGGCGAGACGCTGAAGGCCGTGGCCGTGGAGATGCTGCAGGAGGCCGGAGTGGACCTGCTCCTGGGCGCCACCGCCGCCGGAGCCAGGGTGGAGCGTTCGACGGTGAACGCCGTCCTGCTCGCTACCAAGGGCGGCCTCTGTCTGGCGCCGGCCAAGGTCGTCATCGACTGCACCGCCGACGCCGATGTGGCGGCCCTTGCCGGCGCGGAGTTCTCCGTGGGCGACCCGGACGACGGCCGCATCATGCACGTGAACTTCATGTTCCAGCTCGGAGGGATCGACGGGGACGCCTACGAGGCCGCGAGGCCTTCAGCCCGGCAGATGCTGGACCGGATCGAGGAAGCCCGGCGGCGGGGCGGGCTCCGTCCCCCCAAGGGGGTATTCCGCCCGGCACCGGATACCTTCCCGTACAATTCGTCGGAAGACACCCTTGCCCTGAACTACTGGGAGATCGAGGGCGTCGATTGCTCCGACCCGTTGCAGGTGAGCGCCACCCTCACCGACTGCTACTGCCGGGCGCTGGAGGTAGTGCGATTCTGCCGCGAGTACCTTCCGGGCCACGAGCGATGCGCCCTGACACGCTTCTGGGAGGTGCTGGGGACCCGGGAGTCGCGGCGCCTCAAGGGGCGCGCTACGGTGACGGGCGACGATCTGTTGGCGGGCCGCACCTTCCCCGACGGCATCGCCTCCGCCTGTTTCTTCATCGACTTCCACGACTCGCCGCCGGGCCGCACCATCCCCTATGACCTGGATTTCAAGGTGCGCAACAGTCCGCCCGCTGGCGAGTACTACGAGATTCGCTACGGCTGCCTGCTACCGGTGAACCTCGGGGGCCTGCTGGTGGCCGGACGCTGCATCTCGGCCGACCGCCCGGCCCTGGCTTCGCTGCGTGTGATGCCAACGTGCATGTGCCTGGGCCAGGCGGCGGGGACCGCCGCGGCCATGGCCGTGCAAGGAGGCATCGGCCCGGAGGAGGTACCGGGGGAGGAAGTGAAGGCGAGAGTGATGGGGTAGGGAGACGGTGGAAGATCGGGTGCCGATGGGAGGAACGGCCAATGAAGCGACCGGTGTGTGTGCTGATGTGCGGGGTGATCGTGGCGGCCATCGCGGGCGGCTGTCCGGGTCCCAAAGCGGTGGACGAGACCGGCAACGCGGTGCCGAACATGCAGGAGGCCACCCCGTCAGAAAAGGCGGCGGCCGGGGGCGATCGTGTCACCGTGGAGGAGTTGGACGACGAGGGAGGCCTGGGGGTCTACTCCACCCCGGGCGATCTGCCCGCGCTGCAGAAACCGGGCGCGGTGATCGCCTACGCCGACCTGGACGGCGACGGTCGACGCGAAGCGCTGAGTATCGCCGCCGGGAGCGGAGGCACCGCGACGCTGACGCTCGCATCGTGGGGAGGCGAGCAATGGGAGACACTGGCCACCGTCGCGGCCGGGCGAGGCGAGAGCGCCTTTGATGAGGATAGCATCGTCCTGGCCTACGACATGGACCAAGACGATGTCACGGAGATCGGTATTGCCTACTACGAGGATGGTCCCGATGGGCGGGACACGCACCTTTACCTATACAAGCTCACCGATGGTGAGCCGGCCCTGGCTCTGGACAAGATGACCGCCGCGGTTCTGGGGGCCATCACATTCGGGAGCGATGACGGGGCCACAGTGGCCGACGTGACCCAGCAGTTCCCGGGCGATGAGCTGCTGGTCACCGGCCGTGTGGACCGGTCGGAGACGGCGGCATCCTCACCGTACCACATCCACGTCTATGGGTGGGTGGACGGCGCCATCGGCCCGTACCTGTGGTACTCGACGGAACAGGGGTTCGCCAACGCCGACGCAGCGATGGAGGCGTTTCTCAATCACGAGGGCGATTACCGGCTGGACAAGTACGAGGCCGGGTACTACGACCCGGAGCTGGATGAGCGTTTCGATGCCCGGAGCGATGGCGCGACGGCAGAGAGCGAGTGACGCCGAAGCGCCCCAGAGCTATGGGCGCAGCAGCACAAGCTCTCCGCTCTCCAGCGCCACCAGAACGCTGCCGTCCGGGCGGCCCAGGAGCCCGCTGACTGCGCCCCCCGGGCGAGCCGAGACGAGCGTCTTGCCCTCCGAATCGATCCAGACCACCGTGCCCTCCTCATCCGCCGCGCAGAGCAGATCGCCGGCCCCGGACAGTGCCGTGCAGGGGGCATCCAGGCGCAGACGCCAGATCTCGGCGCCCGAGCCGTCGATGAGGTGCACGTCTCCTGTGAGTGAGCCGGCCGCGATTCCGCTCCTGTGGATGACCAGCCCGGCCGGGTCGTCGCCGATGCTGTGGGTCCACTTCTTGTCCCCCAGGGCGTCGATGCAGTGGACCAGCGTGTCGCTACCGGCCGTGATGACCTCAAACGCCCCGTCGCCGTCCACGTCGGCGATGCGAACGAACGGGAAGTTGGGCCCCGCCGTCCAGTAGTCGTTGTAGTCCTCATCCTGCCACAGCCGCCGGCCGTCGGCGGTGATGGCCGGGACGCAGTAGTAGACGGTGGCCACCGCGATCTCCTCGCGCCCGTCGGCATTGAGGTCTGCGCAGGCCAGAGCGGTGACGGCGTGGGCCGCCGTATCGAACGTCCACCTCAGGGCACCGTCCGGGGCAATGGCGTGCACGCGCCAGGCGGCCGTGCCCACCAGCGGCCACAGCCGCCGGTCTCCGTCCAGGTCCGCGGTGCACAGCGCCCTGCCCCACGCGGGCATGTGGCTGTTGCGGGGCAGCTCCACGCACAGCCGTTCCTCGCCCGCAAGCGTCAGGAGCCGGAACCGCGCGTCATGTCCCGTCACCATCACGCTGGGCTCGGTCTCGCCGAACACCGGGGCCGCCAGGACCGCGCCGATCCTGCCTTCGGTCTTGAGCAGCGTCCGCACGCCCCCGGCGTCGTCGACGGCGGCGACCGTTCCGTCCTCGCAACCGATCAGCGTTTCTCCGGGGCCGGCCGGGGACATACAGGTGGCGCCGGCAGGCACCCGGGAGCGCCAGTCCTCAATGGCCGCCGGGGCCGGAATGCGGCTCGGGGGCGACAGCGTCGGCCGGGACCTTGTGGCCAGCGCGGTGAGCCGGCCCCCCGGAGCAAAGGCGTGGTCGCCGCCGCCCTCGAGCTGTAGCCCTTCGGCCGACAGCGTTACCGTCGGGCCCTGGCCGGTGACCACCACCCGCCCGTCGTCGAGGCGACGCGCCTGGCGCCTGGGCTCGGATTGCTCGCCATTGGGCAGAAGCAGGTTGACGAAACAGACCTCTTCACCCGCGAACAGAAAGTGGCTGTGGGTCTGACGCAGTACCTGCGGCACCGACGAGCCGTAGCGGTATGTGGGGTAGTCGGTGGCGTTGAGGGGCGGCGCCTCGCTGTCCAGGCGCTGGGAGGCCTCGGTTACCTGGAGAATGTGGAAGTGCTCGTCGTCGTGCTCGGAATGCAGCCCCTGCGGTGTGGCGGCCACACTGCCCAGCGTCCGCCAGTAGCATCGGATATCGTAATCCCCGTCGACCCTGGCTGTGAGGCAGTCGGCAACGAGGACGCAGTCTCCTCTGAGCCAGATGATGGTGCGCAGCCAGTCGCAGCCGTTGTAGTCCGACAGACAGGTCTGTGTGACGGCGCCTGCGGCGAGCTCCACGGCGTCCAGCAGCTTCGCGGTGGCCGGGATGATGCCGTGCCGCCCGTCACGGATCACCATCACGGTGTTGTGCTGCCCGGGCATGCGGCGGATGTAGTCGTTGTCCACCAGGAGCAGGCGGCCCCGGACCTGATACTGGCTGATGGCGTTGGCATCCGGGTGGCCGTGCTGCCCGTCGCCGAAGCCCTGGAGCAGCAGATAGTCGGCATCGTCGTCCCACGCGCCTCGGAACGAGATCTTGTCGAAACCCTCCTGGGGCTCGACATTGGCGATGCACGAGGGCTGCGGATAGCCGGGAAACCGGGGTAGCTTCGTCCAGCGGTGGATCACGGGGTCCAGGGGGAGGACGAAGAGCCCCACATGCTTGTCGGGGGGCGCTTCGGGCACGTCTGCGGTGAACAGGTCTGCGGCGGCCGCCTCCGGCGCGCACCGACGCGCCACCCACTTGCAGCCCGCATCGCGGTGCCACCGCGCCGCGCAAAGCAGGATCTCCGCCGCCCCGGCGGCGTCCCCATGGTAGCTTCCGCAGTCGCCGAAGGGCACCAGCTCGAAGCTGTTGTTCTGGATACAGGTGGCCAGATCGGCGTAGCGCAGCAGCTTGTCGCTTGCGACGTAGCTGGTGTCACCACAGGCCAAGGACACCTGCATCAGATGGTTGCCCACCAGCCAGCTATACTCCGCGCCGCCCTCATCGAAGGAGCGTCCGGCCTGGGAGGCCCGGGAGAACACGCTGAGCGCCTTGGCCAGCCACCGGTCGATGTCCACCACCTCGTGACCGTGGCGCCTCAGGTAGGTGCAGCCGAAGAACAACCCCCGCGCCGGGAAGGTGTGGTGGTTGAAGACCTGGTGCTCTTCTTTGGTGATGCGCCATTTCTGGTAAGTCAGCGAGTCGTGGCAATACTCGGTGCAGGAGGCCACGAAGTTGGCCAGCAGCAGTCTTTCCTCCTCGAGGAAGAAGGGGAACTCCTCGGCAATGTCCCAGCCGATGGCGAGGCGGTCGGTCCAGAAGTCCACCGCGGACATGAGCCAGAACGACAGGGGCACCTCGCCGGTGGCATACGGCATGACCGCCCGGATGAAGGCCCGTGCCCAGGCCTGCGAGCCGGTGGCGTTGAGGTTGTCCAGGGCGGCGAGAAAGCCGCTCACCCGGCCCCCGAAGCTCGAGGGGTCCTTCGCCTCCAGACTCTCGATGAAGCCGTCCGGGTCCGGGCAAATTGGGGCGGGCGCTATGTCAAGGAGCCGGCCGGGTACCCCCCAACCTGCTTCAAGAGGCGCAATCCGCTCCACCAGTCGTCCGGCGCCGGCGTCGGCAACCGCCGCCGTACGTCCCAGGCAGCACAGTACATTCTGCCCGTCGCCGAAGGGACTGTGGACGGACAGCAGGCGATGGCCCGCATCGGGATAGTCATCGGGGGACAGGTACCTCAGATGATGCAGCCACCACAGCAGGCGGTTGTTCGCCGCGTGCCCGATGGCGATCATCGGAGCGGAGAGCTCCTCGATGGATGAGAACTCCGCCTCGTCAACCAGCGGGAGCTCCACACCGGTGCGCTGGGCCAGGAGCTCCTGAACCCGCAGGCCGATGGGCTCGTACTCGTCGCTATTGGGGGCCACGATCCCGGCGATGCTCCGGTCTCCGGCCACCACCGTCTCCTGGTGCAGCGGGGCGGGTCGCCCGATGCGCCCGGCGTCGACCCTGAGCTCAATCATTGCGCCCTTGTCGGCCACGGCGGTCATTCCCTTCGCGTGCGGTAGAGGCCGCATAGCAGGTGGGGCAGGGTCTTCGGCACAACGGATCGCGGCTCCCGGTAGGATGGGCGGCGCAGCCCCCGGCGGCGACGAGGCGCAAAGCCTCCGGCCCCGGACCTCACACTATGCATGAACGCATTGGAGCCATATCTGGCCTCAGCCGCGCCCGAAACGCTCGCGCCCAGGCCGTTTTCCCCCCCTCCTCCCGCCTCCGCCAGCCGTTTGGCGGAGTACAAGCGGCTCGAAGAGACGCCGAGAGGCGGGGCCGGGGGGGGTGAGGCGACGTGATTCGGCGCCCGCCCAGAACCTGCATAGTCTGAGCTGGCCGGCTGCATCTACTCCACGGGCCCCTCGCCCTGCTCAGGCCGCTCCTGGTCGCCGTCCTGCTCGCCCGGCGCACCCTCCAGCCGCGCGAAGAGCCCGTCGACTTTC
>CAZXDD010000387.1:0-7590 GCA_964639415.1 uncultured Armatimonadia bacterium
ATCTGGTTGGGATGACGTGTCCATTGGTAGCATGGGAGTCCCCCTGCGAGGGAAGTGAGCAAAGTGGCGAATCGGGCACCGCGGTAACGCGGGCACGGACACCGGACCGCCCCGGTGGTTCGTCGCGCCCGCCTCTTCCCAGAAGTTCGAGGCGACGCCGGTGCGGTTGGCCGTACCCGGCGCCTACTCTTCTTCGACCCCGAACCTCAGTCCCCGGATCTCCTGATCCACCGTGGCGTTGTACGGGTCATCGCTGCCGCGATGGGCGGCGACGAACACGCGGCCGTCCGGCAGTTGCACCGCCGAGGGATAGTACTCCGTCCCGAAGCCCAGGTCGGTCCAGGTCTTCCCTGCGTCCGCGGTCCACGAGATGCCGGTGGAGGCCACGTGCAGCACCACTCCGGAGGGCTGTCCGTCGAGGCCACGGAGGGCGAGCAGCTCCGGCATGCCGCTGTGTGGGAACGGGGCCTTGCCGAAGCTCTCCACCTCGTAGCCCTCGCCCGCCGGCCGCAGGACGGTCTGCCAACGGTCGGGGACGTTGGTGCGGGTCACCAGAAGCAGGCGTCCGTCGGGCAACTGCGCAACGTCGCTCTCCTCCGTCAGCCCGACACCGCTCTCCTTGGTGAGCACGTCGATGGGCGCGCTCCACGTCCTGCCACCGTCGTTGGACAGCCAGATGGCGGCACGAATGTGCGAGAGGCCCGCGCGGAAGCCCGGCACCTCCGCGGACAGCGGGATGTACCCGCCGGCGATGATGACCCTCCCATCCTCAAGCACCCGGCTCCGCTTGGGCAAGGCGATGGCATCTCGTGTGTCCGTGAGCACAATGGGCTCACCCCAGGTCTGCCCGCCGTCCTCGGAGCGCTGCACGTAACCGGTCCGCGGCACATCGTAAAAGGGCAGGTACATGCCCCAGGCGGTGCGCAGCACCGTGCCGTCGGGGAGACAGGCATACCCCTGGTAGGCACCGTTCATCGGCGTATGGAACGGCTCGGAGGCGAAGGGCTGCCAGGTGGTGCCACCGTCCCCCGACTGCACCGTGATGACCTCCTGGATCGTGCCGGTCATGTCGTACTCCGGTCGTCCGGGGGGCGGCCAGCCCAGAGCCTCCAGCACGGCCTTCGTCCCCTGCGGCCGGCCCGACGTAGGGCCCGTCGCCTGGTGGAAGGCCACGCGCAGCATGCCCTCAGGCGAGAGCCACGAGGAGACCCAGCAGGTGTAGCCGGGCGTCTGAGGGGAGTGGTAGATGGTGAAGCGTTCAGAGTCGACGGCTGACAGCCCCATGGGTGCGCCCCCTGCAATAGTAGTGAGCACAAGAAGACCTGCGGCGATGGCCGCACTGAGGGCCCCGTGCTGTACGCGGTTCATCTCGCACCTCGCTTGCGGCTCTTGGCCAAGTAGTCCCTACAGCCGCTCGTAGATCACGATCGCGGCCCCAGGCTTGCCCGGTACACTCACATCAAGACCTTCCACCATCAACACGCTCCCCGTGAGGTCCCGCGGTTGTGCGCCATCAAGGTCTTTGACTTGATACGTGGCCGCCGGGTCGAGCCCGCGTAGCTTGAGGCGGATGATCTCCTCCGCACAGTCGGCACGCCGGAAGGCCTGCACGACTCCTCTCCCCTCTTCCGGCCCGTCGAACTGCCACGCGATCCATGCGGTGCTCTCGAGGCTGTACGGGGTGAGGGGCCAGAAGTCACCCCAGTAGTGCGGCACCACCTGACGCCATTCGGCCAGGCGCTGCGGAAGCCGGGCCAGGTGGCCCGGAATGTCGGACTGGAAGGAGACGCCAAACACCTGTGCCATCCGGCTGCGACACAGATACGGATCGTCGCTGCGCCCCCAGGTGGCGGCGAAGTACGGGAGCCACAGCGAGATGCCGTAGGTCTCGCCCTGCACCCCCGCAGGGTCATCGGCGTAGTCGCTCTTGGTGTACGGTACGCCCCGGCGCATGGTCTCCAGATCATTGCGGCGGCCCCCGCCGGCGCAGTTGTCGTACAGCAGGCCGGAATGACGCCGCAAGAGCTCGTCCCAGTAGGCCAGCAGCCCAGTCACATACCGGTTCTCGGTCATCCCCTGACGGTCGGGGGTGTCATGGGCCGTCCAATAGGGCAGTGGATCGGTGTTGAGGTCCTGGCGATAGATGTCAATCCCCCACTGGGCGATCAGGCGGCTCACGTGCTCGACCACCCAGTCCCGGGCCTCCGGATTCCCCAGGTCCAGGAGCGCGTCGTGACCAACGACCCGCTCCCAGGCGTCCGGGTCTTCCGGGTCGCCGGGCCGCGTCAGCAGCCACTGTGGATGCTCGGTTGCCAGCCACGTGCCGGGCCGCACCCGCTCGGGCTCGAACCACAGGATGCTGCGCATGCCGTGGGCATGCAGATAGTCCATCACGGGGCGCAGGCCGTTGGGGAAGCGGGCGGGGTCGGCCTCCCAGGTGCCGGTGCAGGTCCAGTCGCCGTCGCATGGGTACCAGCCGGCATCCATCCACCAGAAGTCGGGCTGCCAGCCGTGGGCCACGTAGGCGTCCACGAAGCGCTTGATCTTCTCCTCGGTGGCGAAGACCATCATCTGCGTCTCCGCCTCATTGGAGCCACACCACTGGGTGGGTGGCAGGGCTCCGCCGGGACGCGGGATGCTGTGGGCGATGAACCAGCGCCGCCACACGTTTTGGGCGCGCAGCCAGTCGCCCGCCCAGAACTGCAATGCGATCAGAGGCGAGCGGATCTCCTCGCCGGGCAACAGGCTGAGGTGGCAAGACTCCTGGCCCGCCGCGACCCGCAGCCCTCGCGCCCCATCCCGGGTCCACTCCGAGGCCCATTGCCCCGGCCAGCCGATGGCGACGATCAGCCCCTGCTCCGGGGCCAACTCCAGGTTGAAGTACGACAGATCACTGCTGGTGGACCGCCCGCCCGCGGCGGCAATGCGCAGCCTGCTCCCCGGCTCCAAGACGGTCTCCAGGGGCCTGTAGTCCTCGGCCGTGCAGGGGCTGCCCACGCTGTGGTGAAGCAGGAACTCGTCGGCGCCGGCGCTCTGCAGCTCTATGTCCAGAGCCCGCAAGCTCTCGATGAGCGGACTCGGCGCCGAGCCGTCGTTGCGCAGGTAGACCGTCCACTCCACCACAGGGTAGTCCAGGTACTCCACCGCCACGCAGCGCACGGCCAGCCCGGTCTGAGGATCCGCCCAGTTCAGCGTGTGGCGCACCCGCCGCTCATCGAGGGCCTCGGCGGCGTGCTCCAGAGGCCACCGGGTCAGGAGGTCGGCCGATTCACGGTCGCCGAGGAGAAACGAGAACGGCGCCCGCGCGCCCCGGGCATGCAGGTGTGCGGCACTCCATTGGCGGCAGGCGTCCATCTCCTCCGGGGTCACGGACATGCCTGCGGCAGGGTGCAAGTTGGCGGCCAAGACGATCGCCTCCAGCATCGCCATCAGCGCTGCCCTGTGCACCGGGCATCTCCGCCAAATGGCGTGGGCGCGACTGGCGCACAGGATGCAGGTGAGTTCGCCTGCTAAGGCGCATTCCCCTGCGAACACACCAGAGCGCGGAGGGCCGACCGTGTTACGAGCCTCGATCGCCTTTGCACTGTCCCTCTGCATCGGCCCGGCAGGCGCCGGCGCCGATAGGAGCCCCCCGATGCCCGCGGATGCCTCGACCAACACGCTGCTTGCCGACTCGCCCGTGCAGTTCCCGGAGAGCGGAGCGCTGCCCGCCAGATACCCGCCGGACGCCGTCAAGCCGGGAGCCCCCGATCCGGAAGAAGGCTACTACCTGTTTGAGACCCCACAGCGCTCCCTTGCGCAGATCAGGGCCATCCAGGCTGAGATGCCGGCGGGGCGGTTCACTCCGCCGCCCCATGACCGGCGGCACCTGCCACGGACGCGCCGTCTCCTCACCGAGGGCGGCGACCTGCACCTCCTGGCCCTGGGCGACAGCATCGTCAATGACACCATGCGCTCAGGCTGGCCGGCGCTGTTGCAGGAGGCCTACCCGCAGGCGAGGATCAGGGGGACGGTGTACGTGCGCGGCGGTGGGGGCTGCCGGCACTACAAGGAGGAGGGGCGCATCGCCAGGTGGGTGGTGCCGATTGGGCCCGACGTAGTCTACATCGGCGGCATCAGTCAGCCGGACATCGAGAGCATCCGCGAGGTGATCGGCCAGATCCGGGCGGGGCTGCCGGAGGCGGAGTCTGTCCTGGCCACCGGCACCTTCGGCGACACCGATCCCCGAGTGCCCGAGGCTCTGGCGGCGGCGAGGTACTCGGGCTCCGGGGCCTGGGGCGAGGCGCTCAAAGCCCTGGCGGCCGAGCAGCGTTGCGCCTATCTGGACATGACCACCCCGTGGGCCCAGTACATCAACTCAAGCGGCCTGCACCCCCACCTGTTCTACAGAGACCGCGTGCACGCCAACGAGTTCGGCGAGCAGATTCTGGCCAAGATCATGGTGGCGTTTTGGTTGGAGGAGGACTGAACCCGCGGCATCCCAAGGAGGCCCTGTATGCTCACCTTGCGCCCGCATCATCTGCTGGACATCGTCACCCAGTATGGAGCCGGGCACCCGTTCACCCCCAGTCCCATGGGCCACGCCGTGCACTCCGTGGCCGAGACCGTCATTGCCGACCCGGACCTGGAGGTCAGCTTCATCGCCGGCGCCGACGACATCTGCGCCCCCTGCAGGAACCTGGTGGGAGGTCGCTGCATCGACGTGCTGTCGCAGCTCGATCCACCCATCTCCAAGCAGGACTACAACGACGCCCTGGACCTGCGTCTCATGGCCCTGCTGGGGATGGAGCAGGGCACCCGCCGGACGGTCAGGGAGTTCCTGCGGATGGTGCAGACGAGGCTGGACGAAGTGGCCCCGGTCTGCACGCACCCCAAAGAGGACCCGGAGGCGAGGCGGCGCCACCTCGGGGCGGGGCTACGGGAGATGGTGTAGGCGCACGGGACCCGTTGCCGTCCGGTTTGCTGGACCGGGTGCGGCCTGAAGCCCCCATGCCCGTGCGCCCGCCCGGTGCCCGTGCTTCTCAATGCTTCGACCAGTCCAGCGTCATCTGCTCCCGTGCGCCCACGGCCTCGACGATGGGCCAGGAGGCTCTGTCCTCGCTCTGGTACGGACCGATCTGCTCCACGGGGATCGCCTCGAAGCCGAGAGCAAAGGCCGGTGATTCCGGCTGCAGGCGATAGTCGTCCTCGGCCACATTCACAAACAGCGGATCGGCGATCCGGGAGTGTTCGTCCAGGCCCAGTGCCTGCCAGGCCTCCCACTCGCTCATCGGAACGACCTCCTGCAGCACCACCACATCCACCCAGATCGTCCCCGTGCCCTGAGACACGTCGATCCGGATGACGATGCTGTCCATGCCCTCGTGCCGGTCGCCGTCGCCCTCGGCGGGGAAGCGGAAGGTGGTCTCCACCTTCTGCCACTCCGTGCCTACGGTGGCGCCTGTGCCCTTCGCCCAGAAGTACCTGTCCGGCTCATAGGCCTGGGGCATGAGAGCGATGCGCGTTCCCGCCTCGGCCGCCCTCACTTCGGCCGAGAGCAGGTAGGTACCGCCGGGCTGCAGCGGGATGTCATCGCTGACGAAGTTGGAGCACAACGTCTGCCCGCCGGAATCTGTGGTCGTCCCGCGCCCGTCGATGCGCAGGGACTTGTCGCCCGCCGCGTGCTGTGTGGCGTCGACCGCCGCCTCAGAATCATTGGGGCGCACCTGCCACCGCCACCCATCCGGCACCTGCCCGGGCTCGCCGCTCTCGAACCCCGGGTTGGGCGCCAGGTTCTCACCCACGAGCTCCTTGATCCTCGTCACCCCGGTGAGGATCGGCTCCCCGTGATGCCAGATCAGGTTGTGGTCTGATTCCGTCTTGTCGAAGGGCAGGTTGTGGTGGGCAAACAGCCTGGCCCCGGGCTGCGTGTAACACACGATATTGCGCAGGAACTTGTTTCCCGCCATCTGCCAGGCGTCCTCGAGGCTCTCGGTCAGCTCCCTGTAGCCGGGGTACCTGTCGTAGGCCGCGGTGCCGCGGAACCTCTCCCACGTCTCCGTCATCATCGGCACCGGGTGGCCGCCGGCCGCGTAGCCGCTGTACTGCATCTGGCTGTCGCGGCCGTCGACGAAGATGTTGTTCTCGATGACGTTGTCACGCCCGCCGTGCACGTGGGCCCCGCCCAGGATGGTGCGGGCGACGATGTTCCCATGCACGTGAACACCGCAGGTTCCATCGTCCAGGTAGATGCCCCAGTTGAAGTGAGGCGAGGTCCACTCCCCGGCCTCCTGACCAAAGCCCACGATGTCGTGCAGGTAGTTGTGGGCGATCTCCGTGCCCCGCTTGCTCCAGTCCACCTGCCACGAGTAGATGGCGCCGCAGTCTGCGGTCTCCAGGTTGCAGTGGCGGATCTCGTTGAAGCTGAGGCTGTGGTCATTGCCGCCCCACACGATGCCGAAACGCGGGCAGTCGTGGATCAGATTGTGGGTGGCCCGGTTGCCCACACCGCCCACCGAGACTCCGACGCCCTGCTTGTAGTACACCCCCGTGTGGTGGATGTAGTTGTTGTCCGCGTAGTTACCGGCGGGCTCCAGTGTTTCGAAGTCGCCGCCATCGAGGCCGATGGCATTGCGCCCCACATCGTGAATGTCGCAGCCCACCACGCCATTGCGCTTCCCGCCGTTCACCGACACCCCGGAGCCGCTGTAGTCGCCGACATTGCGGATGGTGCAGCCGGCCACGAGGCAATCGACGGTGCTATCCAGTGTGATCGCATCGCCTTCGGCGCACTCGAAGGTGAGGCCACGGAAGGTGATGCGCTCCGCCCCGTCGCAAAGCCGGAGGATGGTCGGCACCACCGGGACGCAGACGGTCATCGTCGCGGGGTCGGCGCCGGCGGGGGGGATGAAGTAGAGCGTCCAGTCCTCCCTGTCCAGGTACCACTCTCCCGGCGCGTCCAGCTCCTCGCGCAGGTTCTGGACGAAATACCGATCTCCGGGCCGGATAGGATAGGAGGCGTCCGCCGCCAGCGTGATGTGGCGAGTCTCGCGGTCGATGCTCGCGATGCGAAGGATATCGTTCCACCAGTTGTACCGCGGGAACACGAACACCTCGGCCTCCTCCGGAGTGGCCCAGTCCCGCCGGTCGGCCTCCTTGTAGTGCAGGAGGTCCTGGGGCTCGCCGGGGATGCTCCGGTACATCGGGATCGGCTCGCCGTCAACGTAGGCCCAGCCGCCGGTAACCGGATTGGCGGCATCGTGGTTGGGGTAGCGGGCAAGCTGCATGCGCCTACCATTGCACAGGAGCTGCCGGAAGTACACGCCCTCGAGCCCCTGGGCCCTGAGGTCTGCCTTCAGAACGGTCCCCTCATGCGGCTGCCAGCCGGTGAGGGCCCGGCCGCCGATGATCGTGGCCCGCTCGCCCTCGAAACCTCTGTAGACCACAGGCGCCGAGGCTGTGCCGGAGTCCTGGGCATCCAGCACCAGCGTCTGGTTCACCTCGTAGAGCCCCTCGCGCAGATAGACCGTGACACCGCCGTCGGGCAAAGACCCCGTTTGTTTGAGGTCCCGGACCGCATCCCGGGCTCGCTCCAGCGTCCTGAAGGGTGCG
>CAZXDD010000388.1:0-7589 GCA_964639415.1 uncultured Armatimonadia bacterium
ACCATGAGGTCGCTCTCCACCACAGCCCAGGCGCCGAGGTCCGAGTCACCACACTCGCTGAGCCGCCAGTCATGGGCGCCGGCGCTGGTGATGACACGGTCCTGGGCCGGGGCGCGGTAGATGTACTCATCTCCGCAGTCGCCGCAGTCGTCATACGTGTTCAGGCCGCCGAACTGCTCCCCGGAGAGCTTGTCGGTGACCTCAAGCACGCCGCCCGAACCGATGGAGGCGTGCAGGAACGCGTTCTCCAGCACTCCGGGCGTCTCTTCGACCCGCAGGCCGTACGGCTCCTGCAGCGGGCGAACACAGATGGTCTTGTAGCCCATGCCGGGAATGTCGGAGACGGCGACGCAGCAGGTGATACGGTGGCAGTCGTAGGGGGTGCGGAACCGGTCGTCGGGGAGCTTGTAAGCCCACCCCGGGTACTCGGTAAGTCCCAGCACGGGCAGGACCCGGCCGGCCTGATCGGTGACCTGCACACTGCTCAGGTCGCCGGTGTTTGGAAACTGCACCTCGACCTCCACAATCCCGCTGCGCGCACCGGGAAGGGGGTTGAACACCAGCACGGTGGCCGCCCCCTCAGGGGTGAAGGAGTCATCCACCCTGTCACCGATGGCCTCTGCGGCATCGCTGCGCAGAGCATCGGCCAGCGTCTCGGCCGAGGCGAAACGGGCCTCCATCTCCCGGTGGACTTCATCGCAGCTACAGCCGCAGATGGAGTCGTGGGGGTGGTTCTGCATCAGAGTGGCCCAGGCGAACCACGTCTGGTCCGTGGGGTGCGCGCGGCCCAGCCGCCAGGCCATCGCCGTCAGTGGCTCGACCCAGCGCTCCAGCAGCAACTGGCAGCGGTAGTTGGCCTTCTTCAGGTAAAGTCGCGACGAAAGCGTGTCTGCCAGCGTGCCCCAGCCGTCGGTGTACTCGCTGCGCAGCTCGCCCTCGGCCACCTGCAGGTCATCGCCGACGGCCTCGCGCAGCGCCTGGATGTAGCCACCCATGTCGGTATGGATGATCTCGTCATCCACAAGCGGAGCCACCGCCTGCAGCACTCGCCCCACGTCGGAACGAGTGGGGGTGTGGTCGCAGCCGTTCATCAGCAAGAGCTCCCCCGTGGTGGCGTAGCGCAGGGCATTGTCGCGGGCCGCGGCAAGGAACTCCGCGGCCGCAGCGGGCTCCGACGGGATATCCATGGCGTTGGAGTACCAGTTGGCCATGAAGACCCCCAGGACTTCCGACCCGTCCGGGCCGCGCCAGATAAGCTCGGACTTGTAGCCCACTTCACCCGGCTCCGCCCCGGGATCGGCGGCCCTTTCGGTGTCGTACCGGTTGATCCCACGGCCGAATACGGCATTGTCGATCCCGAAACCCCGGAGAATCTGGGGCATCTGGGAGATATTGCCGAAGGCATCCGGCAGATACCCCACCATCAGCGGCTCTCCGTAGCGCCGGGCGAGCTTGAGGCCATACAGCATGTTGCGCACATTGGCCTCCCCGCTGGTGAGGAACTCATCCTGCAGCACGTACCATGGCCCCAGGGAGAGTTTGCCTTCTCTCGCCGCGCGCTGGATGGCGGGCAGCCTGTCGGATCGCACCGCCAGGTAGTCATCCAGGGGGATCATCTGTCCGTCCATGTGGAAGTGCTTGAAGGACGGGTCGGAGTCGAACACGTCCAGCAAGGTGTCAAGAAGAGCGATCAGGCGCAGCCGGTGTCTCTCCAGCGGCATGTACCATTCCCGATCCCAGTGTGTGTGCGAGATCACGTGAAGCCTGTTGCCCATACGGACACCTCATCGGTGAGTCTTGGCCGGCAAGTGTTGGGGGCGCACAAGGTCGTCTGGGCGCGTTGGCACATCGCCACCATGGGACCGGGGACTGAGTCTCTCAGAGCATCAGGGCCTGGGGTACCAGCCAGCGCAGCGTGCCGCCGCCCTGTCGCACATGCTTGCAGGCGACCCACGCCACGGCGGCCTTCTCCATCTCGAGCCTCCCGCCACCGATCAGAGTGGCGATGGCGCGGCTGAAGTCGGGCTCGTGCCCCACGAGCAAGACGCTGTCCTCGCGATCGAAGTCCAGCAAGAGGTCGGCGATGTCGTCCAGCTCTGTGCCCGAGGAGAGCAGGGTCTCTGCGCTGGGGGCCAGGCCGATCAGCTCGCCCACAATCTCGGCGGTCTCCCGGGCCCGCAGCAGGGGGCTGCAGAGGAGGGCATCCGGGGCCACGTAGAGCTTCTTGAGCCATGCGCCCACGCTCTGCGCCTGTTGCCGTCCCTTCTGGCTCAGCGGCCGCTCACCGCTGTCGGTGGCGTCCGCGTGTCTGAGAAAGTACAGGTCCATCTGCCGTCGCCTCCGTCCTTGTGGGCGGCCTCGCACACCTTCGCCGGGTGGCACTGCCTGTGGTGCGGGGAGGGCGCCCCTTCCCGCCGCATGGCGAGGCCTATTCGCCGCCCGTACCCCACGTCCCTCCGTGCCCTTGCGTCGCCGGCTCTGCGCGGGCGCGGAGGACTGACCCGATCACGCAGCGAACGTACCGGTGCTTTGCGGGCACTGCCATACGGCAGGAGGGTGACATGCACAGGGCCTTCTTCGCGCTGGCCGCGCTGACGGCACTCACGGTCGGCACGGTGGCACAGACCACCGCCGATCAGGAGGGAGGACCGCTGATGGTGAGCACTACTCCCCAGACCACCGACGAGGCTTTGCTCAACCCCGGTATGGGACTGTACCTGCAGGCCGGAGCGAAGTTCGGCTACACGCCTGCCCCCGATGAGTGGTTCATGCCCATCGCCGATATCGCCTACTATCGCGGCGACTGGTCCATGCTCAATCCGGAGGAGGGGGTCTACAGCTTCGACCAGTACTTCCAGCCGATCTTCGACTTCTGGGTCACCCGGATGGGCAAGCGCGTGGCGTTCCGGTTCATGTCCCAGAACATGCACTCATCGGCCACCCACGTCACTCCCAAATGGGTGTTCGATAGCGGCGTCCCCTATGTGGAACACGTCGGGCTCTACACGGACAAGCAGTTTGACCCGGTGTTCTGGGATGAGAGATACCTGGACATTTACTGCGAGTTCATCCGCAGGCTGGGGGAGTACCTGGACGGCCGCGAGGGCCTGGAGTTCATCGACATCGGCGGCATCGGAGAGTGGGGCGAGATGCACCTGGCGCGCTGGACCGACGAGCAGAGACTGGCCACCGGCTTTTCGGAGGCGCGCTACGCCATGGCCTACCGCCGGGTCATCGACGCCTTCGCGCAGGCCTTCCCGCGCACCCGGGTGTTTCTCAATGTGGGTGGGGAGAAGCATCTGGGGATCAACGACTACGCGGCCCTGCGGGGTGTGCACTTCAGGCAGGACGGTCTGCAGCCGGCGGGCCCCAGCTACAACTGCGGTGAGTGGCTGTACCAGCCCTATTCCCGGCGGGGCGTGATGGGCAACTTCGAATTCCACAGTAGCCATCAGAGCATGCTGGAGAAGGGCTGGGACCTGGAGACGACGATCGAGAAGGCCCTCGAGGCGCCCATCAGCTACCTGAACACGAACGTTTACGGAATCGCCGGACTGGGGAAGGCCCCTGAGGAAGTACGCCGGCTGCTCTCAGACGCCGCGCGTCGCATTGGGTTCCGCTTTGTCATGGTCTCCGTCCGGCACCTGCCAACCTTCCCGGTGGATCAAGAACGACCCTCGCGCATCCCGGTCCTCAGTTCGTGGTGCAACGAGGGGGTCGCTCCCTGCTACGAGAGCTACGCCATCGAGTGGTCGCTCCTGGATGAGGCCGGTACGGCCGTGCTCGCCGAGGTTACCTTCCCGCAGACACCGACCACGCTCTGGTGGCCGGGGGAGGAGCATGAGGCTTCGGCGACGCTCTCGGTGCCGCCGGGGCTGGCTCCCGGAGCCTACAGCCTGGCGGCGTCGCTCTTGCTTCCCGAGACGGGGGAACGCATCAAGCTGGCTCTGGCGGACGCCGATGGCGATAGCAGGTACATCGTGTCCGCCATCCGGGCGGTACCGCGCACGGAGCCGGCGGGGCCTGTTCTCGAGGAGGGCTTTGAGGGCCCGGAGCATGCGTGGCGAGCGACGAGCGGGATGACGGCCACACCGGATACCGCGCACAGCCACGGTGGCGAGAGATCGCTGAAGCTCGAGGGGGTCTGCGCCAATACATGGAACTACGCGTCCTTCCGCTACGACGGCGGTCTCGAGCCCGCCGGGCGCTATCGGCTCACCGTCTGGCTGCTGGTGGAAGGCCTGGAGCCGGCAACGCGGGCGCCGTATGTGAAGATCGGCGCCAACCGCCGGGACGGCGGATGGCTGGAGAACTACGGCTCAACGCCCTACGACATGAAGCGCGTCGGCACGTGGCAGAGGCTTCAGGCGATCGCGGAGTTGCCCGCGGATGTGGGCTCGTTGGACTTTGCCATCGAGCGCGGCAACCTTGAGCCCCGGATCGCCGCCACCATGTACATCGACGACGTCTCACTGGAGGCGCTGTAGGCGGCGTGACGAACGCCGTCCGTCGCCGCTCTTCCGTGCGGCCGAACATGGGCGCCCAAGGACCGCCGGGTGCCCACCGGCACCTCATACGCTCGCCATGCGCCATTGCCGTGTCCAAGTCCCCCCGATGGAGGTAGCAGGCAATGCTGTCCAGGGAGCTGTTCCGTGATCCTCCCGCCGAGTACCGGCCGATGCCGTTCTGGTTCTGGAACACCCGGCTCAAGGAGGACGAGCTCCTGGGCCAGGTGCGGGAGATGCACGCCAAGGGCTGCGGGGGCTTCTTCATCCACGCCCGTTTCGGGCTGGAGACCGAGTACCTGGGAGACGAGTGGTTCCGTCTGATCGCGCGAACCTGCGATCTGTCGCGGGAGCTGGGGATGGAGGTCTGGCTGTATGACGAGGAGTCGTTCCCCAGCGGGCTTCTCGGCGGCAGGATCACCGCCGATCCGTCGGCGCGCTCCAAGTTCGTCGACCTCACCGAGCGCTCCGTCACCGGTCCGGGACAGATGCGCCTATCTCTGCCCGACGGGCGAGACGACCGGGCCTTTGCCATCCCCACCGACGACATCGGACAGTGGCCCGAGGGGCGCGTAGACCTCGGGGAGCACATCACCGAGCGCGAGCTGGTCTGGGACGTCCCGGAGGGGCGCTGGACGGTGATGGTCTTCTCGCAGTGCACGCTGGCCTCGGAGCACATCGTTTTCGGCGTGGACTACACCGACGCCGCCGCGATGGGACGGTTCTTCTCTGAGACGCTGGAGCCGTACGCGGCTCGCCTGGGGGAGTACTTCGGCAACCCGATCAAGGGCGTCTTTACCGACGAGCCCACGCTCCTGCCGTGGCATCATGACGCCAGTTGGTATCAGGAGCGGGAGCACCGGCGGGTCACCTTCTGGAACGCGCAGGTAGAGGCCGGTCTGCAGGCCCGCGGTCTGGACCCGACCGCAGTGCTGGCGGCTCTGTTCTACCCCGTCGCCCCGGGCCCGGAGCTCCGCGAAGCGTACTGGGAGGTGGTGCGGGGGCTGTACGAGGCCACGTTCTTCGAGCCCTACCGGGCCTGGTGCGACGCCCACGGCCTGGAGTTCACCGGGCATCTGCTGCTGGAGGAGGGGCTGTACAACAACACCCTCTTCCAGGCCGACCCGACCCGCATGCTGCGCCACATGCACCGACCGGGCGCCGACCACCTGGGCATCGGAGCAGAGCACTCCTACGGCGGCGGCCATCTGCACGTGGTGCCCACCAACCTGCAGGGACTGAAGCTGGTAGCCGACACGGCGCACATCGCCGGCGCACGCAGGATAATGACCGAGAGCTTCGGCTGCGGCGGCTGGCAGATGACGCTGCAGCACATGAAACAGATCGTGGACTGGCAGTGGGCGCTGGGGTTCAACTTCCTATGCCCCCATGCGGTGTTCGCCAGCATCGAGGGCTTCCGAAAGACCGACGCCCCGCCCTGTCCGTTGCACAATACCATCTGGGACCACTACCGGCAGCTCACCGACTATGCCGGCAGGCTGAGCTATGTGCTCTCCCAGGGCGAGCCGAAGGCGAAGGTCGCCCTCGTCTACCCGCTGGAGCAGTTCCAGCGGGAGTTCTGCGTGGGCCAGGACGAGGACCGCGCGCGGGTGATCTCCGATACCTTCGACCACCTGTGCGTGGCCCTGATGCGCCTGCACTATGACTTCGAGATCGTGCCACGGTGGGCGCTGCAGGAGGCGGCGGCCGGCGAGGGGCGCCTGCAGGTGGGACCGCACCGCTGCTACGAGACGGTGATCTGGCCCTTCGCCGACCCCGATGACGACCTGTGGCGGCGGCTGTCGGGGCAGATACGGTGTTTCGACGTGGACGAGTGCCTGGGCTCCAACCTCGCCGCGGTGATCGATGCCCTGGGGCGCCTGCTGTACGCGCAGAGCCCCCCGGATGTGGATATCAGGGTGGAGGGGTCGGTCTACGGAGGCATCTACGCTTTACAGCGCACGGTGGAGGAGGGCGTCGTGTACTATCTGGCCAACGTCGGCCAGGAGGCGGTGCAGGCCACGGTGACTGTGCCCGGCTGCGGGCCATGGGAGGCGTGGGACTGCGAGACCGGCGCCTGCTGCGGGGTGGCGGGCGAGGCCGACGGCGGGTTCAGCGTGCTGCAACTGAGCTTCGATGCCGGTCAGACGCGGCTCCTGGTGCCCGCCACGGCCCCCGCTGCGCCCCCGGCGGCGGTGGTCCGCACGCGCGAAGTGCGCCTGCCCACCACCTGGGACTTCGAGCTTCTGGGGCCCAACATGCACCCCATACGCTCGATGCAGCTCACCCACGAGACCCACGGTGGCGGCCAGACCTGGCGCTATCTGGCCGCGTTCAAGGCGCACTATGTCCCCTGGGACCTGGGACTGATCTTCGATGACATCGAGTACCGCGATGCGGCCATGCGCGATCTGGATCTGACCGTGAGGGTGAACCAGAAGCAGTGGAGCTTCCAGGCTCTGGAGCCCCATCGATGGCCTGAGCTCAAGTGGCTCCCGATCGCCGGCGCTGCGCGGGAGGGCGACAACGAGCTGGAGATCGTGGTTCGACATCGCGCGTGGCAAGATGAGCCCAAGGTGCTCACGGTGCTGCCGGCCCTGGTAGGGAGCTTCGGTCTGGACGGCAGCGTACTACGCAGACCGCCGGTACGCGCCCAGATCGGCCCGTGGAGCGACTTCGGCCTTTCCTTCTACAGCGGCAGCGCCGCCTACCATGCCGAGGTTGTCATGCCGGAGGGCTGGGATGGCGCCGATGCCGTCCTGGAGCTGGACGAAGTGGCGCAGATCGTGGAGGTCTTCGTCAACGGCGAACCGGCCGGCGAGCGCTGCTGGGCGCCGTGGAGGCTTTCGGTGGGGCACCTGCTGAAGCCGGGAAGCAACAGCCTCACACTGACGGTGACCAACACCATGGCCAACTTCATGGAGCACAGCCCCGTCGGCTCGGGGCTACTGGGCCCGGGGAGGATTGTGTTCTGAAAGTCCGGCCGGGAAGCCGGTTGGTCCTCTTCATGTCATTCTGAGCGTCCATCGCGCGCAGCGAGATAGCGAAGAATCTCGCTGAATGCCGGGAGATTCTTCGAGCTGC
>CAZXDD010000389.1:0-7587 GCA_964639415.1 uncultured Armatimonadia bacterium
CTCGGTGGTCGTCACGGACAGCGATGTTCCCCGGGGCGGGAGGTCCCGGAGGGTGAAGGAGCCACGCTCATCGGTTCGCAGGCGCTGGGTCTTGACGCTCTCGTAGCATCCGCCCGATGAGGAGAGGGACCCGGTGGTCTCAGAACCCTCGGCGCCGCACGTGTGCCTGTACGCTACGATGGCCTCGGCATTGCGCAGGGCCGCCCTTTCGGGGGAGAGCACCGTGGCGGATACGCGCCACAGGGGCTTGAGGGTCACGGTGAGCGAGGTGGTCTTCCCGGACTGGGCCCGGGCCTGCACCGTTGCCGGCTCGTACCCCTCTGCGCGGGCCTGAACGCTCCAGGCCCCGGCGGCGATGCCGGTGGCCACGCAGACCGCGGAGGCGTTGGGCGCGGCGACGAAGGTGGCGTGCGGTCGCCCGGGGAGGGTCGAGGAGCCGTGGGAGCGCTCCGGCCGGGCCGTCACCGACACATCGCCCGCCACAGACCCCGCAGGCCCCCGAACGGTTACCTTCAGTGTGGCGCCGGGCCCGAGCTTCAGGCGCGGGGCCGTGGTGTCGGCGGCGCCGTCATACTCCAGGTCGACGGGGGCCGAGGGAGCGCCGCTGTCGGCCGAGGCGCGCAGGGTGAGCTTACCGGGTGGAGCATCGTAGAACACGTAGGCCCCATCCGCATCGCACTGCTCCACCCGGGCCTCTTCCTTGCCGCCGGCCACCGCAAGAGACACTTCGGCCCCGGAAGCCGGCCGGCCATCGGCGTGCACCACGCTGCCACGAAGGGCAAAGCTGCCGTGGGGCAGGAGCTTGACAGAGGTGGTCGCGGTCCCAGGGGCCAGATCCACCTTGGCGGGCGGGTAATCGCCGCCGAGCTTGATGGTGAGCGAAGTGGCGTTGTGTGGACCGACAAGGGTGAAGCCTCCCGACCCATCGGTGTTGAGCCGCGGCGTTTCCCTGCGGGTATCCCCGTCGGTATGCCACGTCAGGCCGGGGGTGAACGCCGTGTCTGCGGCCCCCGCGCCGGAGGCGCTCAGCACCTGCACGTTCACTCGGGGCCCGGGGCGAAACAGGACCAGGACGCCGGACTCGTCCGTGGCCTGTGGGAGGGTGAAGTCCCTTGTCAGCTCCGCGTAGCCGGGGGCCATGGCGGCGATGCGGACCCTTCCGGCCGGAAGCCCGCCGACGGTGAACTCACCGCCCTGAGTAGCTTCCCACACGTCGGTGGAAGGCAGTCCCGGGATGGTCACCTTGTACGAGGCGTCGGTGGCGGGCGTCTTGCCGTCCTCGCGCACGATCCGGCCGTGGAAGACCTCGCTGCCCGCCGGAGCAGCGGTGGCGCGGGCGGACGACGGAGGCGGCATCGAGGGAGGGGGAGCCGAGTGTGGAGGCGGAGGAAGCGCAAAGCCCGCCTTTCCGTGGTGGGGCGGAGGTGTCGCGGCGGCGATGCGCCGCAGCGAGCCCCGGAGGCTCGTGAAGATCAGCGCCGCCATCGCCGCTGCGGCGAGAACAAAAACGGCGAGGTACAGACGGTCGCGCAACGGGCTCACCCCTCTACCGCGAGACGGGAGCGGCTGCCATCTTTTATGCCCATTCACCAGATAGATTGAAAGTACCTGCAGGCATTGTCAATACCAGGAAGCTTTCTTGCGCGACCATCGGCTCCCGCTCTGTTCCCGTGGTCCAGCATGTCGCACACGGCCCGGCGCGAGGGGATGGCGGCCGGCCTACGCTATTCGATGCGATGGCGGGCCCGTTTGTTCCCGGCGGGCGGCACTCGTTGGCCGTGTGCGGGACCGCATGGGCCGCCGACAGGCCTGCCCTCCCCTCGTGTCGCCGCCCCCCCGTCCCAGTGCGTTCTCCTTGTAGCCTGGTTGCCTGGTTTCGCCTAGTTGACACGGGTGAGGCCAGATGCTATGATTGAAGACCACCTCCCAGGGAAATGGGAGGTCACCTTGTTTTGGGAGGACTTGCGAAGTGGCGCAGGCAGCGGAGCAGCAAGAGGAACTCCAGGAACGTGTAATCCGTATCGACCGGACACGGAAGACCGTGAAGGGTGGACGGATTTCCAGTTCGCGCGTATGCGCGGTGGTCGGCGACGGGCACGGCAATGTCGGCTTCGGCATCGGTCGTGCTCTGAGTGCAATGGACGGCATCCAGAAAGCCATCCAGCACGCCGGCAAGAATATGATTCGTGTCCCCATGGACAGCTACACCATTCCCCACCAGGTGCAGGCGAAGGTCGGCGGAGCCATCATCATGCTCAAGCCTGCCTCGCGTGGTACGGGGATCATTGCCGGTGGCGCTGTGCGCCAGATCATCGAGGTCAGCGGCATCCGCGACGTGCTCACCAAGTCGCTGGGCAGCGGCAATGTGATGAACCGTGCCAAGGCCTGCTTCAAGGCTCTGCAGATGCTGCGGAACCCGGCGGACGTGGCGGCGGCGCGCGGCACCAGCGTGCAGGACATGCTGGGACGCAGCGTGGAAGACCCGTACGCCACCGCGGAGGCACTGGCGGCTCAGGAGGCCCGGGTCCTCAGCGTCGATGATGACGACGACAGCGATGACGACAGCAACGGCAGCCCCAAGCCCGGTCCGAGCAATGGTGGCAGGGGCGGCGGCCGTGGTGGTCGTGGCGGTGGCCGCGGTCCCGGCGGCGGTGGCGGTCGCGGCGGCAGTGGTGGTGGCGGTGGCGGTGGCGGGCAGCGCCGGGGCCGATAGTCGGCGCGCCGGACAGCCGGACCGCTGAAGCGCCAACAGCAGCGATTGACGGGCGGGAGATCCCTCTCCCGCCCGATTTGGTGTCTGCGCTGGAGCAATGCCCACGGCCTGCGGGCCCGCCGGCCCGCGCCCCGTGGGCTTGCCCATGGCGAGCCCCAACGGGTGCGGGTCTTGCCCCAGAGGCTCCTGCGGCAGGGCCCGCTTCCGCCAGGCAGCACCACCGGCGATGGCCGAGGCGGGCAGAGCACTGTAGCGAGGCCGCCGGGAGCCGCCCGGCGGCCTCCGGCGACCGTCCCTGCGCAGGGGGCACTTCGGCGCCGTCGAAATGGGGGTGAGCGATGACCGCTTCGGGATTGCCCAAAGGGAGCCGGTGGACCTGGCGGGTAAAGGGAGAGGGGGAATAAGTCAGGCCTGCCCCGGGGCAGAAGCAGGCCTGACTCACGTGCGCACCCCGACATCATGTGGTGTGATCGTCGGGTCGGGCGCGCTGGCCCACAAACTCAGCCTGGGCGCAAGTCTAGGGGGAAGACTTGGGGTGCATAACGAGCGGCGACGCGATCTGCGGTGATAGCTATGTATCGGCTGATGGGGCCAAACCTATACAACCCTACACACGGACACTCTATCAGAGCCCACCAGCCGTGTCAATACCCCTGGGAAAAAAGCTGCGAGCGCACCCCGGTGGCGGCGCACCGTCATGGTGCCCGGTCTGCCCGGTGCAGGACCGTGCGGCGGCATTCCCCCCGGGGTGGCGGGCGGCACCGGACCGCCCCGTTCACAGGGCGCCTGAGGCCCGAAGCTGTCCACAGACACACCGATGCTACCCTGGGCCGTACCTTGGAGGTCCCCGCCTTCGGGCCCGCGAACCCTCCCCATCTACCCTGCTCCAAGACCCCTCACCGGGAGGAACCCCATGCCAGGGCTGCCCGAGATCGTCTACGATCACTATTATCGGTGGCAGGAGATGCTGGACTTCCTGTCCGCCGCCGCCCAGCAGCACCCCGACCTTGTCTCCCTGCACGAGCTGACCCGGACGCCGGAGGATCGGCCCCTGATGATGGCCCGGATCACCGCGCCCTGTGACGAGCCCGACCTCAAGCCCGGCTACCTCGTGCAGGCCAATGTCCACGCCCCCGAGGTGGCCGGGACCACGGCCTCCCTGCATCTGATCCGGGCCCTGCTGGAGGGCTACGCGGAAAGCACGGCCATTGCAGGCTTGCTGCAGCAGATCGTGTTCTATATCGTCCCCCGGATGAATCCGGACGGGGCCGAGTTCATCCTCAGCACCGGTGGCGCGATCCGCAGCCGCAACACGCCGCGGTACCGCAAGAACGGGTTGTACCAGGCGGATGTCGACGGTGACGGTCTGATCCTGCACATGCGCCGTGAAGATCCGCGGGGTAACCTCAAACCCCACCCCGAGGACGAGCGGATGCTCATCGCGCGAGAAGCCACCGATACGCAGGGCCCGTTCTACTTCCTCTACAACGAGGGCCTCGTTCACGACTACGACGGCGGGGCCATCGTCTCCGCCGAGAGATACGCGGACTTCAACCGCAACTGGGCCGCGAACTGGAAGCCCGAACACGAGCAGGGCGGAGCCGGAGACTTCCCCTTCTCGCAGCCCGAGATGCAGGCCTTCGCCCGCTTCGTCTACGACCACCCCAACCTCTTCGGCATCTTCGGCTTCCACTGTGGGAACAACTCTGTGCTCCGTCCGCCGTCCACCGGCAGCGATGACGACATCGCCCCCGCGGACCTGGAGAAGATGAAGGAGATCGGGGCCAGGGGTGAGGAGCTCACCGGGTTCACGCAGCGGGCTGTGGTGGACTATCGCCTCACATCCAGCAAGCCCATCGCCCTGCAGGGCCATTTCCACGACTGGGGCTACCGCCACCTGGGGCTGTTTGTCTACGAGGTCGAATTGGGCAATATCTACAATTCGCTGGGGATCACGACGGAGAAGTACTTCGATTCCACGGTGCAGGAGCGCCGGGACTATGACCTTCTCGCCCTCAAGTGGCATGATGCCAATCCCGGGCAGGGCGGGTTCACGCCCTGGCGGCCTTTCGACCACCCGCAACTGGGGCCTGTGGAGATCGGCGGCTGGCGGCGGCATTTCGCCGCCAACCCGCTGAGCACCGACATGGACAGGATCGCCGCCGGCTGCACGGCATTCGTCCTCGACCACGCCGGGCGGCGGCCCTGGATACAGATCATTCAGGCCTCCGCCGAGCACATCGATGGGAACGTCTACCGCGTGCGGGCGACCGTGATGAACACCGGATACCTCGACACCCAGATCACCACCATCGGCCATCGCACCGCCCAGCAGCAGCCGGTGCAGGTGAGCCTTCAGGGGGCCACGGTTGTCTCCGCAGCGGGGCCTGTACAGGAGATCGGTCACCTGGCCGGCACCTGCGGCTACAAGGACCTGGAGTGGTTCGTCACCGCCGACGCCGGAGCGCCAGTCACCATCAGCGCCGTGTCGCAGAAGGCCGGTCGAGATCAGTCCACGGTGACCCTGGGCTAGACGCCAACGCCGTTCCGCCTCCGTCGTTGCCGGGGCCGGTAGGGGCACCGCAGCGGCACGCGGGCGAGACGCTCAAGGTCACAGGTCGGGAACAACGCCCGGCACGCGCCCAAGGAGCCCCAGAGAGCCTCATGCACACAGTGTTCCCGGGCCTCAGTAGCCCCGCCGACTTGCTCGCCTTGCTGCCCCCGCTGCGCGACCGGATCTGTGCCGGCGACGATACCCACTGCTTGGTGGAGCGTCAGCGGGTCTTGTCCGAGCTGGCCCCGCGCATCGAGACCGTTCCCATGCCAGAGCGTTGCGCCACCGTGCTGGAAGAGCTCCTGCAGCGGGTAGCCACGCCCATCGAGACCGAGGACCTCATCCTCGGCCGTGTCGTGGAAGGGCCTGTGGAAGCGGGCGCCGACCATCTCCCCTCCTTGCCGGGCTTCGGCTCCGGTGGCCATCTGACCCCGGACTATCCGAAACTGCTCTCCACAGGCCTGCGGGGCATCGCGAAGGAGGCGCGGAGGACCGCCGAGCGCCTGCAGACCGAGGAGGCCCGGCAGTTCTGTGACCATGTGCAGCGTTGCTGCGACGCCATCTGTCGGTTCGCCCAAAGGTACTCCGAAGCGGCCCTGCGGGCGGCCGAGGGCTGCGCCGAGCCCCGGCGCAGTCGCCTGCTTCTGGCCGCGAGGGCCCTGGAGGTCGCTCCCGCAGGGCCGTCGCCGGACTTCTTCTCCGCTATCCAGGCCATCTGGCTGGTGCACCTGGTCCTGAGCTGCTACGTCGGCGCCCGAGACTTCGCCTTCGGCCGGATGGACCAGTACATCCTGCCCCTGTATGAGCGGGGCCTGGCGGACGGCTCGCTTTGCCCCGACCTGGCCCTGGCCTACCTGGCGCATTTCGCGCTCAAGACCAAAGAGATCACCGGGACCACCACGGACAACTATCGCCCCAAGCCGGTGCCCTGCTTCGCCTCCAATCAGTATGTGGTTGTAGGCGGCACCTCGCCGGAAGGTACCGATCGGTCCAATGAGCTGAGCGCCCTGATCCTGCGTGCGGTCTCGCTGGCGGCCGTGCCCCAGCCCATGGTGAACGTGCGTGTCGCCCAGCGGCTGTCCCCCCGACTGCGGCCGGCGGTGCAGGAGGCACTCGCCACCTGCAGCAGTCAGGTGCAGTTCTGGAACGACAGTCGTGTCATCACCGGGCTGCGAAACCTGGGCCTGTCCGCGGAGGAAGCCCACGGCTACGCACTCACCGCCTGCAACCGTGCGGACATCCCCGGCGCCTGCGACTTCCGCGCCGGCGACGTCTTCCACAACATGGCACACTGGCTGTTGATCGCCCTCGACGGCGGGACGGACCCGGTGAGCGGAGAGATCCGGGTGCCGGGGCTACCGGGGCCGGAGCGGCTCAGGAGCCTGGATGAGGTCTTGCACAGCCTGTCTCAGGTCGCCAGAGAGCTGACCGCTCAATCCGTCTCGCAGCGGGCCGCCTTGCGCGCCGGCGGGTCCGAGACCATGCATGTCGAATCCCTGCTGCTTGGCGACTGCATCGCGCGGGGGCGAGATGCCGCCAACGGCGGTCTCCGCCACCCCGCCCAGTACCACTTCTTCGGCGGCGTGGCGACGGTGGCCAATTCGCTCGTCGCCATCGATGAGCTCGTGTTTGCGCAAAGGAGGTTCGGCCTCCCCGAGTTCCTGGCCATCGTGCGCAACGGCTTTCTGGGCCATGAAGATCTGCGCCACGAGATCAGGACCCGACTGCCCAAGTACGGCAACGGCCACAGGGGGGCCGACGGCCTGGCACGGCGGGTGTGCGACATCGCCCAGGATGCCCTGGATCAGGCGCCCAATCCGCACGGCCACCTACTGACATCCGGCATCTACTCCCTGCACTGCCACATCAACTGGGGCCAGGAGCTGCCGGCAACACCCGACGGCCGCCTCCGGGGAGAGCCGATCAGCGAGAACCAGTCGCCCGTCCACGGCACCGACAGGGAGGGCCTCACGGCCCTGCTGGCCTCGGTGGCCGCCCTGCCCCTGGAGCGCACCACTACCGGGGGCCTGAACGTGAGGCTTGCCGGCACGCCCGAACCAGAGATGGTCCCCGAACTGGTGGAGACCTTCTTTGCCCTCGGCGGCGTGCACATCGGTTTCACCTTCGTGGATCGCGACACGCTCCTGGCTGCACAGGCGCGGCCCGATGAGTTTCGCACTCTGTGTGTGCGCATCACCGGGTTCAGCGAGTATTTCGTGGCCCTGTCGCCCGAGGCGCAGGCAGACGTGATCGCGCGAACCGAGCACTAGCGAAGCTCCGCCTCAAACCGACGAGCACGGCGCGGAGGTTGCTCCGGGGG
>CAZXDD010000390.1:0-7586 GCA_964639415.1 uncultured Armatimonadia bacterium
GACGACGCAGGACCCGGCTCTCCGAGAGCCTCAGGCCATCGTCAAGCGGGTGTTCCAGAGCAGATAGGGGCCCCGCCGGGCGGCCGGTGCGGTCGGTCGGCCCCCGAGAGGCTGCCCCCGGGGAGGCGTCGGCTCCGGGCCGGCGAAGGGTCCTGCAGTCGCAGTCCCCAGAACCCTAGCGACAGACTGAGAGCACAGAGCCATGAGCGATGACATCGGACGCCAGCGCATCGTCACCCCGCAGAGTCGGGACGGAGAGCTCGAGGAGCAAATCTCCGTGCGGCCGCAGACTCTGGACGAGTACGATGTGGGCCAAAAGGAGCTGATCCAACAGCTCCGGATCTCAATCCAGGCCGCCCGCAAGCGCGGCGATGTGCTGGAACACGTGCTCTTCGACGGCCCTCCCGGTCTGGGCAAGACCACCTTGGCCCACATCATCGCCAATGAGATGGGGGTGGGCATCCAGAAGACCTCCGGGCCCGCCCTGGAGCGGGCCTCCGATCTCGTCGGCCACCTGACCAACCTCAAACGCGGCGACGTCTTCTTCATCGACGAGATCCACCGCCTCCCCCGCGTGGTCGAGGAGTTCATGTACCCGGCGATGGAGGACTTCCGCATCGACTTCGTCGTCGACAGCGGCCCCTATGCCAAAACGATTCCCCTCAACATCGAGCCCTTCACGATGATCGGTGCCACGACGCGGGCCGGTATGTTGACGGCCCCGCTCCGCGAGCGTTTTGGCATCTACCACCACCTGGACTTCTACACCGAGGAGCAGCTAGAGAGGATCGTGCTACGGGCCGCCGGGATCCTGGGCATCCCTCTGGAGCCCGGCGGCGCGCTGGAGCTGGCCCGCAGGTCGCGGGGTACCGCACGCGTGGTCAACCGCCTGTTGCGCCGGGTGCGTGACTTCGCCGAGATCATGGGAGACGGCGTCATCACTCACGAGATGGCGGGCGAGGCGCTTTCGGCCATGCGGGTGGACAACGCCGGACTGGACGACCTGGACCGCCGCTATCTGCACGCGATGATCGACTACTACGGCGGCGGCCCGGTGGGCCTCAATGCCATCGCCGCCACCCTGCAACAGGATGAGGGCACCCTGGAGGATGTCGTCGAACCGTACCTGCTGAAGATCGGCTTCATCCTGCGCACCTCGAGGGGTCGGCAGGCCAGCGTCCGGGCCTACGAGCATCTGGGTATCGACAAGCCGCCCCCTCCACTCCCGGCCGGCGGTCAGCAGGCGCTGGAGCTGGAGGGGTGAGGCCCGCGGCGATGTGGCAGTAGGGGCGCGAATAGGGACGGACTGCGCGGTGTGGGGCGGTGGGACCCTGTCCGGCATGACGTCCACCGTGTGGCCACTGGCGCAGCAGCGGCATGCTCAGGCGTGTGCCGCGCGGTTCCTGTTGCTGCGCGTATCGCCCGTCGGGCCGGATGGGTCCCGTCCGCGCTTCGCACGACATGGCCGCCTCACTTGGCGCCTATCGACCTCCGCGCGGGAGGAGTCCCATCCAGGCGGACGGAACAGGCAATTCCACAGGCGGCGAGTGGGCGCTGGTAGTCCTGCCCGCTCGCCCTCGCGCGTCGGCAGGGGGCTTCGGCATGTTCGAGTGGTTCAGATTGCGCAACTTCCTCACCCACACAGACACCCGTGTCGAGTTGGGGCCGCTGACGCTCCTGCTGGGGGGCAACAACTCGGGGAAGACCAACTTTCTGCGGGGCGTGCGCCTGTTCGCTGAGTTGGCGCACAGAGGCACCCCGGAAGCGCTGGGGGGCGACGACCGAGAAGCCCTATTGAGGGCCGATGACCTGTTCCCCTACCGGCACCGCCTGGCGCACGAGAGCGCTCCGATGGCCCTCTCTTGCCGCTGGCGGGACGATGACGGTGTCGTCGAGTATGAGGTCGAGCTGTTCCCGGCACCCGAGCTGGACGGTGGCGTGGGATGCCGAGAGCGTGTCGAGATCACGCCTGTCACCGGCGAGCCGACGGTGGAAACCAGCGGCACCCACGACCCGTCAGGCTACCTCTGCCTCCAGACGGCCCTGGGGCCGGTCAGGACTGACGAGGAGCAGACCCTGTTGCCACTATTCTTCAGCGACCTCGCGGGCATCCGCTCCTACGACCTACAGCCGAGCGCGCTGCGTGAGAGGCTTGGAGAGGACGCGGACATTCCCACTGCTGCAGGCGAGAGCCGCCGGTACCCGCTTGGCGCTGAGGGCGAGGGCCTCCACACGGCTCTCTCGGCCATGAGAATGATAGGCACCGGCATGTTTGACCGCGTTGTCGCTCGGATGCAGAGGTTTGAGCCGACCTTCCGCAGTGTGAGCTTCAACGGCGGCACGTCTGAAGCGCGGTGGCTGTTTGACGTGGGCCACCCCGGGGGACGGCTGGAGGAATTCGCCCCCGACGCTGTCTCCGACGGCCTGCTGCGCGCGGCGGCAGTAGCGGTGCTGGCGTCTACACAGTTCCCGCCTGCGCTGATGATGCTGGAGGAGATCGAGAACGGCGTCAGCCAGAGCAATCTGAGCAACCTCATCGGCTGGCTGCGTCAGGCGGCGGGCCCCGGCGGCACTGCTGGTCGGGGGTACAACACGCAGTTCATCCTCACCTCCCACAGCGTCGGCGTTCTGCGTGAGTTCGCCGGTCATCTGGAGGACGTGTACCACTTCCGGCTCCAGCGGCAGGGCTACCGCTCGGCGGTAGTCCGCATGAGCGAGGCGCTGCGGACCCTGGCAGATCTTGGGACGGTGGACGGCGAGCCGGTGACTGGCCGCGACGGCATCGAGTCCATCGCCATTACTCCCGCGAGACTCACTGAGCTGTGGTTCAGCGGGACCATCGGGGGGGCCTGAGAAGTGGCGGACACGCGTTACCTGGCGGTCATCGCCGATGGCCCCACCGACGCCCGGATCTACGAGCACTTGGTGAAGACGCTTCTGCACGCAGAAGGGCCGTGGGAGTGCATCTCGGTCCAGGGGAGCCTGCGCGACGCGGTGGACGCGTTCTGGGCCGCAGGCGGATCGGACTCCGAGGAGAGGAGCATCTGCTCCGAGAGCGCAAGGGCCCTGCGGCGTGATGTCCTGGGCGTCATCAACGCCGCCTACGAACGCTTCGCCGCCAACGCTCAGCGCGCCGTCAGCCACCGCGACCTCCTGCTCGTCACCACCGACAGCGAACGCCATCTGACCGAGAGCGAGGCCTATCTGCGGGGGGCCTGGCCGGGGCTGCTCCCTCGGCTCATCGGCTTGGCGGTCGATGATCTCTACCACTCCCGGCACTCCCGGCACCATCCCCCTGCGGCGCTGCCGTTGATCTGCCACATAGTTCCATTCCCCAGCACCGACGTGCTCGTCGCAGCGGCCGATCTCGATGCGACCGAGGACCTCTACCGCGGGAGGCCGGCTCGCGAACTCAAACGGGCCCTGTACGGCACCGACGACCTCAGCTCCCTGGGGCCGGAGAGACTCGAGGCGCTTGCCCTGCGCCCCATCGATCGCGAGGCCTGCATTCGCCTGTGCCAGCGTGTGCCTGAGGTCTCGCGGGTCCTGCGCCAACTGGCCTGGAACGCGCACTGCAGCCAGAACGACACCCACGCCCAACATGTGGCAGCGCAGCTACTGGGATAGGCACGCCCGCGTGGACGGCGACGTGCAGATGATGGCTGACTACATACTCGAAGCCCCGGTACGCGCGGGCCTGTGCGCGCAGTGGTGGGAGTGGCCCTTCTCGTGGTCCAGGTGGCACGGGCAGACCAGGGGCTGCGTCGCCGCTTGACCGCGGCCAGGCCCCCGCCTTGCGGTCTGTCGTCCCGTAGGGACGCCGCTGGCGCGAACGAACCGGGCCGGATGGCTCCCGTCTGGGTGCCTTCGGCCCCAGGCCCCCCACTCGGCCCCTCCGGCGCCGCGCGTCAGCACTCCTGTCAAGCCGAGAGGCCCACCCATCCACCCACCCATCTACTCAGGAGCTTCTGCTATGCGTCTTGCTCGCATCCTTATCCCTCTGAGCCTCGCCTGGATTCCGTCCCTCACCTCCGCCGCCAACATCGTCGCCAACCCCTCCTTCGAGGCCGGAGGGAAGGCCGGGGCGTCGGGCTGGAACACCCACGTCGCCCAGGGGCAGTACGCCTTCGAGATCGCCGGCGACGCCCACTCCGGAGACCGCTGCGCCGCCATCCGGGCCCTGGGCGAAGCCGGCTGGGCACGGTGGTACACCACCGACCTGTACCTCCTGGCCGGAGCACACTACCACCTCTCGGCCTGGGTCAAGACCGGCGAGGGGGGCGTCGCCGAGGTCTGGGTCCCCGGCGATGGGGGGGGCTTTTTGCGGTCGATCGCAGATGCCGCTGAGTGGACTCTCGTCGAGGGCGATCTCTCCGTGGCCAAGACCGGCTCCTGCGGCCTGTATCTGCAGAGCAAGGGCACCGGCCCGGTCTACTTCGACGATGTCAGCATCGAGCTGACAAAGGCACCGCCGCCCATCGCGGGCGGCAATGTGCCTACCGACGGCGCGCCCATCGCGGCCATCGTCATCCCCGACGATGTCCTACCCCACCATGGCTATCTGTCCATGGACACGCAGCGCATCCTCAAGCAGATGACCGGTGAGGCGCCGGCCATTGCCAACGCGAGCAGTGCCCCGGAGGGCCGCTGCATCTGGATCGGAGTTGTGCCGCCCGGACGCAGCTATGAGACACAACTGGCCCAGGTGGGCCGGGAGGGCATCGTGCTGGATGTGGATGAGGGGGCCATCGTCTGTCTGGGCAATACCCCGCGCGGCGTGTACTACGCGGTGCAGGAGTTGTACCATCTGCTGGGCTGTCGCTGGTGCTGGCCCGGTCCGCTGGGCGAGGTGATCCCCCGGGTGCCGCGGCTCGCATTGCCCCCGCGGCTCATCGTGCACAGGCCCAGCTTCGACCTCCGCGGCGGCCACACGATTCAGGTCTATCACACGCCTCCCGACTGGGCCCCCAGACACGTGGACACCGGGGCCTGGGTGGACTGGGCCGCGCGCAACCGCATGAACCGGCTCAAGGCCTCCTACGCCGAGACCTGGGACTACGGGGCGATCCGCGGCGGCGAGTGGGAGGAGTTGGGTGGCCATACCCTCTACACCATCCTGCCCCCGGAGAAGTGGTTCGAGACCCATCCGGAGTTCTACCCGCTCGTGGAGGGGCGACGCACCGCCAGGCACTCCTCCGGCCGCGCGGCGGAGATCTGCTGCGCCAACACCGAACTCCACCGGGTGGTGGCCGATTTCATCATTGAGTTCTTCGACAGCCACCCCGACGCCGAGCGCATCTGCGTCAATGCCGAGGACGAGCCCAGCTACTGGTGCGAGTGCGAGGCCTGCAAGGCGCTGGACACCGCCGAGGTGGACTGGAGCCAGAACGGCGTGGAAGGCGCCGACCTCACCGACCGCTGGATGTACTTCATCAATGAGGTCGCCGCCATGGTGGAAGAGCGCCATCCGGACAAGTACATCGCCACCTTCGCCTACGGCTCAACCCGTGAGACGCCCCGCAGGTACCTGCCGCGTCGCAATGTGATGATCGAGCTCACCTGGTGGGACCAGTGCTTCAAGCACGCCGTGGATGACCTGAGCCCCAGGCACGCCATGGATGACCAGAGCTGCGAGATCAACGCCAGGGGGATGCGGCGGTTCCGCGACTGGAGTCGTCTGGCCCCCGTCGCCCTCTACCGCTATCTGGACTATCACCACCTCGAGAGCCCCCAGGTGTTCTATGAGGCCGAGGCGGACATCCTCCGCAGGACCCACGCCGGCGGTTGCCGCCATCTGAGCGACGAATGGGATGCCACCTTCACCGCCTCCGCCCTCTTGCTCAATCTCCGGGCCCGTCTGCAGTGGGACGTGCATACCGATGTGGAGGCCTTCATCGATGACTTCTGCAACCGGGTGTATGGGAAGGCCGGCGGCCATGTGGCGCGGTTCCATCGCCGGCTTGAGCGTGCCGTGTTCGACAGTCCCGGCGAGCACGTGGGGTTCAACGATAGCGAGCGTTTCGGGCCGGAGGTGCTGGCCGAGTGCCACGAGATCCTCGACATGGCCGAGGCCATGGCGGACGATGACACGATCCTCGCCCGCATCGACCGCCTTCGCTACGCCCTGCTCTTCGCCGAGCTGGACAGTGTGAGCGAGGCGGTCAAGGAGGAGCCCGACTTGTTCCCGCGCCAGGCCGAGCTGCAAAGGCGCCTGCTGGCCCTGGTCAACACCCGCAGGATCACGCCGATCCTGGGCTACTATGGCAAACTCGGCACCACATACCGGCCTCCGGTGGCGGCAATGAGGGCCCGCAAGGTCCTTCAGCTCCCGGAGCAGTGGCTCTTCCGCACCGATCCCGAGAAGGTCGGCGAGAGCGAGCAATGGTATGCCGCGCAGCCCGACGACAACTGGCGGCCCATCTCCACCCTCCGGCCGTGGGAGGCGCAGGGCTACGAGGGCTACGACGGCTACGGCTGGTATACGGTGGAAGTGGACATTCCGGCGATCGAAGACAAGCCCGTCTGGCTGTACTGCGAAGCGGTGGACGAGACCTTCGATCTGTGGATCAATGGCCAACCCGCCGGAGGGAGCAAGGGCGACCCCGCCCTGCTGTGGGACAAGCCGGTGGCGGTGGACATCACGGGCAAGCTCAATCCCGGAGAGAGGAACCGCCTGACCATTCGCGTCCACGATATCGGCCATGCCGGAGGCATCTGGAAGCCGATGTGGATCACCGCCGGATAGAAGCAGGTGATGAGCAGGGGGACGGTGGGCACCGCCCGCCGTCGCCCCTGTCTCCCCTCCGTGCTGGACCGCGCTGGTCACTCCCCCGTCTCCCAGAGCTCGGCTCCTCCCCCTCAACCTGTCCCGCCCCGTGCCCCAACGCTCTCTCACCTTCCCGGCGGCGCAGGGGCAGGTGGGCCTGTACGGAAGTCTCAGGATTGAGCGGCGCCGGGATCAGGAAGTGCTGTGTACTCGCCAGGCCGCGACGGCAGTGCCTGGCCACGTTTGGCAATGCGTCGGCGTTGTTTCCGTGCAGTACGTGACATGTGACGTACTGCACGGCGGCCCTCCCCCGTCTGCAGGCAGTTGACACGGTAGGTAAGGGCCTAACCTCGTGGCAGATGGCATGCCAAGTAGCCCAACAGATGGGGTCTGGGGCCCGTGGCCCCAGCGGGGTGGCGGGGCAGAGCCCCGCGACGTTGCCCGTCCGCCGCAGCCGCTGGGTGTGCAGAGACAATGCCGCAGGCGGGGGGAGGCCCTGCCGTCGGCGTGCGCTGAGCACTCCTGAGCCGGGTGCTGCCCTTTCCTGAGACTTCCGTACAAGCCCCGGGGCAGGTGTCCACGGCCGCGGCGCGAACACTGCTCCTAATGTCATCCTCACCGATTGCGAGGGACCACCATGCCGGTCGCAAGCTGGGTGTCACTGTCCGTGCTCTTGGGGTTACTCTCCATCTGCGGCGCCATTGCCGCCCCGGTGAGGCTGTACGTCTCACCCCGCGGCGATGATGCCGCCGCCGGGACGGTTGGCGCACCCTTCAGGACGCTGGAGCGAGCCCGGGATGCGGTCCGGGACCTCAAACAA
>CAZXDD010000391.1:0-7534 GCA_964639415.1 uncultured Armatimonadia bacterium
AGACGGTCTGTGAGCCGCATCTGACAGGTCAGCAGGACCCCGGCTCCCATGGGCCGCACGAGCAGGGGGGCATGGTCGATGCCCGCGGCGCTCCCGGAGACGATGACCGCCTCGAAGGCGCCCTGAGTGGGCCTGAAAGCCTCGGCCTGTGTGACGAGATTGTCCGGTGCCCAGAACTTCAGATCATCCTCCAGGACGCCCTCCAGCAGCGGATGGCCGGGCATCTGCGCGAAGGTCATGGTGGAGGCGTGGCCGGAGAGGGTCACCCCGCCCAGGTCCGGCGGGTACTGGGTCTGGGGCAGGGCCAGCACTCGGCCGCCTTGCCGGATGAACTCGGAGACCCCCCCCGGTGCGCCGGGCCTGCTGCCCACCACGACGGTGGCGTCCGGCCGCGATTGCAGTGCCCCATCTCCGAGCACCAGCACCGCCAGGTCGTCGGGGATGGCCGCCAGGTCAGGCACGTCCCTCAGCGTCAGACCGTTTCGGGCAAGCACCGCCTTCGTCGCCCCGACCGGATCGTGCAGGCCCACCGCCACGCCCGGTGCCTTCAGGTTCAGAGGCGGGAACACCGAAAGCCTCCTGGTGTCGTGGAAGCGCTGAGCGCCCTCGCGGTCCACGGAGACCTCGAGGCTCAGCTCGCGCCGAGTCTCAACCGGCGGCATCGCCAGGGAGAAGCTGATCTCCCGGCGCTCGCCCGGCGCCATCGATAGCTCCCGGCGCCCCTCGTCGATCCGCCGCGCTCCGTCGAGAAGCGCCCAACGCACCGTGAGGTCAGAAGGCGACAGGATGTCATTGTACACATCGGCGGTGCGCGTTACCTCGGCGCCGGAGGTGAAGTTGTGGTCGTACTCGCGGATGAAGGCGGCGATAGGCCGCATGGCCGCCTTCTGCGCAGCGTACATTGCGTTGGTCTGCTCCTCGAGCGGTCCGCCCTCGACCATGGTCCACGGCGAGATGCCGCCGACCTCGTAATGGCGGTAGGCCTCGATGGCCATCTTCCAGGACAAGCCCTTGGCCCGGATGTGGGTGCCCCGGTAGTCTTCGTAGGCTACGTCGCCGAAGAACACCGTGTCCCAGGAGGGATCCGAGGAGGGGATCCAGAGGAACTCCCCCACATAGACGGGCTTCTCGCGGTCCCAGAGCCATCGTTCCTCGCCATTGAGGAACATGTGGCTAATGTTGGCGGGCTCATCCATCCAGTAGGCGTCATTGGGCCACAGCGTGTGGGTGGGGTACTCGCGGGGATAGTGGATGCCGATCACATCCGCGACACCGTCGGGATCGCCGTCAGACTCATACATGATCGGGCGCGTCGGGTCCCACTGCTTGACCAGCCGGCCCATGCGGACCAGGTCCGCCTTGGCCGGCGACTTGTCGTTCATGCGGCTACCGTGCATCTCGTTCTCGAGGCTGTACATCACCACCGAGGGCTTGTTCTTGTCCCGGTCCACCATGGCCTTGAGGTGGGCGGCGTAGTTGTCCCAGAAGACAGGGTCTTCGATGCGATAGGCGGTGTCGTCGTTCCACACGGCGCCCTCGGGGATCATCATGAGCCCCATCTCGTCGGCTACATCATACCACAACTCGGGCCACGGCTGGGTGTGGGTGCGGAAGATCACGCAGTTGGCGTTCTTGATCGCGCGGATTTGGTCCTCGATGTCGTCCCTGCCGGCCGGCGGGTCCGGAGGCCACCACGAGGTGGCCAACAGGTTGATGCGTGACCCGTTGAGATAGAACCGACTGCCCTCCACCCAGAACTCGCGGAACCCGAAGCGGGTATCGAGCTCGTCCACTATCGTGTCCCCGTCGGGTGCGATGAGGCGGGTGCGCAGGAGGTACAGGTACGGGTCCTCATGGGACCAGTAGCGCGCCCCGTCCCATGCCTGTTGCACGGAGACCGTCGTCTTGCCGTTGGCGGGAACCGTGACGGAGCGCCCGGCCGGGGACAGCACGCTGCGGCCATCGTCCAGGACTTCGGGCGCGAGGATCACCGTGACCGCCTCCGTCGTGGCATTGCCAAGCTCGTAGTCCACCAGCAGGGCCCTGGTGCGGACGGATGGCTTGATGAACAGGTCGCTGACCCAGACCGAGGGGTGGGCGCGAAGAGACACGCCGTCCCATGGGCCGAACAACTCGTTGCGGCCCCCTATGGGCGCCAGGATCTTGTCCCGAGGCACCGAGCGGGCATCGGTGGGACGCTCTTTCAGGACGGAGAAGTCCGTCTCCCGGTCGCTGAAGACGCCGGTCCAGTCGTGACAGCCCAACACGAGGGTGTTCCTCTCTCCGTGCTTGACCAGGTCGGTGACATCGATGTCGAAGGGCTCGTACCCGCCGAAGTGCCCTCCGGCCTGTCTGCCGTTGACCAGTACGGTGCTGTTGTACTTGACGCCACCGAAGTGCAGGACAAGCCTCAGACCCTCCATGGTGTCCGGAACGGTGAACTCGCGGCGAAACCAGGCGCGCTCGTAGTCTACTCCGTGAAGCAATCCGGGAACCCTGATGGGCCGCCAGCCTTCCTCCGGAGGCGTGGTAAGGTCCGGCACCCTCACGTACTCCCAGGCGCCGTTGAGGTCGACCTCCTCGCGGGGCCTGCTTTCGGCGCCAGTCACGGCCAGAAACAGAGCAATAGCCGCTACCACTGCAGTGCGCGTGTCCATGGCGGTCCTCCCCGGGCAACGGTAGTGGGGCAGGGGTGACGTTCTGGTCCCAGGGTCCCCCATACCCCCCCAAACGACGAACGACGCGGTCGGCACAGAGTCATCGCGGCGGGCGATCCTTCTTCCGGACGCTACCGTGAGTTCCGCCGGATTGCGGCGGTGACGGGAGAAGGACCACGGCCGCGGCCGGTGGCTAGTCCTCGCCCGGAATGGCTGTCGTGGTGGCCTGCAGGCCTGTGCCCACATCCCTCACCGTCACCGTCCACCGCCCCTCCGCTTCGTTCTGCGCCAGAGGCGCCGACCACTCCAGGCTCCCTGCGGGAGCGAGAAGGCTCTTGCTGTACCAGGGGGCCGGTCCGGCGGCTCCCGGTGGCGTGATGTCCACCCGGAACACGTGGTCCGTGGGGTCGGCGGTCTCCGCTAGACTGGCCCGCACCCAGAGCCTGCCGTCGGCGATCTGTGCCGTCGCCTGCACGGCCTCGGGACAGTAGGGCAGTAGACAAAGGAAGGCCGCGTCGGCTTGGGGGATGTCCAGGACGATCTGGGCTCTCTGCCCGAGGTACTCCCCTGCACGGCAGTCAAAGACATGGGCGGGGCCGGGGAGGGTGAGCGTCAGCGGGCCCTCATTCGCGGCCGCCGGTGTGGCGTCGCGGCACAGGCCGATGAACTCGGCCCGTCCCAGACGATAGCGGTACATCTCCGTGGCCGAGGGCGGTGTCCCGTCGGCCTTCTCCCAGCGTACGGCGGGCTGCACCCGCAGTTCGTCCAGGGCTTCGTCGAGGTCCGCCGCGCTCTCCGCGGTGGCGGCCCTTCCCAGGCAGGCGGCCCGGCCGGGAGCGAAGAGGTCGGCAAGCCCCGCCGCGCCTCGTGGCTTGCCGTGTCCGTCATGGGTGCCGGGCGGCAGGTCGGCGATGATCTTGCCGCCCGCTGCCACGAAGGCGCGCACCGCGGCGAGGGTCTCGTCCGACAGCGCCACGCACGAGGGCAGGGCGAGAAGCTGCACGCCCTGCAGGCCCTCGGCGGTCAGCTCGTGGGGCAGTGCGTAGCGGTAGTTCAGGCCGCGGCGTTTGAGCGTCGCCGCGAGGGCATCGTCCGAGGCGCGATAGCGGCCATAGCCGGTATCCACCACGCGACCCAGCTCCAGACAGGGCTCGGCGAACAGCACGTGCATGCTGGGCTGAGAGTGGAGGATGACCGCCTCAGGTGCGGCAGGCTCGGCCAGACGCAGAACCCTGCCGATGCCCGCCTGGACGTCCACTGCCGCGGCGGTAACCGCCCGGCTGCGGGCGGTGTCCTCCCACAGTGGAGTCAGCATGTACCACGGCGTGAAGCCCTCCTTGCCCGTGTAGGCCCAGGGCTCCACAGGGTCCCACCAGATGGGCATCACGCCGCCGTTGAGCGCGAACCACCACACGAACCGCCCCACCTCCTGTGCCGATGACTCATAGCCGAACCAAGAGAGCATGGGCGCGCGCGACCAGGACTTGTTGCGGTCCACCACGTGGCGATGGAAGTAACGTAGGAGGATCTCCTCGTTGGGGACCCACAGGGAGAAGTCGACGCCCGACAGAGAGTTGTACTTGTACGGATTGGTGAAGCTCAGCTTTGCCTGCGGGTGGGCCTCGCGCAAGGCTCGGTGCGCCGCGGCGTAGGCATTGGCCCAGGTGCGCTCCGAAAGCAGCCGGAAGTCCACCCAGCGCGCGGGGTTGCGCTCGCCCTTGATCTCCGCCACCAAAGGTACGGTGATGTCCTCGAAGGCCGCGTACTGTGTGCCCCATTCCTCGTTGGTGGCCTCGATGGTCCCGTACGTCTCCCGCGCCCACCGAGCGAAGGCCTCGCGACAGGCCTCGCAGGCGCAGACCTCCGTCGAGCCGGACTGGTGCAGGTGAACCTCGTCTTCCATGTTGTAGCCCGAAAAGCCCCACTTCACCCGGTCCGCGGCGCCCTGCACCGTGCGCTCGCAGAGCTTCGCCACCTCCTCGGGCCTGTTGAAGCAGTTCTGCCGTACATGCTCGCCGCTGCTGTGACGCATGCCGCCGGAGATCATGCCGCCGAAGGCCGGCATGCCCCGGGCGATCATGTAGCGGTTCACGGTGCAGGCCTGTACGCCGCGGGAGCGGAGGAAAGCCACCATCTCGTCTTCCAGATGCGGCGGACAGCGCACCGCCATCGCCGCGTACCCGGCGGCCAGGGAGAAGTCGTCAAGGTGATCGTCCGCGGCCTGCGGGCAGAGGATCGGGACCGAGGTCCGATCCACCGCGAGGCCCTCGTCGACCGCCGTCACCTCGATGCGGTGGTACACCGACAGCGGCTCGGAGACGGCCACCCGCACGCTGGGCCTCACCTGCCCCACGGCATCGGTCTGCATCTGGGCGTCGGCTACGACGCGGCCGAAGGCGTCGATGACGCGCACTTCAACGGCCGTCTCAGGGCGGCGCAGCGTTTCGTAGCTCACGGCGATGTCGATGGGCTCACCCGGAGCGAAGGTCTCGGGCGCCGTGATCTCGCGGACCTGCACCCGTAGGTCTGTGGTGGGGACGAGGCAGGCGGCCACGTCGAGGGGCCGGTCGCCCGCGGACAGCAGCACTCGGGCGACCACGGGTCCGCGAACGCGCCTGATCTCCGGAGAAATCGGTATGGTGGCGGCCCCCGTCGCGTCGGGCGCCACCGTCTCGTCTGCGGGGCCGGCCTCGAAGCGTCGATCCCAGGTGACGCTGAGCGTGGCGTCCGCCGGAACGGGGCCGCCGAGGCGCACCAGCAGATCGTCACCCGCGGTGACCGAGGCGATGGCGCTCTCCGGCTCGCGCCGGCAGGCCCATAGCGCCGCCCTGCACAGCGCCGCCCAGCGGTACTCCCAGTACTCGGCGGCGCCCCGCGCGAAGGGGATCAGACCCGGGGTCTGCTCGTCCCAGGTGAGGTGGGCGATGCGTCCCTGCTCCAGGTCGTCGCAGGCCAGAGACTGGAGGCGGCCTTTGTCGGGCGACGTGGCGGCCAGAACCTCGGGCCCGATAGCTCCCAGCACCTGCCCCAGCTCATCGGTGCTCAGCGCCGCTGTGGGCAAGACGGCCTGCAGCTTGTCCCAGACCTCCGGATGCAGCGGCGCTCCCGCCACGGGGTCCACCGCCAGCAGGCCGGTGCCCCTGCGCACGCTGTCGAGGATGCCGTCGATGACCACCTGCTCCGAGGGTCGGCCGGCGAGGAGGATGAGCTGATAGTCCCCCCTGGCCAGGTGCCTGAGTACCGAGGCGGCGTCGTACGCCGAGACGTTCTCCACCGACCTGCCATTGCGAAACAGGGGGCAGTAGACCAGGTCATAGTCCATGTCCAGACGCTGGGCCAGCTCCACGGCATCGCGCTGGAACTCACCGATGAAGATGAGAGCCCTGATCGGTCCGCCGGGCAGGGGCTTGTAGGCCTGCAGCGCAGGCGTCTGCCAGGGCTCTCCGAGACCACGCTCGTCCGGGCGCGTGCACTTCTCGGCGTCCACGATGCCGCTCAGGCCGTGGATGCCGGGCAGCACCTGCACGTAGGCATAGTCCACCCAACCCTCCTTGTTCGAGCGGTACAGACGCACCGAGAACAGCCGCCTGGCGCCCTTGTCCACCACGATACGGCCGGAGTAGACGCGGTACTGCTCGGTGCCCACCAGGTTCCAGAACGGGTACAGGTCGTCGGGGCGGCCGTCCTCCATCTCCTGCACTACGGCGATCCCCAGCCGCGCATCGGGCGAGCAGCGGGCCACGGCGAACACCGTGAAGATGTCGCCCGCCTGGACCGGAACGTCGATGGCCTGACCCGCGATACCGTAGCTGCCGTCATTCCAGGCCGAGTAGTGCCGGCCCATGGATGCTATCTCGGAGAAGCGAGTGGCTCCGGGCAGCGACCAGTCGACGGGCCTGCCCTCTTGTAGGTCGGAGAAGTCGGGATTGCGCACCAGGCCCTCGGGGAGACTGAGCCGCGATGACCGGCCCGGCTGCGCCTCGTCGGCGAAGCGCAGTCGGCCGAACAGCTCCGGAAGGCCGAAGACGTGTCGGTTCTGTTCCAGTGGCGCCCAGGTGCTCCATTCGGTGGGCTCGACAGGACGGTGCTCGCGGCCCACATTGAAGCCCCATTCCGCACCTGCCTGCGGGGCCGACTGCGACAGCTCGCCCCACGGGATGGCCATCTCCACCTGCCACGCCTGCTCGCCGATGAGGGCGGCCACCGAGACGTTCGCGTTGTACTGTCCATCGGTTCCCAGCTCGTCGTAGAGCACACCGGCCGCGTTGGCGATGAAGTGATAGCAAGCGCCGGAGGCGATGTCGGGGACGAGGAACACCTCGAGGGCGTCCTCGAGCCATACGGACCCATCGCGCTGAGTGACCCTGGCGGTGATCGAGGCCGGGTCGGGCTCCAGGCAGATGGCGTGAAGGTACAGGGCGCGATCGTCCCAGGCTGCGCGCACCGTGGTCTGGCGGAAAGCGCGCTCGCCGCCGGCGCTGCCGAGGACCGAGAAGTCCGTGGCGACCATGGCCTGCTGCCAGCAGGCATCTTCCGGGCTGCCGTCGATGGCCGGGGGGGCCGCGGCCGGGCCGCAGAGCAGCGTCTGGCAAGACGCGGTGACGCACAGCAATAGCACCACGAGGCAGGCGATGGATCGCATGTTGGGGCACCTCAGCTATGGGGGTACGGGCAGAGCGCAGCAGCCGTGAGCACAGGCGTCGCGCCCATTCGCCGCCGGTGGGGCAGGCTTTCTACTCAGGCTATGCAGGTTCCGGGCGGGCGCCGACTCACGTCGCCTCACCCCCCCGCCCCGCCTCTCGGCGTCTCTTCGAGCCGCTTGTACTCGCCGACACGACCGGCGAGACGGGAGGAGGGGGGAGAACGGCACTACAGCG
>CAZXDD010000392.1:0-7515 GCA_964639415.1 uncultured Armatimonadia bacterium
GATAATGAGCGGTGACTGGAGTTCAGACGTGTGCTCTTCCGATCTCGGAAGGGGATGACGAACTCGCCGCCCCTCTCCAGACCGCTCTCCATGGCGATATAGCGCCCGCGCTCCAGGCCGTCTCCCAGCGCCTCGCCGATCGGCACCCCCGGCGCACTCTTCTCAAAGAACGTCAGATAGGCCGGGAAGTCGACCTCGTACTTGCCAACCTCGCTGCGCCCGGCACCCTCAGGCACAGCGGGCAGGGCCGCCGGCACGTCATTGAGCAGCAGAGTGTGGAACCCGTCCTCGGTGCGCAGCGCGATCTGACCGCTGCCGGGCCCGGTCTCGTCCACGGCCTCCAACGCCAGTACGGTCCGCAGGGCATTGCTCTCGTAGCGCCTGATGCCGATGCCCTCGGGAAGGTCCACTATCTGCACCTTCGTGCGGTCATGGCCGCCGCGGCACAGGGCGTAGCGGATGGCGGGGTTCAGCCCCAGCAGCCTGCCCTCCGCCGCAGCCGGCCAGCCGGGCAGGGCAAGATGCGTCTGCACCTGGTTCACTCCGGTGACACGCTGGTAGAAGACGCCGTCGGGCGCCGTCAGCTCCTGCATGGTGGGCGACACCGTATAGCGGTACCGCCGCCCCTCACGGTCCTCGTACAGACAGGCCACACCGCTTCCCCAGCGCTCTTTGGGGAATACGGGGGTGAGCCCGCGGCCGGCGAAGAGCTGGGCCCGGGTCCGCATGTGGTAGCCCATGCCGGCAACCGCCCCCAGATCGGCCTTCGTCCCGGCGATCTGCGCCACTCCGCCGAGAGCGTCGGAGCAAGCCGCCACCACATGACGGGAGAAGTCAGACTCCGCCTGGATCACCGGCACCCAGGCTCGAGCCTGCGGCCCGTGGATGTACGCCGAGATCGGCCGCTGGTGCTCCATCCACCACACCCTGGTGGCCTCATTGCCCCACACCTGCTGGTAGCGCAGGGGCCAGCGCACGGCGAAGGCCATGTGCTCGGGCGCATACTCCGAAGCCATCGGCACCTCCGGATTGCGGGCCAGAAGCTCGCGGAACTGCTGGGTGCCGCCCTGCGCCCCGGATAGCCCGTCGATCACCCCATTGCCGAAGTCGCCCGCCGTGCCTCCCACATCCTCGTAGTTGGCGTCACAGCCGGTCTCCTCGCGCCATTTGAGCATCATGTCCGTGTGGTAACGGCGCCAGCCCGCGGACAGTGGGTCCAGGTAGAGAAGCTGGTCCTGCCTGACGTCCTCCCATCTCAGAGGCTGCTCTCGGTACTCAGAGATGCTCCCGCGGCTGCGGAGCAGGGCGAAGTCCTGCACCCCGTCGCGAATGAACACAGGGGACCGATAGTTGATGCAGTAGGTGTTGACATACGCCATGGTGCGGAAGCCGTGGCGGTGGGCGAGCTTCACGCTGCCCGCGAAGCCTTCTCGCGGCGTCCAGTCGGGAAGCTCGCTATCGAACTCGGGGGCCCGGGCGTTCCAGTTGTGCAGGAGCACCGTCTCCGGGTCGAAGTTCGCGGCCAGCTCGCGATAGGCTTCCTCCCCGCCGGACATGTGGTCCACAATGACGCTGATCTTGTCGGCCCAGGTGGTGGCGGCGCGGATCGCCATCTCGGGTGCGAAAGCCTCCGCATACCAGTCCTTGTAGGGCGTCATGGCATCCACCCAGCCGCCGGGGAAGACGTCCAGGTGCCAGGTCACCGATTCGGTGCCCGTGTGCGACTCGTACGGCATCAGGTTCAGATGCTCGATGGCGGCGGAGAAACTCCGCCCCGACCAGTTGAGGAAGCAGAAGCTCGGCCGGAATGTGGGGTCCTCCACCCACACACAGAGGCTGCCCTCCCTGCCCTCCGCCGCGATAACGGAGGCCTCCCAAAACGGGGCGCCGCCCAGGGTGATGAGACCGGGCCGGTTGGTGTTGTCATACATCACCCCACCGAAGGAGGCCACGTAGAAGGCGTGCTCGGGGTGCAGATTGGCCAGCGGGACCTGCACGCCGTAGACGCCCTGTTCCTCGCTCTTCGCCCCGGCCCGGTAGAGCAGTTGCCCGCCCTCGTCCACCCGGCACTCCACCGTCAGGCTCTCCTCCGGGAACTGCTGCTCACCATTGGTGAGCCCCGTCCAAGTCGCCTTCACCCCGCCCGGAATCTGCTCGCACGAGAACGTGCCCTCCGGCGAGGGGAAGTGCATGGTGGGAAAGGCCTGGCCCGGCGGAATGTCCTGCCCCAGTTGGGCGTTGCCCCAGGGGCAATGCAGGGCCTGCATGGCAGCCGCATTGCCGGCCATGTGCCCCACCCCCCGGGGCATGCTCGGATCGTCCGTGGCGCGGTCGGCATGGACCTCACCCGTCTGCGAGTTGCTCAGGCCCACGATGACCCCATCGACGACCGTTGCGCTCAGGCGCGGGGTGGAGATCTCAAAGCCGCGATCGATGACGGTCACCGACTGCGTCTGTGCGCTGCAGACGCCGAGCGCCAACGCCATGACGGCCAGATGTGCGGTCAGGCTGATTCTGGGCACGGATGCCTCCTGTGAGAGCAATGGCGGCCGGGTGCGTCGGTTACCCGGCCGGGCGCCATTTCAGATTGCGGAACCTCGCCCCCGTACTCCCCCATGAGTACAGCGCGAAACCGCCCGCCGACAATGTCTGGTCCACGATATCGAACTCCGGCTCTCCATCCACGAACACCGCCAGCCGCGCCCCCTGCAGGACGATGCGCACATCATACCACCTGCCGGGAGCGAAGCCCTTCGCATTGCGGGCCAGGACCTTGTACTGATCCCCGCTCTTGCGGGCGAGGATGCGGAACGATCTCTGGCTATCCATCGCCCACAGATAGTGACGCTGCGGATCGGAGAAGCGCACGGCCATCCCCAGGCCGTCATCGTCATCGGAGGCGATCTCAAAGCTCAGCTCGCCGTCCGAGGCCCCGGCGGCCGGGAGATACTCCCTGTACGTACCGGGACGGTCGGTGTCCGGGCTCTCGTCGGCGGCCTCGCCCTTGTAGTGATTGGACATCTCCGCCACAATGCCGGCGCTCACCACCCACCTGCTCTGAGGAGGGCCGGCGCCCGGGGTGTCGTGCACTCGCCAGGCGGGGCCATCCAGCGTCAGGATGTCTGGGTCCACCGTGAAGTGGCCGGTAGTGATCGGCCCGGGAATGCCGTCGTGGATCACCCGGGCATTGACCGTTGCCGAGACGGAGATCGTCAGCGGGCCGTCGCAGATCGGCGAAGACGCCTGCGGCGAAGACCCGTCCAGCGTGTAGTGCACCCGGTGGGTGGGATCGTCGGGGACAAGCTGCACCGCTATGGGCGTGCTTGAGGAGGCCGAGGAGGGCTGGATGCGTGGCGCCCGCACCCCGTAGGGCTGCAGGGCGCAGGTGGCCTTGATCAGATAGCTGCAGATGCAGCGCTGCGAGGCCTCGGGCAGCAGGAGCAGGCCGCCCACAGGCAGAGCGTTGATCCAGCAGCCGGGCCGGATGCCGCCGTAGTTCTCTGTCCCCAGGTCCCGGGTCAGGTCCCGGTAGCCCAGGGTGGCCGACCGATACGCCAGCAGGTGCCGGGAGCCGGCAATCGTCCCGCAGCCGTAGGAGCGGCTGAAGTTGAAATCCAGGCGCGCTCCGGTGAGCAGGTCCCACGCGCCGGGCTGGGCGTAGATCGTGCGGTCATTGATCAGCGGCCGCGAGACGTATGCGGCCTGAATGTCCCACAGCGGGGTTCCGTCCGATGCCCTGAAGGCCGCCAGACGCCCGCCCAACTCCGAGGACAGGCGGAAGTTGGTGTGCTGGTAACTCATGAGCAGGACGTCGTGCTTTTCGCTCAGAGCCAGCATCGTGCCGTAGATGCCCTCCGCCACCGACCAGAGCTCCTCTCCAGTGGCGGCATTCAGGCAGTGCAGCGTCCCCGGCGGATGCTCGGTATCGTCGCCCTTCCTGCGGTCCCTAACCGCGATCGGACGGTCAATGAAGAACACCCGTCCGGCCCCTACCGCAAGGGTGTTGTTGCGCACCGAGGCCTTCGGCGTGTGAGTCCAGCGCAGCTCGCCGCTCTCAGCGTCCATCGCGAACAAAAGCAGCGATTCGCTGAACAGCCCGCTCATGTCGGACGTGCCATAGGCGAACTGCACCTGATGCTCCTCGTTGTACAGCGACCCGAACAAGAGCCCGCCCGCGCACGCGATGTAGCCCCAGTCGTGGGTCTCGCCATCCGGCCCCGCAGGAGCGACGAAGGTCGAGACCGGCTCGCCTGTCGCCGCATCCAGCCTCAGGCAGCGGTTGTCCACGCGGGCATACAGAGAGCCATCGGAAATGCAGATGTTGCTCCCCGTGATCGCCACGCCGTTGAGATGCTCCTGGTCGTAGGCCTTCAGGACGCCGGGGATCGGATAGTCCCACAGGATCGTGCCGTTGTAGGCGTCGATGGCGCGCAGGCCGTGGATCCCCTCGACGAAGAGCCTCCCGTCCGCAAACAGCGGCGACGGGCCGCGGCCGTGGCGAGAGGGCATCTCGAAAGTGTTGTCGGCGAACCACAGCACCCCCAGCGGACCGCGAATCACCTCATCCTCGGACGCCCCCGGATTGCCGGGCGCGGCGTACTGGTGCGTCCACTCTCCCGCGCCCGGCGGCGGACCGCTGAGGGCAACGGACATCTCCCCCGGCTTCCCCAGACAGATGGCCCCACCATAGGGGCGCTGCAGCCGCCGGGGCTCATCGCCGACAAGAGCACGACCGGAGAGGACGCTTTCCCCCGACACGATGAGGTTCGCCAGGCTGTTGGGCAGGCGGGTGTCGGCCGGGTCTCGTTGCAGCACCGTCACTCGGGTGCCGTAGAGCCCCCGGGCGGTGAGCGTCTCCCGGGCGGCCGCCACCGACGCGGCGTCGCCGGACAGGGCGATCACCCGCAACTGGGAACGCAGGGCGATCTCTCGGGCCAGGCCGCCGTCGCCGCAGTCTACATCGACACAGTAGCCCTTCTCCACACCCGTGGTGCGGAGAATCTCCTCGGCGGCCCGGGCGTAGACGGTGCCGGTCGCCGGGTCTGGTCGAGGCGGAGCACCACCCAGGACCGCCTCAGGAGCGCCACCACCCATTCCGAAGCACTGGATGACGCCCCGGTCGGTGCTCACATAGAGCCGTCCGTCTGCCGCCGCAAGACCAAGCGGCACCCCCTCCACCTCGAGCGAGCCCGTCACCTTTCGCGAGCCGATGTCGATGGACACCACGCGGTCGGGGCCGGCGGCGGCGTCGCCGGGAATCCCGACGACGGCGGTGTCACCCGCCGCGATCAGGCAGCGGCCCCGGGGGCCGGGGCAGTCCACCGTCCAGTCGGGCCTGCCCGGCACGAACTTCGGCATCGGGTTGCCGCGGCGGTCCACCCCCTCCTCCTCGACGAAGATCCGCGTCGGAGCGATCCCGGCCAGGCCTCCTGCGGTGGCATAGACAATCGTCCCCGGAGTGGCCGCCATCGCCTCCGCAGGAATGCCCCGCGAGAAGCGTTGGCCGTCCCGGACTCGGAAAGCATCCAGCTCGCTGAAGTACCACTCCCCCACCGCCGAGATGTAGGGCCCTGCCCCACGACCGCTGTACTCCTGGAGGCGGAAGTACCGCAGCGCGCCGTCGCTGCGACTGAGCGAGGCCGGCGTTGCCCGCCCGGTGGGGATCAGCAGTGCGTCTCGCGCCACGGTCAGATACCCCTGTGCCGAGATTCCGCTCCTGGCTCGGGCCGTGGGGTGCGGCTGGTCCATCTCGATATAGCCGGCGGCGTCGTTCTCCCACAGGACATCGCCCGTCGCCGCGTCCAGGGCCTGGACGACGATACCCTCCGAGGGCCAGATGCCGGCGGCGACGTAGAGGATGCCGTCGTGGATCACCGGGCCGCCCCTGGCCGGCCACCGCGAGATCAGCCGCCCGTTCCCCAGGACCCAGTCATCGCCGGGGGCGATGCGCTTGCGCCACAGCACACTGCCGTCGCCGAGGTTCAGGCAGTGCAGCATCCCGTCATCTCCGGCGGCGAACACCCGCCTCTCCCAGACGACGGGGGCGAACCTGAACGGCGCGTCGGAGAACACCCGCCAGCGCTCCTCACCGGTGCCGGCGTCCAGGGCCCGCAGGCAGCAGTCGGCCGAGGAGCCGAAGAGTACCAGGCCTCCGGCCACCACCACCTGCGGGGCGTGGTCGAAGGGCAGCCGGGTGTCGTGTCCGCGCCAGGCAGGATCAGGGGGCTGGGCGGGCCGGTAGGTCCACTGTGGCGAGAGCCCTGCGGCCAGGGGTTCGGGGGTGTACCCGGAGCGGGCGGAATCGCAGCGGAACTGGGGCCAGTCTGCGGCCCGGAGGGCCGTGCTGCATAGGAGGAAGGCGGTGCAGAGGGCAAGGCATCGCGCACGGCTCATCAACATCGCCTCCGGTGGCCGGATGGGCAGGCGGCGCCCGGTGCCGGCGGGGCACCGGTGAACTTCGGCACGGCAAGTATAGCCGCAAAGGCGAGAGTCTGTCGACCTGGGTGGGAAGACCGGCAGGGACAGAGCAGGCAGAGGTAAGGCTACGTGCGAACGCGAACCGGCAGCGCAAGTGGGAGCGCGTCTGCGCCGGGCACACGCCCGTCTTCCCTTCCGGAGTCTCTCTCCGAGATGACACACACACCGCTCTTGCTCGCGCTGTTCCTGGCTCCGCTCGCCGGCTTCTCACAACCCGCCGGAGACGACCGTGGCCTCAGCCTTGCCGGCTGGGGCATCGACGAGAAGGACCTCGACGCCTTCGCCCGGCAGGCCGCGGAGGCGGGCTTTGACGAGCTCATCACGTGGAACACGGACCCCGCCGCTCTGGCCGGATTCGTGGCCGCCTGCGCCCGGCACAGGATCGGCGTCTACTCCTGCATCGCCCCCATGAGCGGACTGGCCGGCCTGTGGAGGAAGCGCTACCCCGACCGACCCGTGCCCTGGCAGGTGATGACCGGGGACGAAGAAGCGGCACTGAAGTTCGTCACCGCCGGGGAGAACCAGTACCTCATCGGCTACCAGTTCGGCGGCGAGCCCAGGCTCACCCACGAGGTGCTGACGACGAGGATCATCTGCCCAGGTGACGCCAACGCCCGCGAGCTGCTCGAGTCGCAGATCCAGGCCATCGCCGCAGTGCCGGGAATCAGGGGCCTGGCCTTCGACGGCTTCGGCTACCAGAACTACCGCCGCTGCCACTGCGAGCGCTGCGAAGGCCTCCTGGCCGACTACCGCGAAGCGCACCCCGACATGCCCGGGCAGCAGGCGGAGGTCGTCTTCTTCCGCGACATGCTTGTGGAGACCCTCAACGAGTTGGCCCGGTATGCGCGCGCACAGAAGCCCGACCTGCGAACCTGCGTCCACATCTGGCCGGTGTTCGCCCCCGAACCATTGTACGGCAACCGCCTCGATGTGGACCTCTGCGGTCAGACCGCGGCGTGGTACACGCTGTGGCCGGTGGAGAGGATCGCCGCGTACAGCCGGGCAATCTCGGCCGATGCGACGGAGTTCCACCCCAGG
>CAZXDD010000393.1:0-7489 GCA_964639415.1 uncultured Armatimonadia bacterium
AGGCTGAAGGTGATCTGACGAAGGAGCGCCCCAGACCGACGAGCACGGCGCGGAGGCCCCCCTGGGGTCGGTGCCACGGCCAGGCGGCAAGCCTCCCGGCTTGCCGAGTCGGGCTGGAAAGCCCGACCTACGCGGATACCGAACGGCAGGGACGAGCCCCAGAGCTTGCTCCGAACGACAAGAAACGCGTCAGCACACTCGTCCAGTGGGTTCGCCGTCGCCTGGGAGAAACTCTTTACCTATCAGGTTAAGTCGGCTATACTCGGAGGCAGCGCGGATGGAGATCACCTTCCGCAGTCGCAGGCTGCAGCGCCTGTGCGCCGACCCGAAGGCGGCTGCCAGGGAGTGGGGCCCCGTGGTTGCGCGCAAGCTGGCGGAGCGCCTGAACCTGCTACTTCGCGCCGACTGCCTGCGGACGGTGCAGCAAGTGCCGCACGCGAGGTGTCACCAGTTGACCGGGGACCGCGCGGGGCAGTTCGCCATCACCGTACATGGGCCGATGCGGATCGTGTTCGTGGTGGCCCAAGAGCCCGTCCCGCGCTTGAGCGACGGCGGCATCGACTTGGCGCAGGTGACGGCGATCACCGTGCTGGAGGTGGTGGACTACCATGGCTGAGGCAACCTACCCGTTTTCGCCTGAGTACGCGGTGCCCCCCGGCGAGACCCTCAGGGAGGCCCTGGAGTATGAGGGCATGTCGCAGGCGGAGCTGGCGCAGCGTACAGATCTCTCGGCCAAGCACATCAACGAGCTGGTGAACGCGAAGGCGCCCATCAGCGTGGACACGGCGCTGCGACTGGAGCGGGTGCTGCGCATCCCGGCCTCGCTGTGGCTGAGCCTGGAGGCCGGGTATCGGGAGCAGCTCCTGCGCGAGGCCGAGCGGGCCAGGCTTGGTGACGAGGCCAAGCACGTCGGCGAGTTCCCGTACGCGGCTCTGGTCAAGGCGGGCGTGGTCCGCCATGTGAGCGCCCCGGAAGAGAGGGCGGCGGAGCTGCTTCGGTTTTTCGGCGTGCACAGTCTCTCCGGGCTTCCCGATGTGTACGCGCCGGCCCTGAGCGTTCCGGCACCGAGGCGGCCGTCTCCCGGCGCCTTGATGGCCTGGCTCCGCCTGGGGGAGCTGGCGGCCAGGGAGCTTGAGGCAGGCCCCTTCGACCTGAGCCGCCTGCGCGCACGCGCCCACGAGCTGCGCGGGCTCAGCCTGCAGCCTCCTGAGGAAGCGGCGGAGCGCCTCCGGACGCTACTCGCCGCCTGCGGCGTGCTCCTGGTGCACGTCCCGCACCTGCCGCAGACCTTCGCGCACGGTGCCACGCGGTGGCTGGGGAGTCGGCCGCTTGTGCAACTGACGGTCCGCGGCAAGTGGGAGGATGTGTTCTGGTTCAGTCTCTGCCACGAGCTGGGGCACATCGTGCGGGAGCACAGCCGCAAGGCGGTGTTCATCGCCTGGGACGGAGGCGGTGGCGAGGATGAGCTGGAGCGCGAGGCGGACCGGTACGCCGCCGACGTGCTGCTGCCCCCCCAGCAGTACGGGGAGTTCGCCGCCGGCGGCGCCTTTGCAGAGGGCAAGGTGCGCCGCTTCGCCGCCCACATCGGCGTCTGCCCGGGAGTGGTCGTGGGCCGGCTGCAGCAGGACGGTCTCCTGCCCCACGCCCATCTGAACCAGTTGCGGCGCAAGCTGCCGAGCTTCCGCGCCCCGGAGTGATTGCATGCTCTTGCGTTTCGAGGCCGACCAGGAGTACCAGATTGAGGCGGTGAATGCCGTCTGCGACCTGTTTGAGGGCCAGCCTCGAATCGAGGCGGACATCAAGCCTTCGGGCGGCGGCTTCCCCGCCATCCCCAACCGCCTGGACATCGTGGACGAGATGCTGCTGGCGAAGCTGCGGCAGGTGCAGGAGCGGGGTGACATCGAGCCCGACGAGAAACTGCGCCCTCTGAACGGAGAGGTCAAGACCGCCGACGGCACCGCAACGGTGGGGTTTGCCAACTTCACGGTGGAGGCCGAGACGGGCACCGGCAAGACCTACATCTACATCCGCACCGCGCTGGAGCTTCACCGCCGCTACGGGCTATGCAAGTTCATCATCGTGGTGCCCTCCATCGCCATCCGCGAGGGCGTCCTGAAGACATTCCAGGTGACGCGGAAGCACTTCCGGGAGCTGTTCGGTAACGCGCCCTACCATTACTCGGTGTATGACTCCGCCAACCCGACGCAGGTCGCCAACTTCGCTCGGGACGACGGTGTGGACTTCCTGGTGATGACCCTCGCCGCCTTCAACAAGGCGAGCAACGTGATCCACAGCCCGAGCGAGCCTTTGCAGGGCGAGACGCCGATCCACCTGCTGCAGGCGACACGGCCGATCCTGATACTCGATGAACCGCAGAACATGGAGTCGGAGCGGTCCATCGCCGCCCTGGCCAACCTGGCCCCGCTATTCGCTCTCCGATACAGCGCCACCCACCGCAACCCGTACAACCTCGTCTACCGCCTGACGCCCTACGACGCCTACCGGCTCGGGCTGGTGAAGCGCATCGAGGTCGCCGGGACTACTCTCAGCGACTTCAACCGCCCGTTCATCCGTGTTCAGGCCGTACAGACGGCGAAGAACACCGTCACCGCCAAACTGGCGGTCCACCGGCTGAGCAAGGACGGGACGGGGAAGGAGAGCGACATCACGGTCCGCCCCGGAGATGATCTGCGGGCGAAGACCAACCTGCCTCACTATGACGGGCTGGTGGTGGAGGAGATACACCCCGCCCTGCAGACGGTGCGCTTCGCCAGCGGGCTGACGCTGGGCGTGGGGCAGGACAGCGGCGGCGACAGGGAGACCCTGTTCAAGGAGCAGATCGCGTACACGGTCCGGCAGCACGCCGCCAAGCAGAAGCGCCTGGCCGACCGGGGCATCAAGGTCATCTCGCTGTTCTTCATCGACAAAGTCGACAACTACGTGGGCGAGGACGCCGTCATCCGGCGGCTGTTCGACGAGGCGTTCATGGCCCAACGCCACACGCTGGATTCCTGGCAGGGCCTGGAACCGGAGGCCGTGCAGGCCGCATACTTCGCGCAGCGCCGGACCAAGGCGGGCGAGGTGATCCTGGAGGACAGCAAGTCCGGCGAGACGCAGAAGGACCAGGACGCCTACGACCTCATCATGCGGGACAAGGAGCGGCTGCTGTCCTTCGAGGACCCGCACTGCTTCATCTTCAGCCATTCCGCCCTGCGGGAGGGCTGGGACAACCCCAATGTGTTCCAGATTTGCACGCTGCACCAGACCGCCAGCGAGATGAAGAAGCGACAGGAGATCGGTCGGGGCGTCCGCCTTGCCGTCAACCAGCAGGGCGAGCGAGTGCGAGAGCCCGAGGCCAATGTGCTGACGGTGGTGGCGAACGAGAGTTACGAGGACTATGTGCGGCACCTGCAGGACGAGGTGGAGCAGGAGTTCGGCCGCCGGGATGCTATGCACAAGCCCCCCAGGGCCGGGCGAGTGACCGTTCACCCCCGCAAGGAGTACCGGCTGCGGGAGGAGTTCAGGGAGCTTTGGGAGCGCATCAAACACAAGACCCGCTACTGTGTGCACATCGACACGGAGCGACTGGTGGCCGATGTGGTGCATGAGTTGGACCGGCAGACGATCTCGGCTCCGAGGGTGCGGATCGACACGGGGATGGTGCAGGTGGGGGAGCTGGGCTTCGAGGCGGTGCAGATCGGAACGAGGTCGGCGGCGGCGGCAACGGAAGTCCACAGTCCGCTCCAGGTGCTGCGGGCGATGGAACACCTGATGCTGCAGACCAGTCCACCCATGCGGCTGACGAGACAGACGCTTGTGGAAGTCTTCCGCAGGACGAGGAACCGGGAGGCCGGTCTGCGCAATCCGCAGGAGTTCGCCGCCGTCGCCACGGGGATCATCAAGCGACACCTGGCCGACCAGCTCGTACGGGGCATCGAATACGAGAAGATCGGCGAGTGGTACGAGATGGACCTGCTGGAGGAGGACTTCGAGAGCTGGCGGGAGCACCTGCAGCCCGCCGGTAAGTCGTACTACGACCAGGTGGTCTGCGAGTCGGGCCCCGAGTCGGACTTCGTGCGGGACCTCGAGAGCCGAGAGGACATCATCCTCTACGTGAAGCTGCCCCACTGGTTCACGGTGACGACGCCCATCGGCGAGTACAACCCCGACTGGGCCATCGTCATGCGCAGCCCCGAGGCCGACGGCGAGCCGCTGCTCTACCTCGTTCGGGAGACCAAGAGCACCACCGTCCTGGATCGGCTGCACCCCGACGAGCGCCGGAGGATCGAGTGCGCCAGGAGCCACTTCTGCGACGCCCTGGGCATGGGGTCCGAGGGCTACAGGGTTGTGACGGCGGCGAGCGAGTTGCCGTAAGAGCGGCGCCTCCGGTCGACGCCGCCACAAGGAGCGATCCACATGAAGGGCGTCATCCTCGTGGGGGGGCTGGGCACTAGGCTGCAGCCCATGACCCGCGTCACCAACAAGCACCTGCTGCCCGTGGGCGCGTTTCCCATGGTCTACTACCCCATGCACTCCCTGGTCGACGCCGGAATCCGGGACATCATGATCGTCACCGGCGGCAACAAGCCCGGGGATTTCCTGGAGCTTCTCCACGACGGCGGCGAGTTTGGCCTCGAGCACCTGTACTTCACCTACCAGGCCGAGCCGCGGGGTATCGCCGACGCTCTGCGCCACGCCGAGCATTTCGTAGCCCGCGAGCCCTGTGTCCTGATGCTGGGCGACAACATCCTCAACGGCTCCATCAAGCCCTATGTCGACCGCTTCCGGCAGCAGGAGCAGGGCATGCGGATCCTGCTCAAGCAGGTCCCGGACCCGGAGCGGTTCGGGGTCCCGCAGTTCGATGATGAGGGCAAGATCGTGCAGGTCATCGAGAAGCCGCAGGTGCCCCCCTCCCCGTACGCCATCATCGGGGTGTACATGATGGATGCGACGGTGTGGGACATCCTGCCGACCCTGCAGCTTTCTGAGCGCAATCAGTACGAGATCACCGACGTGCAGAACGCCTATCTTGCCCGAGGGCTTCTGCGGTACGACACCCTGGACTGCGACTGGTCCGACGCCGGGACGCTGGAAACGCTGCAGCGGGCGGCGGAACTGGTGAGAAAGACCGATTTCCTGCCGGTTACCCGCTGAGAAGCGGCGTCTTTGGGGGTACCGCAGGCCATTGCCGTGCCCGCGCTGTGGGTGGCGGCGAGGCGTTCGGTGGATGGCTGCCCGCTCTTTGGGCTGCGCCCGCAGTGGTCTGTTGCCGGCCCCGCACTCCGCCTTCTCCTCTGACCCCGCGCGGCACAGGGCCTTCCGCCATTCTTGCTACCTTCGTACTCCCCCCTCGTCTTGCCGGGCGGCATAATAGGGTACTGCACTGAAGGCCTCCGTCGCCCGCCGCCCTCATCGGCTCTGCGGCCGGCCGGGAAGCCCTGCATCGCTGCCTGCGTTCGCGGTCGCTCCTCACTCGCGCCGCTCTGCGGGAAACCGAGGTGCCCAGATGCCGAACCGTGCCTGGATCGTCCCCACCCTGTTTGCCTGCGGGGTTCTTGGGATCCTGCTGGTGGGCGGTTGCTGCCGTCTCTTGCCCGGCGCCGACCAGACCTGTCTGCTACCCACGGCGCCGCAGTCGGCGACGGAGGCCCAGAGTGCCCCTGCGGCGGGCCAGTCGCTGTTCCTGTACTGTGGGGCGGGGATCAGAAAGCCGGTGGAGGAGATCAACGCTCTGTTCGAGCAGCAGACCGGTGTGCGTGTCGAGCCCACCTTCACGGGCTCCGGGTGCGCTCTGGCCCAGATCGAGATGGCCCAGAAAGGCGACCTGTTCATGCCCGGGGAGGACTGGTTCATGGAGCAGGCCGTGGAGCGCGGCAGGATACTGGAGCGCCGCACGGTGGCCTACTTCGTGCCGGTGATCATGGTCCAGCGCGGCAACCCCCACGGCATCCAGGAGCTTGACGACCTGCTGAAGCCGGGGGTGCGCGTGGGTGTCGGGGAGCCCAAGGCCTGCGCCATCGGGCACTTCACTGTGAAGCTGATGGAGCTGGAGAAGATCCCCTGGGATGAGCTGGGGCGCAATGTGGTGGCCCACTTCGCCACGGCTCCGGAGCTGGGCAATGCGGTGAAACTCAAGGCGGTCGATGCCTGCATTCAGTGGGATTCCATCGCCGCGCTGTACCTGGACGACGCTGAGGTTGTGCCCTTCGCCGTGGACGAAGAGACCTCCAGCGCCATCACCCTGGGTGTGCTCAAGACCTCAAAGCAGCCTGAGAGCGCCCGGAGCTATCTGCAGTTCATGGAGGGTCCGGAGGGGCAGCGCATCTTCCGCAAGCACCACTTCACACTGGACCTGGAGGACCCGACGTTCCCCTGGGACGGGGAGAGGGACTGATGGGAGCTTTGGACAGCAGTCCCGTCACCGATGCTCTGGGAGGTCGAAGCGACCGGCCGTTGCGCTGGGGGATATCACTCCCCCTGGTGGCCTATGTCGCGCTGATTGTCTGTGTGCTCACAGCCAATGTGGTCTGGCTCGCGCGGCCGCATCCCGACACAGGGCAGTCATACCTGGCCTCGCTTTACGCCAACGATGCCCTGCGGGGTGAGATCGGCTATGCCCTGAAGCTGAGCATGGTCTCCTCGCTCATCAGCGCGATCATCGCGACCTTGCTGGCGATCCCCTCGGCCTATGCCCTGTCGCGTCTGCGGGTGCCGTTCCGGGCCCTCATCGATACCATCGTGGACTTGCCGCTTGTGATCCCGCCGTTGATCGCCGGCATTGCGCTCCTGCTGTTCTTCCGGCAGTCCGGCATGGGACAATGGATAGAGAACCACCTGCTGCCGGTGGTCTACACCCAACAGGGCATTGTGGTGGCCCAGTTCTTCATCGCTTCGGCCTTCGCCATCCGCGCGGTGAAGGCCGCGTTCGATCAGGTGAACCCACGCTTCGAGGCCGTCGCGCGCAGCCTCGGGGCCAGCGGGCTGCACGCTTTCGTGACGATCAGTCTGCCCCTGGCCAAGTCCGGGGTGATCGCCGGGTTCATCATGACCTGGGCGCGGGCCATCGGCGAGTTCGCACCGATCATGATGGTCGCCGGCTCCACACCGGGCAAGACCAACGTCTTGCCCATCTCGGCCTTCCTGAACATGTCCGCCGGCAATGTGGAGGCGGCCATCGCCATCGTCGTGCTGATGGTGGCCATCGCTGCGGGGACGCTGGTCTTGTTCAAGCAACTGGGCGGACAGGGGTACATCTGGTGATACAGGTCCGGTCACTTTCCATCAAGCTCGGCGAGTTCTCCCTGCGCGACGTGCACCTGAGCGTCAACAGGGGCGAATACGTGGTTATCATGGGCCCGACCGGGTCGGGCAAAACGGTGCTCCTGGAGTGCCTGGTGGGGCTCTACGGCGCCGAGAGCGGAGAGGTGTGGATCGGGGGACGGCGCATGGACGGCGAGAGATCGGAAGAGCACACGTCTGAACTCCAGTC
>CAZXDD010000394.1:0-7483 GCA_964639415.1 uncultured Armatimonadia bacterium
CGCCTCCGGAGTCAGAATGGGGAGCATTTCCACGCGGATCGCGTGATAGCCTGCCGTCGTCGTTGGTGGTGCGGGCTTTTCCGCCCGCAGCCGTCGCCGTCTGCCGGGGGCGCCGGCGTCCCGCCTACATGCCATTCGCATCTTCCCACGCAGTACCATTCAGGAGCCCTTTGTCTTGACCACTATCAAGCCCGAGACGCCCCAGATCGACTCGCCCGAGGTCATCGCCCGAGCGCGACGCACGGTGCTCTTGCTCTCCGGCACCTTCTTCATGGTCTTCATGGGCACCGGTGCCCAGCAGCTCTATCTGGTGCCCTACCTGCGGGGTATCACGGACTGGACGCCCCTGATGTGCAACCTCGTGCCCGGCATGGTGTACCTGAGCATGATGGTGTTCCGGGTGGGCAATGTCTACCTGCTGCGGAAGTGGAGCAACTGGCGGCTGACGATGGTGGGGGCCACCACGTACTCGCTGTTCAGTGTGGTCATGCTGGCCACGTTCTACCTGGAGAGCTACCCGCTGGCGCTGTTGGCCGCCGCGGTCTGGGGCTGGGGCGGCGCGGCCATGTGGGCCGGGACGACGATGTCGATTCTCGACGCCACCGACGCCGGGCGCAGGGCCCATGGTGTGGGAGCCGGGACGCTTTACGCCGCCACTCACGGCGGCTGGCTGGCCGGGGCCGCGATCCTCGGCCTCATCTACGGCAACCCCTCGTGGCAGCCGTTCTCGCTGTACATCGCCGCCATAGTGTTCACCGGCATTGGGAATCTGATGGTCCTGACCCACCCCCGGGACGAGGATTTCGTTCCGCAGATGCCCACGCTGCAGGACCTGCTTGTGGTGGCCCGGCGCTCGAAGGTGATCGTGGCCGGCTTTCTGCAGCTCACCTCGGCGCTGTCATTCGGGATCATGCTGGGCGTCTTCGGGGACTACATCGAGAGCACCTACGGTGCCCAGTACATCTGGCTCACCGGGACGTTCTACCCTCTGGTGCAGTTCTGCCTGAGCTACCTGGGAGGGTCGCTGGCCGATCGCCTCGGCCACGGCACGGTGCTGGCCGGCAGCTTTCTCATCGCCGCCGCGTCCATGCTCGTGGCGGTCTCTTTCGCCTCCATCGTCGCCGCCGCCCTGGCCGCGGCGGGTCTGGCGGTCCTCAGCGGAACGGTTCCCGTGGTCTCGGCGGCAATGGTCGGCGATTCGGCGGACCGCAGCCGGAGACCCCTGGCCTATGGGGCGCTGTTCGTCTGGCGCGATTTCGGAGTCGCCGCCACCGCGATCTGGAGCAGCATCCTCATGCGCTCCACCGGGGATTTCGCGAGCATCTTCAACATCTTCGCCGTCGTGTTCGTGGTCTGCGCCTTCGTGTCGCTGCTGCTGAGGAAGTACGCCCGGGAACGGTTGTGAGAGGGTATCCGCGGTACGGCGGTTGGCGTGGTCCGGGGCGGCGGGGCGGTACCTGGAGGTCCGGGCGAAGAGCCCACAGGTGCATGGGACCAGTCATTGTGAGAGCATCCGCCACCGAGATCCTTCGCGATCTCGCTGCGCGAGCTGGACGCTCAGGATGACACACTCACGGCAGAACTGGCTTTTCGGCCGCGCCTCTAGAGCTCCTCGGCCTGGGCCGTCCCGGTCACCCGGGTGATGTAGGTGCCGTAGGCCCGAACGGTCCTGGCCGCCCAGCCGCTGTCGGGGTCCGGCTGATCCTCGCGTTTGGCATACGCCACGAACAGGTCGTTGCCCAGGACGGCCACGTCGGGGGCGGAGTTGTGCTTCATGTCGCCGACGCAGGTGACCCCGGCAACGAACAGCGCGCCGGTGGGGTCCACTCGCAGGCCGCCCACCGCAGAGCGTCCCAGATCGATGTCATAGTACAGGCCGCCCGAGGCGGGATAGGAGGCGTCGGACTGGTAGACATAGTAGAACCTGTCGGCGACCTGCACACCACGGGGTGCGAAGTTCCGGCCCAGGCGGCGCAGGTAGGCGACGTCGTAGAAGCGCCGTCCGTCGAAGCGCGCCCACATCAGAGGCTCGGTCTCAGGGCTCTCCTGCAGCCGGGCGCGGTCGGAGAACATCACCCGCAGATCGCCGCCGAAGCTGCTGATACCCGCATCGGCCGGATACGTCGTGGGACAGTCGTCCCAGACAACAGGCCTACCCAGCGATCCGGTGCGCGTCTCGTACGGCGCCACCGTCAGCCGTCCTGAGATCGGCCGCTCCTCGGAGAGATACACCTCCGTCCAGCAGACCCACACCGCGTCGAGGTGACTGGCCACAGAACCCCAGCGCGTGCCCCGGTCGGGGGCGGAGGGCGAGATCTCCATGACCGCGCTGAAGCGCTCGGGGCTGTCGGGGGGGCGCTCGTCCGCCTCGCCGGGCAGCTCGTAGTAGGCCAGACGCTGACGATAGTCACCCGGCTGCGGCTCGCCACCGGACGGCTTCATCGACTCCCAGGTGAACCACAGCTTCCCCTGCGAGACGCACATGTCCGGGCGCCGATAGCATGGGGCGACATCGTCGATCTGTGGGGAGAAGGCGCAGGTCCACTGGACCACCAGCCCGGCGGGTTCCAGGCAGGACAACGTGAGGCTGCAGCCCGCGGCCTGAAGCAGGTATAGCCTCCCACCAGCGGCCTCGATGGCCGCCTCGGTCTGTTCCGCCGGGGAGAGGGAGACCGGGTGCTGGGGCCAGAAGAACACACCGTGCCATTCGGTGGGGGCGTAGGGCAAAGTGCGGACCGCCAGCGGCGCCGAGAGCACCGGGTCGCCGTCGCTGCCCGCCATGGGGTACGCGCGGACGCGGAAAGTGTACTGGGTGTCGGGCGACAGGCCGATGACCGAGTGGGCCAGAGTGTAGAGACCCTCGGTGGTCTCGTACTGCCGCGGCTCGCCGCCCCGCGGGCCCGAGGGGCCGTACAGCACATCGAAGCGCTGGGCCGGCGACTGCCATTGCAGAGCGATCCATGTGGCGCCGCGGGCCCGATCCGTGAGACTCTCCACCTTCAGCTCGATGGCGGGGAGTACAGGCTCCTGGGCCGTGCACGCGCCGGAGAGCAGCGCAAGGCCGAGTGCCACGAGGCCGGGGCCGGCGCGATGAAGTCGTGGATGTCTGGCCGGGGCCGAGCGCATCGACGCCGGGTCACCTCCGGATAGCCGGCGGGAGCAAGATGACTGACCACACACCGTGGCCGCGGAAGCCGTGTGCGGCGCCGGGCCTCCGACGCCTGCGACCGTCGCCCGGGGGGGCGGCGGACCATCCTCTATTCGCCCCCATCCTCCGCGGCCCCTTCGATCAGCCTGCGGGCCAACGCGAGGGCCTCCGGGGTGGAGGTGACCTCACCGTCGATCTGAGCCCTCTCCACCGCCCTGAGGATCTCCGAGAACTTCGGCCCCGGCTCGAGCCCAAGGTGCTCGATGAGGTGTCGGCCCCGCAGGAGCGGCTCAAAGCTCTGGGTCTCGGTCCAGTGGACATAGGCGGCGAAGGCGCGGTCCAGGATGTCCAGGCGCGTGGCGCGATCGGCCGGATCGGTCTTCGGGCCCAGGCAGGCCTGGATGTCCGCCGCCGCCAGCAGCAGCACCCCAAATCCGTCCGGGTCGCAGTCGGCCACCAGGCGCCGGATGGCGCTGACCGTCGGGACCACGCTGTCGGACCCATTCACCAGCATGATCGGACGCATGTGGTCCAGCACCAGGCGGCTCACCGAGCGGCAGACTTCTCCGGGGAGCCGCAGTCGCCGACAGATCGCCGCGGCCATCTCGGCCCCCACCTTCTCGTGGCCGATGAAGCGCACCCAGCCGTCCTGCACGCAGGCACACCGGGGCTTGGCGATGTCGTGCAAGAGCCCCGCCAGCTTCAGCCGCAGCCGCGCATCGTCGTCGGCCACATACGGCGCCGGTGCCCGGCAGGTCCGGGGAAACAGGCTCTCCGGCCGCTCCAGGAGCCCTTCCAGCTCATCGAGCAAAGCCAGCGTATGCCCCCAGACGTCCAGGTGATGGAACCCTCCCTGGCGCACCCCCTTGAGCGTCTCCAGCTCGGGGATCACCCGGCAAAGCACGCCGCTTTCGTCCATGGCGCGAATGCGCTCCGCCAGACCGGGGGGCACGACGAGACGTGAGAACTCCGCTCCCACCCGCTCTCCGGCGACTCTCGCCAGACCCGGAGCGGCGGCTGAGATCCAGGCCGCCGTTGCGGGCTCCAGGGCCAGGCCCAACTCCCCCGACAGTCTGAACGCCCTCAGGCAGCGTAGCGGATCGTCGCCGAATGCCTGTGCCGAATTGCCGCGCAGGAGGCGGGCCTCCAGATCGCCGAGGCCTCCGCAGGGGTCCACGACGCCCGCCGCCCCGGCGGTGATGGACCAGGCCATGCTGTTGACGGAGAAGTCGCGGGCGGCCAGGTCCGGCTCGAGACCGTCGCCGCGCGGGGCGGCCAGATCGATCTCCTCCCGCAGCGGGGTGCCGACGCCGATCACCAGCCGGCAGGTGTAGGGGTCATCGTGCAGAGGGACGAGGGTGGCTCGCAGGGCGGAGCGCACCGCCAGGGCCAGAGGCTCGGGGGCGAGGCTGAGCAGGTCCCAGTCGTGGGGGGCTCGTCCCATGACGGCGTCTCGCACCGCACCCCCGACGGCATAGGTCGGAGGGCCAAGCTCCCGGGCAAGGTTGGACACGCGCCGCCTCGCCGCGGACCGGCTCCACTGCTCCTGGACCAGTTGTGCCGCCGCGAGAGGGTCCATAGTATGCGCTGTCCGGCTCAGTAGTGGCGCTGCGCGGGCACTGTCGGCAAAGCCTCGCCTCCGTCCGTGCGGAGGCGGAGCAGTCACACACCCGTCGCCACCGTCCACCGGGGCGGGGTTCTTCGGGCCGTGGTGCCTGTCATCCTGAGCGTCCATCTCGCGCAGCGGTGCCTGTCATTCCGAGCGTCCATTTCGCGCACCAGTGCTGCTGTCATCCTGAGCGTCCATCTCACGCACCAGTGCTGCTGTCATCCTGAGCGTCCATCTCGCGCAGCGAGATAGCGAAGGATCTCCTCCTGGCCCCTGGAGATTCTTCGAGCTGCTCCCTTCGGGAGCGGACGCTCTCAGAATGACACTACCTGCCGGGGCGGGGTTCCTCGAGCTGCTCCCTTCGGGAGCGGACGCTCTCAGAATGATACTCGCGGCCAAGACGGGGTCTGGCGCCACCCTTCCTAGGGCGCAACCAGGTTCAGATGGGAGTTGACCACCATCGCCATCGCCAGTTGCCCGGCCAGCACCAGCAGCCCTACGAGCATCAGGCTCCAGCCGCGCAGACCGCTGATGGGCAGGGCCGCGGGCACCAGCATCAGGGGCATCAAGAAGACCCAGATCCGTCCTACCTCCCCCCTTGTGCTGCCCAGAAGCACCAACGCCGCCAAGGTCACGATGACCCCCAGGCCGATCCCGGCAATCCACCGCGGCCGCAGGGAGCCAGAGAGCGAGAGAGCGGTGCCGAAAAGAGCCATTACCACCAGCGACGGACCGGCAAACAGAGCGAAGTCGTACAGGTTCCAGGGGATCGACAGCAGGTACGGGCGGGCGGTGTCCTCCATCACCTGCCGCTGCGTGGCCAGCGAGGCCAGCATGCTCGTTACCGTATTGTAGCCCGGGAGCAGATAGCCGATCGCACCCAGGCCCAGGAACCCCACCGCGGCGGCGGCGACCGGTGCCCACAAGTCGCGCCGGCGGCCGGTGTCCAGGGACCCCACCGCGGCGATCACGAAAAGCACGGCGGCGGTGGCCAGAAGACCGAAGGTCCAGAACATCCCCAGCATCAGCAGCGCGCCGCAGGCCAGTGCCGGCGGCCACGCCTTGTCCCGCAGGGCCCACAGCCACAGGGCCACACACAGCCCCGCCAGCAGGGTGCCGGGCGTCTCGATAGAGGGGCTGAAGCACACCACCGACGGGATGCAGGCGGCCGGGACGGCGGCGGTGAGGCCCACGCGCCGGTCGGCGGCGACCGCGCCGATCCAGAAGGCCACGGGGACGACCAGCGGCGCCAGCAGGGTCAGCGCCAGCCCGGCCCAGAAGGCGATGACCAGGTCGCTTCTGTCCGGCCCGAAGGTCGAAACCCTCCGCGCCACCAGCAGGCCGGCCGCCAACCCCCTGTCACCCGACCAGTCCTCCTGCAACCGCAGCAGCCTGGCCATCAGTGCGGGGCGCGCCGAGAGCCACGCTCGCGCCGCGCGATAGTACAGCACCGGCCCCGGTGGGTGTGTGGCCACACGCTCCGGGACGTGGCCGCGACTGGTGCGTGGCTCCACCTCCCGCAGGTAGTCTGCCACCGAGGAGACCTTCGTCGCCTGCAGGTAATAGCCCATGGAGGCGTCGCCGAGGATCGCCGCCGCCGCCCGGGGCGGATAGTCCCTGTCGTCCACGATGAAGGCCACCATCAGCGTCCCGGAGCAGATCGTGAGGCACAAGACGAGCAATGTGGTACTCAGACGTGAGGGAGCCCTACCGAGGCGGAGACTGTCCAGAGCGGCCAGGCCGACGACGGCCAGAGCGATGGCCGCCGGCCATGTCCAGGGCAACAGCGGAAGGGCCTGCTTGCGCAGCGACCACTGCCAGATACCCTCGCGCCCCAGGGGCAGCAGCCAGTTGGCCAAGAGGAGGGCGCCGCCCACTCCGGCGGCCGCGGCGGCCAGACCGCACGACCAGACGATCCACGGGGTGAACTGGGGCGGGGAGGAGGGGCCAAGTCGTTTCATTCCGGTAGACCAACGGCCCTCCTGAGCGCCGACAGCTCCCGGGAAGCCAGCTCGCGCACGGCACCCTCCGGCAGCGCGCCCAGTTGCAGTGGCCCCATGGCGATGCGCTCCAGCGACAGCGTCTGCACTCCGACGGCCTGCAGCATGCGGCGAATCTGGCGCTTGCGCCCCTCACAAAGCACGATGTGCAGCCGCTCCGGGTGTCCGGCCTCGGCCACGACCTGAGCCGGCGCGGTCACACCGTCCTCCAGTTCAACGCCCGCGCTCAGCAGCCGGGTTTCCTCCGCGCTCAGCGGACGGGAGGCCAGGACACTGTAGGTCTTGGGAACGTGGTACGACGGGTGCGTGAGCCTGAAGGCCAAAGCGCCGTCGTTGAGGAGCAAGAGCAGGCCGGTGCTGTCCTTGTCCAGCCGACCGACCGGGTACACCAGGCGGCGGAGGTCCTCGGCGACGAAGTCCATCACGGAAAGACGGCCTCGATCGTCTTCCCGAGTGGAAAGCACGCCGGCGGGCTTGTTGAGCATGAGCGCATGGGTGGCCTCCGGCAGGACTAGAGGCCTGCCGTCCACGGCGATCTCCTGCACCGCAGGGTCCGCCTTGACACCCAACTGCGAGACCACCTGGCCGTCAATGGTCACTCTGCCCGACAGGATGATCTGCTCGCCGGCGCGACGGGAGGCGATTCCGGCACGCGCAAGCAGCTTTTGCAGCCGTTCCAATGAGCAACACTCCAGCGGCGACGCAAAGCAGAAGCTGGGCATAGGG
>CAZXDD010000395.1:0-7448 GCA_964639415.1 uncultured Armatimonadia bacterium
GATAATGAGCGGTGACTGGAGTTCAGACGTGTGCTCTTCCGATCTGTGAACGAGGCCGGCTCCAACACGGAAGTGTGGGACGAGGTGGGCTGGGAAGCCTTCGCTGATGCCTTCCACTGGGCGCGGGAGGCCGATCCCGAGGCCCTCCTGTGCTACAACGACTACGGCATCGTGAACGAGAGCCCCGCCTACCGCGCCGGGGTCGCCGCGCGCATCCGCTACCTGCTACAGCGCGGGGCCCCCGTGGATGTCCTGGGCATTCAGGGGCACATGAGCGTGCCACTCACCCCCATCCACCGTGTGCTGGAGATCCTGGACGAGTGGGCCGCCTTCGGCCTTCCCCTGGAGATCACCGAGTTCGACCTGGGCTGCCGCGACGACGCGGTACACGCGGAGTATGTGCGGGACTTCATGATTGCCGCCTTCAGCCATCTTGCGGTGCAGGGCTTCATCCAGTGGGGTTTCTGGGAGGGCTCTCACTGGCGGGCGAAGGACGGCGCCGCCATGTTCCGGCAGGACTGGAGCAAGAGGCCGGCTCAGGAGGCCTACGAGGACCTCGTGCTCAATCGTTGGTGGACGCGGTGGGAGGGCCGAACGGACGACGGCGGCTCGGCGCGGCTCCGCGCCTTCCGCGGGGAGCATGAGGTGACCGCGGAGGTCGACGGCAAAGCGGCGACGGCCCGTGTGACGATGGGTGCGGACGACGAGGCGCCGGTGCGGCTGCAGGTCGAATAGGGCCCTGCAGGGGCGGCACTCCGCCGTCTGTCGTGGGTGCACGAAGCCGGGGCTTCCGTGTCGCGAGAGGCCCGCCGGGCGGTGGCCCGGTCGGAGACGGGGCCACCGGAAGACGACGGAGACAGGCCTGCATGGCGCATGGCCTGTCTCCGTGGCATCACGTCGCTGGTTGGCGTCGCATCCGTGGACCGGGGCTGTCGGAGGCCGTGGTCAGTTGGGCCGCCGCGCGCCGGGACGGTGCGACACGCTACTGGGCGGGTGGTGCGGCACCGCCGGGCATTCCGCCACCGGGCATTCCACCGCCGGGCATCGGGCCGCCGCCGGGCATCCCGCCGGGCATGCCGTTCATCATCATGCCCTGGTCCTCGGGCGGGGCCTTCTTGCCGAACGTTAGTTTCCACACGACGACGAAGACCACGATCAGTACCAGGATCGCGATAACGATCGCCAGTGGACTGGCCTGCTTGTCCATAGAGCTTTTCCCTCCCTGTCTGCGAGTTGGGCCTGGGGCCCGAGCACCGGTCCGAGGTCCGGACCGATACCACTTCCGAATTCTGGTGCACTGTTCGCCGTCGGCCCGGATACTCCTCCTGCCCAGCTGAATGATTTCTCAGTGCCGCCGGGCCTCTGTACCCCTCGATCCGCCGGACGCCTACAGCCGGCTATGGTAGATATCATCCACCAGTTCCATCGTCTTGACCGCATCGCGCAGGCAACTCTCGGGCTGTTGTCCCGACTTCACCGCATCGATAAAAGCGCGGTTCTCGCCCTCGAACCCGTAGTAGACCCGGTTCTCATCGCTGCCGGCGGCCTCCTGCGTCGTGATGATCTCCGGCTCCGCCGCGCCGTCCTCATAGACCTCCGCCGTCGTGTTGGGGTCCACATAGCACGAGATGCCCTCGCCGTGCAGCTCGAACTGGTGGATGCGGCCACCCACGCGCCAGTTGGTCAAGAGCACGCCGGCACCCCCGCTCTCGTACTGCACCAGGGCGTTGAAGCGGGTGTCGAAGGACATGCCCTGAGAAGACACCTCGCCCACCACCTTGCTCACGTCACCCCCCAGGAACCGGAGCGTGTCCACGGCATGCACGGCATCGCAACTGAGGATGTCGATGGCCCCGTTGTAGTAGGGCCCCGCTGTGTGCCACTTGTAGAAGCTGCTCATCGCCTGGGTGACCGGGCCGCCCCGGTCGCGCACGCGATTGCGGCACTGCACCATGAGCGGGATGTAGCGGCGGTTGAAGCCCACCAGGGAGATGCAGCCATTCGCCTCGGCGCAGTTGGCCATCTGCCGAGTCTGCTCCGCGGTCACACCAGGCGGCTTCTCCTGGAACAGGTGCAGCTTCTGGCTCAGCACGTGGAACGCGATGTCAAACAGGTGATGCGGGGGCATCAGCACGTACACGGCGTCCGGTGCCGTCTCCTCGATCATCTGCCTATAGTCCGAGAACGTGCGCTCGATCCCGAACTTCTCCGCGGTCGCCTGGAGCTTGTCGGGGACCAGGTCACACAGGCCGACCATCTCTACGTCGTCGAAGACGGCGAGCGAGGGGTAATGGACGCTATTGGCCATGCCCCCGGCGCCGATGAGCGCCACCTTCACCTTGCCGCTCATGTGGTATTGCCTCCTGTCGAGTGGCCCGAACTGCATTCGCACCGCGACGTAATTCCGCGCCCGATGGGGCAATACCTCTTGCCTCGGCCGGCGATGCAGGCGCCTGCCTTAGCACTCCCTTTTGCATGGGGCAGGTTCGGGGTGGATGGTGGTGTCCGAAGAAGGCGACGGACGGCAAGCGTCCCGGGGGCCGCCGGCGGTCCAACCGCGCACATTGCCCTGCCCCGCGATGCTCAGGGCCTTGGTGTGGCCGTGGCGGGACGTTTCCCCGCCATCGGCTCGCCGCTCGGATACTGCTCGCGATCCGGCAGGCGCCACAGGTCCTCTTCGGCAATACCGATGCTGTCCAGCATCGCGCCCGCCCTCTCGAAATCCGGGGCGTATGTGGCGCTGTGACAGTCGGAGCCGATACTGAACGTCACACCCCCGGCGGCGAGGTCCGCCAGGTACTCCAGATACTGAGGGCCGAAACTCTCCGGGTAGGACTGGTTCATCAGGGTGGCGCTCAGGTTGATCTCCACTGCCTTGCCGTGCTCCACCGCGGCCGCGGCGAACTCGTCGTGCATCGACCGGGGGATCTTGCCGAAGTCATCCAGCCAGGGGTCGGTCGTGTAGCGGCCGTCCGCGTCCTTCCAGTAGCCCATCCACCACCAGGGATGGGCGATGACATCCACCAGAGGGTGAGTGGCCAGGAACATGTTCTGGCGGTGGTAGTCGGCGATGATCGCGTCGCGGTCGGGGGGCAGGTACAGTGGCCAGTGGACCCCGGCGACGACGTACTCCACTCCGAAGGCGTGCAGCGCCTCGGCGGAAGCCCCCAGCGACGGCTCGGCTCCCGGAGGCCCCCCCTCGCGGATGCCGTAGGTGTAGCGCTCCTGGCGCACCCTCAGCTCATCCAGCTCCCAGACCGACACCACACTGAGCTCGATCCCGAAATGAAAGCCGCGCCCCGGACGGCAGGCCAGGTACTCCTCGCGAGATGCCACGACGTCCTGCACGTTGTGGGGGGTGTGCAGGTGGTCGGTGACCCCATAGCTCTGGATCCCCTGCTCGGACGCCTGTGTCACCAGGTCGGCCATGACAAGAGAGGCTTCGTCGCAGGAGTTGCGTGAGTGGATGTGCCAGTCGGTGGTGATCCGCACGGTATCTTCGCCTCGTGAGTGTAGGTGACGTTACGTCGGTGCACATGGCAAAGTTCGTGCCTCATCGGCCCGCCCTCTGTCATCTCGAGCGCCGCCCTCGCGACCACAAAGGTCCCGCTCCTCGGCGGTCACCGTGACGGGGGACGGGTCATCGCCCCGCAATGGTTCCGCCTGTCACCCTGCCCCGGACCAGTCTTGCGGCAGCGACAGTTGCCACACGTCGTCTACCAGCGGCCACGCATTCCCGCCCACCACCCAGATCCTGTCATCGTGCACGTACGTCGAGTGCTCGTGGCGCTGAGACCAGATGGTCTCCGTTCTAAGCTCGTGCCACTGCAGGCCGTCCCTGCTGTACCACACGTCCCCGAAGTTGCGGGACGGATCGTTCGCCCAGCCCCCCAACACCCACATGCAGCCCCTGTAGACCACCGCCGAGAACCAGATTCTCGGCGCCCATCCGGCATGCTCCGTGACCTGTGTCCAGTGGAGCCCGTCCTCGGAGCACCAGACGTCGTTGTAGCCCCTGTAGGTGGGGAGATAGTTGCCGCCGCCGAACACCCAGATCTTGCCGTCGAAGACGAGGGCGCCGTGAAACGCGCGCGGCGACCATGGCGCCCTGTCTGTGACCTGTCGCCACGTGGCGCCGTCCTCGGTGCACCACACATCGTTGCGCAGGTGGCTCTCGTCACCGAAGAAGTATTGCTCCAGCCCGCCCAGAATCCACATCTTGTCTTTGAAGACCACGCCCGCCGCGCCGATCCGGGGGCTCCAGCCCGCCTGCTCGGTGGCACAGTCCCATTCTACCCCGTCTTGCGACGACCACACCTCCGAACCGGCACATCCCTCCGGCAATCTTCCCGCATACCAGCCCCCCATGAACCACATCCTGCCGCCAAACACCACGGCCGTCGGCAGGTCCCCGTGTCTCCAGCCGGCCTCATGGGTGGCCTCGCTCCAGTGGACACCGTCGGACGAAGACCACACGTCGCGTGGGCCGATGCTCTCGGAGTTGAACCAGCCTCCCAGGAGCCACATCCTGCCATCGAACACCACCTCGCCGCACGAGTCTCGCGGCGCCCACGCGACGTCCTCGGCCACGCACACCCAGTCTACAGAGCCGTTGTCACCCATGGCCGCCTCCTGAACTGAAATCAGCGCCAGCGCTGCGAGAATGAAGCACCGTTGTCGCGCCATGCGCGTTCCCTCCTCGGCCCCTGCCGTCTCTCGGCATCGCCACCCGTTCGCATCGGCCTGTCCGACGCCCGACCTCCGGTGTGGCCCTCGGGGAGCGGCGCCGAGACTCCCTATGGCCTCAGCGCCAATGCGTAGTCATGCGCCGTGCGGCCCAGATCGATCGCCACCGGCCCCTCAACCGGCATCTCTTTCACCACGCGCTTGAGATCGAGGTCCCAGACCTCCAGCGTCCCCCGGGATGGGGGCGTCACCCGTATGCTCAGAGCCTCAGGTGAGCGCACTCGCGTGTTGATCCTCGGAACCGCGCCGACCCTGCGGACGTAGGCGATGAAGACCTTCCCGTCCTCCGACTGCAGGTAGGCGCCCTGGAACCCGGCGCTGACCCGCAGGGCAGTCCGGGGCTCGTCCTCCGGAGGGGCGAAGCGATCCGGCGGCAGCGGGAGCTGCTCCGGCCCGAGGGGCGTGCCCGGGCTCACGAACCGCAGCGGGATGCATCTCTCCAAGGACCACCAGGTATAGCGGGCGAGCTGCGGCAGTTGGGCGTCCGGGTCGGAGACCTCCACCACCGCAGCGGCGGGAGCCGGCCCAAACCTCGTCCAGTCCACCCTCTGGGCGATTCGGGATAGCACCGAGAACTCTCTGGCATCGGCGATGGCATCCCACGAGATGCCTCCGGGTGAGCCGTTCAGGAACGACAGCCACAGGCAGTCGCGGGTGATGAGCGCCCTCAGCTCGGGGTAGTTGGCTTCCCTCGCGCGGTCGTTGCCCGCCTCGCCCAGGATGCTCACCTTCGGGCCGAGACGGTTGTAGAGCGTCATCACCGCCGCGTAGTTCCCCATCTCGCGCGGGGAGTCTCCGGCCAGCGTCCGGTACGATCGGTAGTCGGGATACATGGGGTAGGCGTGATAGTTGAAGAAGTCGATGTCCGCCTTGCGGTTCCATTCCAGTTCCGGGCCGGGCGTGGCCTCGCAGGCGCTGGTGGTGATCAGATGGTGCGGCGACTGCTGACGGATCACGGCGGCGATCTCGTTGGTCCATCTCACCGCCGCAAGCAGGTCTTCCCCCGCCCGGTAGGTCTCATTCATCACCTCCCACGCCAGAATCCGCGGGTCGTCCCTGAACTGTGCGACCACTTCGGCCACGTACTGCTTCTGGAGCCTGAGAGCCTCCGGGTTGGTGAACCAGTCGGCCTGGGTCTGGATCAGCGCGTCGTAGGCGGCGATGTTGTCATAGCCGAAGTTGCGGTAGTGTCCCCACCACATGACGGGGATGGCCCGCACGCCCAGGGGGGCGATGAGGTCCAGGAACCTGTGCAGGGCCGCGATCACCTCAGGGTTGGCCCTGCCGCCCAGGTCGCCGCAGATCGAGCGCGTCCCCACGTTGACCCCAAACCGCACGCAGTTCACGCCGCAGGCCGCCAGCATCCCGATCCAGTTGAGGATGTCCTCGTCCGAGGCCTGCGACCACAAAGACGGCCCCGCCAGGCCCGCCGCCACCTCCGCGTCCGGCGCGTACAGGCTGATGGTCGCGTAGCCCCAGGGCACGTACGCCTTGCCGTCGGCGGTCTTGAGCCACCCGTTGTCGCCCAGCCTCGCCGGGCTTTCGGTCTCCCACGGCCTGGCTTGAGCGTCGTAGACGAGGAAGGGCACGTCCGCCGTGGGGCCGTCGTCGGCCGTGGCGAAGGCGAAATAGCGTCCCGCCGGCAGTCTGCCCAGATGCGCTGAGTAGGTACCCGGCTCGACCTCGGAGCAGTCCACTGCCCGCTCATCCACCAGCAGCTTCACGGAGCGCCCGCTCAGCGGCGCCCCGGCCTCATTGGCGTACCGCAAAAGTACCGTGACATCCTCCGTGACGGGGTACGCCGCCCTCGCCGTCCGCAGCCGCGGCCGGCCGAGACGCACCCGCAGCTCCGTGGTGAAGACCGGCTCTCCGCCACGCCGAGCCACAACCGTCACCGGGTAGGTACCCGGCGCGAACCGGCCCCACAGCACCTCGCTGCACAATGCCCCGTCGGCCTCAGGGGCACACTCCATCAGCGTCCCGACCACGTCGATAGAGGCCTCAGCGTCGGTCACCGGCCGTCCGTCCGCCCCCAGCAGACGCACCTCCATCCGCCCGTCCTCCCGGCGATAGCGCGCCCCGGCGGTGCGGTAGTTCTCGAAGCAGTAGGCCTCCACCGTGATCCAGTCATTGCCGTCATTGTCCACCGTGATCGTGTGCTCGCCCGCCGGAACCTCCACCGAGTAGTACCCCTGGTACTGCGTGAGCGCGGTCTCCGTCTCACCGGGGAAGTCGCGGCGCAGTGCCTCCTCGCCGTCCACCTTGATGATCAGCCGCGAACCGCCGTAGCCCGAGGTCCGCCCGATCTTCACCCCGAAGCCGCCCGGGTCCGGGTAGCGGCAGACGAATGTCGGCGGGTTGTGGAGGTCCGCATGGTTGCGGATACCGTGGATGGTGCCGGGCAGCACGGTGCCCTCCGGCAGGCCCAGCAGGTTGTCCACCGTCACGGGTCCCTCAGGGCCTGCATGGTCCCAGCCGCCGGCGGGGAGCAACGAGAGATCAAAGAGCCTGCCGGCCCGGCCCTCGCGGTGTGCGGGGAGGGCCACCAACTCGTCCAGGAGCACGTCAACGGGCCTCTCGGTGCCGCCGACGTTGAGTTGAGCCAGCACGAGGTTGCCCACGTTGGCTCCCATCTCGCCCCTGGGCGGGCTTACTGCGGGGCGCTGGGCCGCGTGGACGGCATGAAACGGGTGACAGGGCAC